>NZ_JBSWXV010000005.1:0-293471 GCF_056160765.1 Microbulbifer sp. ABE4_465
TCTGCGGCCTGGACGGCCGCAGACGAGCCCCCAGGGATGGGTTTACGGCGTGTCCCGCGAGAAGCCACCGCCAGCACGGCCGCCACAGGGCCATCTAAAAGCATCAACATGGCAACCCATATCTGATGATCAACGTAGATCCGGCGGAAATCGCCAAATTTGAACAACTGGCCAGCCGCTGGTGGGACCAGCAGGGTGAATTCAAACCCCTGCACGAGATCAATCCCCTGCGCGCCAATTACATCGACCAGCGCGCCCCCGTCGCCAGCAAGAAGCTACTCGACGTAGGCTGTGGCGGCGGCATTCTCACCGAAGCCATGGCACAGCGCGGCGCCGATGTCACCGGCATCGACCTCGGCGAAGCACCGCTCAATGTAGCCAAACTGCACGCCCTGGAATCCGGCGTAAAAATCGATTACCAACGCATCCCCGTGGAAGAGCTCGCCGAAAAGCAGCCCGGTAACTTCGACATCGTCACCTGCCTGGAAATGCTCGAGCATGTACCGGATCCGTCTTCCGTGATCCGTGCCTGCGCCAAGCTCGTCAAACCCGGCGGCCATGTATTCTTCTCCACCATCAACCGCACCCCCAAGGGCTGGCTGTTTGCCGTAGTGGGAGCCGAATACGTCTTGCGCATGCTTCCCAAAGGCACCCACGAATACGGCAAATTTATCCGCCCGTCGGAGCTGGGGCGCTGGGTACGGGAAGCAGACCTGCAAACCCGCGACATCACCGGTATGACCTACAATCCCCTCACCAAACAGTACAAACTGAATCCGAGGGACGTCGACGTCAACTACCTGATGCACGCCATTCGCCCCGCCGAATAAATCCAGAATTACCCGACTATGAAAGCTGTACTCTTTGATCTCGACGGCACCCTGTTCGACACCGCTCCAGATTTTGTGGTGGTGCTCAACCAATTGCGCGAACAGGAAAAACTGCCGCCTCTGGCAGACGCCACCATTCGCGAAGTGGTCTCCAATGGCGCCCGCGCCATGGTGCATCTGGGTTTTGGCGTCGACGAAGGGCAACCCGGGTTCGACATGCTGCGCCAACGCCTGCTGGACCTGTACCTGATGCACCTGGCCAAACATACCGTACCCTTTCCGGGCATTGAAAAACTGCTCAATCAACTGGCGGAAAACGGTATCGCCTGGGGCGTGGTGACCAATAAACCCTCGGCCTACACCATTCCCCTGATGCAAGCCTTCGCGCACCTCCCTACCCCCGGAGCCATCATCTGCCCCGACGACGTTACCCATCGCAAGCCCGATCCCGAGCCCATTCTGCTCGCCTGCAGCCGCATCGGCTGTGATCCCTCGGAAGCGATTTACGTCGGTGATCACGAGCGCGACATCATGGCTGGCCGCGCCGCCGGAATGCCCACCATCGCCTGCAGCTATGGCTATATCGACACCGGTGATGACCCGGAAAACTGGCAGGCAGACCACCTGATCCACCACGCGGAAGAGATCTGGCCGCTGCTGCAAAAACACTACCTGAACCCATAGTTGCACTGCGCAATTTCCACAAAAATACGCGATCAACGAGTCTGCATACTGCAATGTCCGAAATCATTTCCAACTACCAGGCACCTGCCAACCTGCTCAAAGAAAAAATTATTCTGGTCACCGGCGCTGGCGACGGCATCGGTCGTGTTGCCGCCAAAACCTTCGCTGCCCACGGTGCCACGGTCATTCTGCTTGGCCGCACTGTACCCAAGCTGGAAGCGGTCTATGACGAAATCGAAGCCGCGGGCGGCGCCAAGCCGGCAATTTTGCCGGTGGATCTTTCCGAAGTACGCTGGGAAGAGCTGGAATACCTGGCCCAGGGCGTAGACCAGGAATTCGGTCGTTTAGATGGCCTGCTGCACAACGCCGGCGTACTCGGCCAGCGCACCCCCATGGCCAACTACCACTATGCGACCTGGCAACAGGTGATGCAGATCAACGTGAATGCCGCGTTCGGATTGACCAAGGCAATGCTGCCGCTACTGGAAGAATCCAAGGCGGGATCGGTAATCTTTACCGGTTCCGGTGTAGGCCTGAAAGGTCGCGCCTACTGGGGCGCTTACGCGGTTTCCAAATTCGCGACCGAAGGCATGATGCAGACCCTGGCGGATGAAGTGGACGGTGTTTCCAATATCCGGGTCAACAGTATCAACCCGGGCGCCACCCGCACCAATATGCGTGCCGCAGCCTACCCGGCGGAAGACCCGGCCTCGGTGACCACACCGGAAGACATCATGCCTACCTATCTGTACCTGATGGGTGACGACAGCGTTGGCGTAAACGGCAAGCAGTTCAACGCTCAGGGTTGATCCCCTCCTTCCCCAGTCAATTCGAAAGATCCGGGCTGCAGTGGTGCACTGCAGCCCGGGTGATTACACTTTCCCCAATCTCGACCAACACGCATTTCAGGTCGACCGCCAGGTTCCGGGCATAAATCAATCGCCGGCGAGGGGATATGACCGACCACAGCTCCAAATCGATCGCCAGTTCAGGCGCCAGCGCTGCACCCAATCGCACTAGCGACACTCAAAAAGAGGATCTGGGCGTACTTACCAGTGAGTCCCGCAATCCGGACACTCAGGACATCGATCTGCTCCCCACCTACGGGATTCTCGAGAAGATCAACGACGCTGACAGCGGTGTCCCCGGCGTGGTGCGGCAAGTACTGCCGGAGATCGCGGAGGCGGTGGATAAAGCGGTAGAGGCCTTCAAGGCCGGCGGCCGCCTGATCTATATGGGTGCCGGCACCAGCGGGCGTATCGGCCTGCTGGACGCAGTGGAATGTCCTCCAACCTATGGCGTTCCAGAAGGGATGGTGGTGCCACTGATCGCCGGCGGTGAACAGGCGGTACACCGCGCTCAGGAAGGTGCGGAAGACAACCCCGCCCTGGGTGAACAAGACCTCCGCAGCATCAAGCTGACCAGCAAGGACATGGTGGTAGGGATTGCGGCCAGCGGGCGCACGCCCTATGTCACCGGCGGGTTGCGCTACGCGCGCAGCCTCGGTTGCACAACGGTAGCCCTTGCCTGCAACAAATCCGCAGCCATTGCCAAAGAAGCGGACATCGCCATTCTGCCAGAGGTGGGACCGGAAGTATTAACCGGCTCCACGCGCATGAAAGCCGGCACCGCACAGAAACTGGTGCTGAATATGCTTACCACCGCCAGCATGATTCGCATCGGCAAGAGCTTTTACAACCTGATGGTGGATGTGAAAGCCACCAACCAGAAACTGGTGGACCGCACTCGGCGAATTGTTGTCGAGGCCACCGGTGTGAGCTACGCGGAAGCCGATGAGGTGCTGATACGCTGCGATCACAACGCCAAGCTGGCCATCATGATGATACTGAGTGGACTCGAGCGCGCGGAAGCGGAACACGCATTGGAAAGAGCCGACGGCTTCCTGCGCCTGGCACTGCAGAACCTGCAGCAGCACTAATCAGAACGATGAATTACCACAAAAAAATACCCGGGTCGCGAAAAGGATAACTCCTCCCGCGACTCGGGTATTGTTCAATGACTGCAGTAAACGATAGCGAGAAGTAAACTTTAGCGAGCGTTACTCTTCGCTGTGATCAATTTCCTCAACCAGCTCTTCCGCTTCGTCGGCCATCTCGTGCACTGCCTCTGACGTTTCATCCAGAGCGTGGCCCATGGCTTCTGGTACGTCGGCAAATACATCCCCTTCTGCAGAGGCCATCATATCGCCTGCGGCCTCAAGAGAGTCGTCTGCTGCCGCCTCTGCTTCTGCTACGGCGGATTCGACTTCGTCAACGATTAGCTCTTCCTCGACAACAACCTCTTCCGCCTGCGGCGCAGTCGTTTCGAGGTTGGTGTAATAGAAATAACCACCGACGGCGGCAATGGCAATTGCGGGAATCAACAGCTTTTTCATATTCGGCTACACCCCTGAGTGTTGTTTATGATGTTTTATGATTTTTGTATGCTTACGCCTCGAATATTCTTCCACGGCGTGCCAATCGGAAATGTGACAGGCAACTCAAATTACATTGTGTGGCGTGCACGAGTGGTGCAATATTCAACAGACCCAACGAACGGACCTGACATTATGCGAAAAATAGGCGCTACCTCTTTGCCCTATCCCAAACCTTTTCTGGCACCTCTGTTTCTTCTGCTCGCTATCGCTTCCTTTTTGTCGCCCACCACCAGCGCCGAAACCCTGGAAGACGCCCTGCGCCGCTGCACTGAATTCAGCGATGACCAAAAACGACTCGCGTGCTTTGACAAGGCTGCCGGCAATCTCAAGGCACGTGCCGAGCTGCGCTTTGGCCACGAAGGAAAAGATGCCGTTGAAGACGCGCCGGAATCCATCTCGGCCACGATTACCAGCGCAGTGGAAGGCGCCCACGGGAAATACACTTTCACGCTGGATAACGGCCAGGTGTGGCGGCAAACCGGTAGTGGCCGCGCCATCTGGCGCGACGGCGAGCAGATCACGCTGGAGCGTGGAGCCCTGGGCTCCTTCTTTATGCGCAAGGCAACGGGCGGCCGCTCGCTGCGGGTCAAGCGCATCAGATAGTCGTCTACGTCGGTAAAACCGCACCGTCAGGTGCGGTTATAACCGGACCAAATAAGCCAGCACCGGTTAACTGAGAACACCTCTAAAGGTTATTTTCCGGCAAAAAGCGGTGAAATCCCGGAAATCTGCGGGGTTCTACCGCTAAATACCAATCCCACTCCTCCTCCTCAAGTCATCAGTACCCGCGGGTCCCGATTTTTGCGGCGCCAGTTTCCACAGGCCCTACGCAGTCATCTATAGTCAATTGGTCCGCATGGCAATTTCTGCGCCATGCCGCGATCCTGCGAAAGGATGACGCCGGTAGTTTTACGGCAGCAGCGTGGTCCACAAGGTAAAACTGCGCTGCCTCAGCATAAGGTTCAGACTTTTGTCCCGAGTAAATATTGAAACAAGGGATGACCAGTGGCTGAAGGAAAATAGCAACAACGCAACCGGGAGCAGCTTCCAACAGGAAGACCCGGATCCATCCATGCAACCCCGCGCGGAGGCAATCGAAGAAGACTCAGGCTCAGAAGACTCCCTTGGCGATAACGTCGGCACGCCGATGCAGAATTACCTCAAGCATCTCTATCGGCTTGACCTGTTGACCCCGGAAGACGAACACACCACCACCTGCCTACTGCGGGAGCTGGAGGAAAAAATTATCGCGCTACTGCAAAAACGCGGCGTGACACTGGTGGACTTGCGCAGTGAAGGAGTTGAGCAACGTGGGAGTACCGGGGCCTACGATCACGGATTGATTATTGCCAAAGCTGACGACCTGTTAGCGAGCGGTAATATCTCCCAGCGCGACCGCAGTGCCCTGCAAAACCTGATGAAAAAATTCAAGGCGCAGCGCAAAAAGCTCATTCAGTGCAATCTGCGACTGGTCATTGCCATCGCCAAGCGTTTTCGCAATCCTTCGGTGCCGTTTATCGACCTGATTCAGGAAGGCAACGTTGGCCTGATGAAGGCGATTGAGCGCTTTAAACCCCAGATGGGTTACCGCTTTTCCACCTACGCCTATTGGTGGATTCAGCAGGAAATCCAGCTGACCCTGCGACGCAACGATGACATGGTACGCCAGCCCGCCAATGTGCAGGACGATTTGCGCAATATTTACCGGGCAATAAACCAGGTGCGCTCAGAAGGGCTACCGGCCTCCGATGAAAATGTGGCGAAACAGACGGGGCTCGACCTGGAGCGCGTGCAGAGCCTGCTTAAGTTACCCGGCCCAACCGGCTCTCTGGATGATCCGATTTCCGACGACCAGAACAGCACGCGGCTGGACTATGCCCCCGCGGGAGATATGTTCAATACCGACGAGCTGGTTTCCAATCAGGAACTGGCCCAGCGTCTGCGGGACGCGGTTGCCAAGCTGCCACCACGCCAGCGCACCGTTCTCAGCTTGCGCTACGGACTCATCTCGGACCGGGACTGCTCATTCCGGGTCATTGGTGAGCAACTAGGCCTTAGTCAGGAGCGAGCACGGCAGTTACATTCCGATGCACTGCGACAACTGAAGCGTCAGTGGCGCTAAGGTTGCGGCCATTTCTGTAACAACAGGGCCCCGGAAACGGGGCGCCTGCTTGCCTTCATTTCGTTTCCGGCTAACCTTGTAATACTGCCTCTAACAGCGATAACCGGCGACTACATCATGCCCTACTCTTTCGTGTCGGCCCCTGTGCCCACACCATCACTCTCCTATTGGAAAAAAGCTGTTGCACTGGTGGCAACCGGTGTTTACCTGGCCCTGACTTCAGCGACAACCTACGCCGGTGCAGTGTGGCGCGAAGGCGCTCAGGAGCTGATACTGAGCGGCGGTAAGGGCCTCGGCAGTGCGCTGATCCAGCAGAAGTCGATCGCGGGCTCCGACATGGTCGGCGTGAACTGGTCTTATCAGTTTTATGACTACCCGAGTAACCATCACTTTCAGTGGTGGGCTCAGGTCAGCTATAGCCATATGTGGATTGACTACCGGGGCGAAGACCAGAAGCAGCAGATCTGGGAATTAAAGCCGGTGCTCCGCTGGTACCCACAGCAAGAAGCAAAAGGGATTTTCGGTGAAGTGGGTGTCGGGGCTGCCTACCTTACCGAGCGGAGCTTCGGCGCCATCGACCTGTCAACTAACTTGAATTTCTCCCTACATTTTGCAGGTGGCTACACCCTGGAAAACGGGCACACGGTGTCACTGCGTTACAGCCATTTTTCCAATGGCTATACCAACTCCCCAAACCCGGGATTCGACTTTGCTTCACTGAACTGGCACACCAAGTTCTAAAGAATTTTGGTCACTTTTCAACCAACACAAAACAAACCGTAACATTTACATCAAAATTCTGTCACACCCCTGGGGGACAATAACGCCATTCCTGAACCGTGCACGATGCACGGTCAGTCTGGCGCCGTACCGATACCGCATTAACATGCCTATCCTGCCTGAGAACCAATAAACCAAATACGGCGCAGCGACATCGGACGTGTAGCCGTATGATTCAAACCATCTGCCACCTGATCGCCAGCCGTGAACACGGCGGTATGGAAAAGCATGTCGCCGACCTGTCCCGCTGGCAGGCGCGCAATACCGATGCGCAGGTTGCGGTAATTGCCCACCCCAGATATCTCCAGACCCTGGATGAGCGTATTCAGTTTATTCCGCTGAATACCGACCGCAGCCGCCATCACCCGAACCTGGTTTGGCGCCTGGCCAACCTGATTCGCAAAGGTGAATACCAGATTGTCCACGGCCACGGCTCGAAATCTGCACAGTTGCTCGCCGCGGTTCAACCCTATACGGAAACCCACCAGGTCATCACCCGGCACAATGTGCGGCACCCGCGAGACAAGCTCGCCAGCGCATTCGACGCGCGCATAGCGATTAGCGAAAATACGGTCGCCAATTCGAAACTGGATTGGCACATCATCCCCAACGGTGTGGATCTCCCAGTGGCCAGTAACGCGCCCTCTGCCGCGCTGTCACTCGGCGCCGAGCAACCCACAATCCTGGTCGCCAGCCGACTGATCAAGGCCCGTGCGGTCGACAAACTGATCGACGCGGTTTCGTCGCTGCCTGGTGTGCGTCTGATGGTATTGGGAGAAGGTCCGGAGAAAGAAAACCTGCAGCAGCAGGTAAAAAGTCTGAGCGCGATAAGGCCGGACTCAGCAGACCTGGAAAGCCGCGTAGAGTTTTTCTCCGGCAACGGGGTGGTATCCCATTTTATGGAAGCAGCCGATCTGGTGGTAATCCCTGCCGAAGCGGAAGGTACACCCTACACGCTGATTGAGGCATTGCTGCATCGAAAGCCGGTACTCGCCAATCGCGCGGGCAATGCGATCGACTATCTGCCCGAGGAATACCTTCTGAACTCAACAGAACCTGAACATCTCGCCGAAAAAATCCACAGCGCCCTGCACAGGGCCCAACTTGGCAGTGACTTTGAGCCTCTGTATGGGCGCGCAGCAGACAGCTTCACACTAGACTCCATGGCCAAGGCAACCTGGCAGGTTTACACCCGCCTGCTGCCGGAAGCCACTATCTGAAAGCGCTAGTCCACTACCAACGGCTGTGCAGACTCCGCAGTAAACTCACCAAACCACTGAACCGCTTGCGCGGTGGTTTCCGCAAGGCTGAAACCGGCAAAGTTGACCGGCTGCGCCGTATCCAGAATGGCTTCACAGGTTTGAGCCAGCTTTCCGAGCTCCGAGCCGGTGTCTGCCGACTCGGATGCACCCCTCACGACGCCTTGCGGAAAACAATGCTCCAGTAATTCCAACCCAGGGCCGCCGGTCGCAACGGCGGGGCAACCCATTGCCAGAGCCTCGGAAATCACTCGCCCATCGGTAAGCGCCGGGGCAGCCAGATCAAACGTGATCCGCGCACTGGCGTATAGTTCTCGCATATCCCTGCGCGCCCCGAGAAACAAAACATGTTCAGCCAGCCCCATGGATTCGGCGCGCTGCTCTAACCCCCGGGCAAATTTTTCCTGCCCGGGAACCACTTCTCCGACAACCAGGCCAAACAGGTCCTCGCGCGATTTCTTCAGTTGCGCCAGCAGTTCCAGAAAACGCTCCTGCCCGCGCCCCGGGCCAATACTCCCAGGCAGCAGCAACCAGCTTCGCCCTTCGATCTGCGGGAAACTGTTCAGCAGGCGTTGCTGCCAATGCCCGGATACCGGTGCGCGCCGGTCCAGTTCTCGTGTGTTGACGCCCCGGTACAAAACCTGAATACCGGTCTTGGCGGTGCCATCCTCCAACACCGGCAGGGAAAAACGCTGGGACAATCGCTGGGCGAGATCCTTCGAAGACACCAATACCAGCTCACCGCGTGACACAGCACTGTTCATCCAGGCTCCGCTAAACAGGCCTCCAGCGGGCCAGCGCTGTAACGTCGTGACCAATCGCGGGCGCGCCACATCCGGCAACCTAGACCACACCTTCCACCCATGCCAGCTACACAGGGAATCGCGGCACAGAAGAACATCCGCAGACAGGGATTCAAGCTGATGTCGCAGCCGGCGATGGAGTCGACCGTTAATCAGCCCCCGGCGATCTATCGGCAACTCCAGATGCTGACAATTGTGCAGTGTCAGGCGAGAAACCAGATCACCACCTGCTGAGATCACTACAGACTCATGCCCCTGACGAGCCAGCTCCTGAGCAAACTCCAGTGTTTCCTGGGCCAGTTTGTCTCCGTCCATGGACGGCACCAATTGAACAATCCGCATGCTAATTCAGTCCTAAACGACTCCTGTCCTGTACTAAACATTGTACCGACAATTTCTGCGCCACAAGGCACATTTTTATATTCCCCGCATCGGTTCACAAATCCTGCGGAATCCGGTCACCTCCGATGCCTGAAAGAGGGTTATCATGACCTTCGGCAACCCTGTGGGTACCGCCAGATAATACGGACAGTCGTGAAAGGAAATACAAGAATGACCATTCTGAACGCAGCATTTTTCTCCACCGCGAACGCCATTGGTGCACGCCTATTTACGCACCGACTTGCCCGCTCCGTGGTTCTATTTACGGCTCTGTGTTTTGGCCTGAGCACCGCGCATGCAGCCAATGACCGCGGGCTGTTGCTAGAGGCAAAAAAGGGTGAGCAGCGCGTCTTTTTACTCGGTTCCATCCATCTCGCCGACAAGAGCTTTTACCCCCTGCGCGAACAGATTGAGCGCGCCTATTCCAGTAGTGATGCACTGGTGGTGGAGGCCGATATTCTGGCCATGGAATCTGACCCGGCACTGCAAATGAAAATCATGCAGGAATCCGTATACCCCGCCGGCCAACAACTGAAAGATCACATTTCACCTGCGGTATACCGTCAGCTGCAGGACTGGCTGAGCAAAAGACAGATTCCCGAGCAAAACTTCAGTCGACTGCGTCCGGCAATTGCCATGATCACACTCAGCATGGTCGAAATGCAGGCGCGGGGTCTCGACCCCAAAGCGGGTATCGACCGCCATTTTCTCACCCAGGCACACCGCAGTAATGGAACCATCCTCGAGCTGGAAAGCGTGCTCGGACAAATCGAGATGCTGAATAACCTCGACAACCCGGAGTTATATCTGCAGCAGACACTGGAGCAGGTTTCAGAGATGGACAGCTTTGTCCCGCGTATCACCAAGGCGTGGAAAAATGGCGACCAAAATGACATCTACGACCTGGTGATCCGTGAAAGCCTGGAGGAAAACCCGTCATATGCCCCACTTTTTGACAAGCTTTTCTATCAACGCAATCGCGATATGGCGGAAAAGATCCGCGACTTCAGCGCGAATCACAACACCCTGTTTGTGGTAGTTGGTGCCGGACATCTTGTGGGTGAAGGATCCGTTACAGAGCTACTGGAAAAGGCCGGCTATTCGATCGATCAGATCTAGTGCACCATAAGCTGCGAAACACCACCCACTCCCCGTGACCCCCTCAGAGCCCGGCGCCACACATCAATCGCCGGGCACTCCCGCCGCCAAAGCAATTAACCCGTAGCATTCTGCGCTTTCCGCTACCTTTCGGGCGTCACGCGCAAAGTACCCACACACTGGTGAACTATTATCCTTCTGCGAACCGGCGCTTTGGGATAAGCCTTTCATGGCTTTTCCTGACGACATTACAGAAACATTTCATTTCTACCCCCAATTATGTTTCCATGCGCCGCTATTTTTTCACCATCGCTTTTTCACTGTTGTGCTCAGGAGTCTCAATGAAAGCCTCAGTTACAGGGACGGTCAGCAAGGCTCTCGCCGTGGCCACTTACAGCCTGCTCTCCATCACCGCCGTCGCCGACGAGGCGGAAACCAAAGGCGGACTGAAAATTACTTCGGACGACGGCAATTTTTCTGCCTCGCTGGGGGGGCGCATCCACTTTGACACCTACCTTTTCGACACCGATATCGAAGATCCCGTAAGTACCACCGAATTTCGTCGCGCACGAATCACCCTGAAAGGCAGTATCTACGACTGGAAATATGTGCTGGAGCAGGACTTTGCCGCAGGCGACACGCACGCGGGCTTTCGCGACGTATTCATTGCCCATAAATTCCTGGATGGCGAGGTTCGCATCGGGCAGTTCAAGCCCTTCCGCTCCATGGCGGAAATGACCAGCTCCAATGAGATCACCATGCTGGAGCGCCCTTTCTCCAGCGCCACCGGCCTGTATGACGGTTACCAGTTCCAGCAGGGAATCGGTTGGACTGGCGTACTGGACTGCTTCACCCTCGGAATGATGGCCTTCAACCTTCGCGACGCTGCCGAATCTCGCAATGAAGGAGTCGGCGCCGCGGGACGACTGGCCTGGGCCCCAATCAATACCGACAATGCAGTATTCCACCTGGGCACCTCTATCAGTTTTGAAAATGCCAACCGTGACTCTGGTGATCTATACGCCGAAGCCGACTATGCGGGACGTCGTGGCCCATCGCAGCTTATGGCGCTGACACCCGGTGATCTGGGCGAGGACGCCTCCTATGCTGGCTTTGAAATCGCTGGCAGTTACGGACCGTTTTACCTCCAGGCGGAATACGCACTTGGGGAATTTGAGGCGGATTACTACCTGACAGAAATAGAATTTGAAGACGAGTTTGGCGCGCCACCACCCTTCTACTGCGACGCGATGTTTGGCTGTTATATCGACGATCAGTCCGTGCACACCTGGTATGTGCAGGGCAGCTGGATGATTACCGGTGAACACAAGCCTTACAGCAAAAAACGCGGCGCGTTCAATTCGGCCAAACCCTCCGGAGATGGCCTGTGGGGCGGAGCTTGGGAGCTGACCGCTCGCTATGACACCATGGAAAACCGCGACATTCACAGTCTCGAAGCCAGCAGTGCACAGATCGGCCTAAACTACTACGCCAATCGCAATGTGCGCGTGATGATGAATATGATCTTTGGTGACGATGATTTTACCGGCGATGGCACCAACCAGTTTGGCATACGTGTACAGATGGGATGGTAACCAGCTTTTCGAAGAGCCTGCAATCCTGCCGGGAGAAACAAAAAAGCGAGCTGTTTAGCTCGCTTTTTAGTTTGAACAACCTGAAACTTAACCGACCTGCTGTGCCTTGGCCGGATCAAATACTTCCACTTGTGATGTGCCCGGGGCTTCCGCCTTCGGATTATAGAAACGCTGCAATGCCTGATTGCGCGCCTGCTGCGCAAGCTGTACGTTCTCTTCCTTGATTACACCGTAACCACGAATCTGATCTGGATAGCTCAGCAGCTCTATCGCCGCCGCATGATTCTCAGCATTCAGTCGGCCAAGTACTTCGTCGACAATTTTTTCGTATTCGGTAATCAGGCCACGCTCCATCTTGCGTTCTGCGGTGTAACCGAAAATATCCAGCGCGCTACCGCGCAAGAATCGAAACTTTGCCAGCACACCAAACGCCTTGTGCATCCAGCCACCGAATTTGAGTTTGCGCGGGCGCCCGATATTTTTATCGAACGGGCTCAAAAGTGGTGGTGCCAGATTGAATTCCAGTTCGAAGTCTCCGGCAAAGTTCTCTTTCAGAGATTCGACAAAACGGCCATCAGAATACAGGCGAGCCACCTCGTACTCATCTTTGTAAGCAAGAAGCTTGGCGTAATTCCGAGCGACCACCTCGGCCAGAGCCTCACTGCCCGGCACCTTGAGAATCTCTGCGCCCTTTACCTTGTCGACGAGATTGCGGTAACGGCGAGCCAGCGCCGCACCCTGATAACCGGTCAGATGCCCCACCCGGTGGGCGACGATCGCTTCAAGTCCTTGCGGCAGAACAACCTCTTCCTCTTTCGACAGCAATTGATCCAGCGCCTTGCGATCTGCAGCCGCCAACCGGCCCGCCGCCAGCCCCTGCAGATTACTTTCTACCGCCACACCATTGAGGCGGATCGCTTCCCGAATGGCATCGAGCCCCAGCGGGATCAGACCTTTCTGCCAGGCAAAACCGAGCATGAAAATATTCGCCGCAAGAGTGTCTCCCAGTGCCGCCTTGGTGAGGGTGTGCCCCTCGACCACATCCAGTTCCAGCACGGCATCCTTGATGGTGTCCAGCACCGCCTGCGGTGAATGAATATCTTCACGCCCCAGAACCGATGCCGCCGTTGGGCTCAGGTGGGTATTCACCACCGCACGGCTGTGGGTCTCATCCAGTTTGGCGAGACTCGCGGAAAGGTTGCCCGCGGCAATCAGGTCACAGGCCATCAATGCATCTGCGCGGCCATCGGAAATACGCACGGCTTTCAGAGATTCCGGGCGATCTGCAAAGCGCACATGGGAATACACCGCCCCACCCTTTTGCGCGAGGCCGGTCTGATCCAGGGTACTGCAGGCTTTCTGTTCAATGTGCGCCGCCATGGCCAGAAGTGCACCGATGGTGACCACCCCGGTACCACCGACGCCGGTTACCAGCAGGTTGAACGGCTCACTCAGATCCGGCATCTGCGGGGCCGGCAATTTGTCCGCCGCCTGGCACAGAGCGTCACCGACGCCTGCACGCTTGTTCAGTTTTCCGCCCTTCACGGTCACGAACGACGGGCAGAAGCCGTTTACGCAGGACATGTCCTGATTACACGCGGTCTGATTGATCCGGCGTTTGTCGCCGAGCGCCGTGGTGACCTTCTCAACGGCAATACAGCTGGATTGCGTGACGCAGTCGCCGCAGCCTTCGCACACCAGCTCATTGATAAACGGGCGCCCTTCGGCCTTCGGCAAAAGTCCGCGCTTGCGCTTGCGGCGCAGCTCAGTGGCGCAGGTCTGATCGTAAATAATGACGGTACAGCCAGGCTCCTCGCGCAACTCTTTCATCACCGCAGGCATATGGTCCCGGTGGCGAACTTCCACTTCCGACGGGAAGCTCAGGGCACCCTTGTACTTGTCGGTGTCGTCCATCACCAACACCACTCGCTTGACCCCTTCCGCCAGTACCTGGCGACAGATCATATCCGGGTGCAGCTCACCATCGTGGGGCTGACCACCGGTCATCGCCACCGCATCGTTGAACAGAATCTTGTAGGTGATATTGACCTTGGCCGCGACGGACGCGCGAATGGCGAGAATTCCGGAATGGAAATAGGTACCGTCCCCGAGATTCACAAATACGTGAGGCTCGCTGGTAAACGCCGCCTGGCCGATCCAGTTGACACCTTCGGCGCCCATCTGGGTGAAGGTGTAGGTTTCACGATCCAGCCACTGGGCCATATAGTGGCAACCAATGCCCGCCAGGGCGCGACTGCCTTCGGGGACACGGGTGGAGCGGTTGTGAGGACAACCGGCACAGAACATGGGCAGACGCGCCACGCTGGAACCGGCCTGGGCTGAAATCCGCTCGGCCAGCGCATCCAGCCGCATCAGACGGTGCCTGGCGCGATCGTGCAGCCTGTCTTCCCCCAGCAGGTAACCGAGCACCTGCGCCACGACCGCTGGCGACAGTTCGCCGTACATGGGCAGCAGCGGCTTATCGTGCTCGTCCACCTTGCCGAGGATACGCGGGAAATGGGGGTCCCGCAGATGCACGTTGTACAGCTCCTCTTTCAGCTGTACTTCCATCAGGCTGCGCTTCTCTTCCAGCACCAGCAGAGAATCGAGGCCCCGGGCGAATTCCTGAATCCCCGGTACATCCAGGGGATAGGTCATACCCACTTTGAGAATTCGGATACCGAGATCGCGGGCGCGCGCCTCATCAATCCCCATATCCTCAAACGCCTGCATCAGATCCAGGTGCGCCTTACCCGCAGTGACGATGCCAAGGGTGGCATTGGGGTTGTCCAACACCAGCTTGTTGAGCTGGTTGGCGCGGGCAAAGGCCAGGGCCGCCGGGCGCTTGTAACGCCACAGGCGCTCCTCCTGCTCGAGAGGGTTATCCTGCTTGCGGATATTCAGCCCGCCCTCCGGGCGCTCGATCTCCGGGTATTCAAACGAGACTCCAGCCGGGTCCACATCCACGGTGGAGGCGCTGTCCATATTTTCCGCCAGCGTAATCATCGCCACCCAGCAACCGCTGAAGCGGGACAACTCCAGACCGTACAGCCCGTAGTCCAGTACCTCCTGTACCGTGGACGGGTTCAGTACCGGGATATGCATATCCACAAAAGCGAATTCGGACTGACCGGGGTACGAGGAGGACTTACAGCCATGGTCGTCACCGGCGATGATCAGTGCCCCGCCTTTCGGCGACGAGCCCGCCGCATTGGCGTGGCGGAAGGCATCGCAGGAGCGGTCGACGCCCGGGGTCTTGCCATACCAGATACCGCAGACACCATCGACTTCAGCCCCTTCAAACAGGCCCACCTGCTGCGAGCCCCACACAGAGGTCGCCGCAAGCTCTTCGTTGACACCGGGGGTAAAACGGATATTGAACTGATCGAGGAGTTTACTGGCACGAGCCAGTTGCTGGTCGTACCCACCCAGAGGGGAGCCGCGGTAGCCGGAAATAAACGTGGCGGTATTGAGACCCCGCGCCGCATCGATACGCATCTGGTCAATGGGCAGGCGCACCAGCGCCTGAATGCCCGATAACAGCACTCGCCCCTTGAGGGTGGTGTATCGGTCGTCGAGAGAGACGGCTTTCGCTGCCGTCGATTTGCCGCTGATCGCCTGATCCAGACCTTGCTGTTCCTCGGCCTGAGATCCGGCATTCACCTTCTGCTCGTTCATACGCCTACTTCTTCCCGCTGATCGTTGAAGCACCGTCTTGGACACGGGCTTCCGCTAATTATTGTGATTCGGGACGCGCATCGCCGAAATTGGCGCCAGATTGATCGGGCCGGGTCTGTGCCGGCCAGGGCTGCCAAAGATAGCGACGGCGTGGTCAGGTCATACTAGTGCTTAAAGCGCATTGAAACATTGCTTTATTTACACGTTTGCACGTAAAATTATGACAGCCATCTCGGCCAATAGTGAAACTGTAGGACAGGAGTTTATATGAAGCGCTCAACCGACCTGGATGATTTCGACCGCAAGATTCTGAGGGCGCTGCAGGAGAACGCCGATTATTCCATGGCTGAGCTGGGAGACAAAGTGGGTTTGTCCCATACACCTTGCTGGCGCCGCATCAAGCGCCTTGAGGCCGAAGGTATCATCCGTGGCCGCGTCACCCTCCTGGATCCGCGCAAACTTGACCTAGGGGTCACAGTATACTGCTACGTCACCATACACAACCACGATGAAGATTCTTTGAATAATTTCGAGTCGGCGGTGCAGGATGTGCAGGAAGTGGTGGAGTGCTATTCCACCAGTGGTGACAAGGACTATGTCCTGCGTGTGGTGGTGGACAGCGTTGAGCACTACGAGCAGCTGCTGAAGCGCTCGCTGGTGCATTTGCCGAATGTGGCATCGGTGAACTCTACCTTTGCGTTGAAGCAGGTCAAGTACACCACGCAGTTGCCGCTTTAAGCCGGCGCCGCAGAAGCTTCAATATCCGTCACGCCGGGCTCGACCCGGCATGGCGGCGATGGCGGCGATTACGGGAGAGGTACCTGCCCGCCCTGAATGGATTTCAGGCACCTACACGCAGCACCTACGCGCTTAACGGGCCTCCAGTCTGGTAATCACCTGCCCCAGCACCTGCTCCAGGTCCTGGCCATCGCAATCCACCACAATATCGGCGTAACGGCGATACAGCGCCTGACGCTCCTCAAACAGCGCTTCAAAACTCTGCCCCGGCGCCTTGGCGATACCGCGACTTTCATAGTTGTGAATGCGACGGCGAAGCTCATCTGCAGAGCAATCCAGGAAAACCGCGGGACCAAAGGAAAGCAGGTTGCGCATTCCCTCTTCGCTGTATACGGCGCTGCCGCCGGTGGCGATGACATGGTTGGGCAGCTCTGCTTCGGCGATGACCTCACCCTCGATACGACGCAGGTTCAGATAGTCGGTTTCGTTCATGATCTCCTGCAGGGTCTTATCCTCCCGCAGCTGAATCAAAACATCCGTATCCACAAAATCTTTCGCCAGCTCTTTCGCCAGCAACACACCCACCGTACTCTTGCCCGCCCCAGGCATCCCGATCAGTACCACACTGCCCTGTTTATGCATTGTTATTCGATATCCAAACTGCGTTAATCCCCGCGCCTCGGCCACAGCTGCGACCTCAGCCAACCCAACAGGCCATTGCCTGTGAGCAGCATTTTATCCAATTCGTCCAGATTGTGCGCCTGCCGGAAGCTATCCGCAAACAGCGCCTCCCGGGTAATCATCCGCCGGCGCGGATTGATCTGCTTGATCTCACGGGCCGGATTCCCAGCCACCACGGTATTCGCCGGTACATCTCTGGTGACAACGCTGCCCGCCCCGACAACCGAATTATCACCGATGGACACCCCTTTACAGATGATCGCGCTGTCGCCTATCCAGACATTGTTGCCAATGGCAACCGGTGCAGTGCAGCGAAACGGCCGGGTACGGTTATAGATCCCGTGCCAGTCGGAATCGGAAATATACACATTGGCGGCCAGCATGCAGGCATCACCGAGGGTGATGGATTCTCCCGCGGATATACGCACCCCCGGGGAAATCAGCACGTAGTCACCAATCGTGATATACGCATCACCACCGCGATGCCCCATGGCGGTAAAGCGAATGCAATTATCCGGTGTCGATATCAGGTGCGGAAAATCCCCCAGGCAAATGTTACTGCCAAACACTTTGACTGAAGCCGGGTGCATGATTTCAGGCTCGCAGCCGATGGCGTCAAACTGCGGCAAAAGGAAATGCCGACTGCGCCAATTGCGGAAATTGATCAGCGCGCGTTTGAGCCAGTATGGTCTATGATCTTTTCGCATTGTGCGCCTTTTATTTTCGGTATCAGGCTCGTGTCTACCCGCTCGCGATAAACAATCGCTGCCCTGCAACCGCCGGTACCGGGTTCTGCTTTTATTCTGAATTCCAGGCTTATAATTTCTGCCAGTAACACTGTCGCTCCCGCACATTGCCAAAGTGCGCTAATGCACGTAACGTCTCGCAAAACTTACGAACTACCGCACAGAGATTACCCTGCTATGGATACTGCCCTGCCGATGGAACTCCCCCTGGATATCACGACCGTGAAAGGCTTTCTCGCTGATGCCGAAGGCAAAGCGCTCTACCGGCTGGCAGCCGATGCCAGTGACCGCGGCCCCTGCCTGGAAGTGGGCAGCTATTGCGGAAAATCCACGATTTACCTGGGCAGTGCCTGCAAACTGATGGGCAATACCCTGTTTGCGGTGGACCACCACCGGGGGTCAGAAGAACATCAACCCGGTGAGGAGTACCACGACCGCGAACTGTTCGATGATCGCAGCCAGTTGATGGACAGTTTCCACACGTTTCGCACGAATATGCGCGCCGCACAACTGGAGGATCACGTGGTGCCGGTGGTCGCGCCAACGGCGGTCGCCGCGCGCCACTGGAATACTCCTCTGGGTCTCGTGTTTATCGACGGTGGCCACTCGCTGGAGGCAGCACTTACCGACTACCGCAGCTGGTCCCGACATATCGTCGCCGGCGGCTACCTGGCCATTCACGATATTTTTCCCAACCCGGAAGACGGTGGCCAGGCACCTTACGACATCTACAAATTAGCGCTGGCTTCCGGTCAGTTCGAATTGGTCGAGATGGTCGAGACACTCGGCATCCTGCGCCGCCTCTGAGACAGCCCCAACCAAGTTTACACTGGTAAACAGCCCGCTGGCCGGCGTCAAACCGGCCAGTGCATCCGCGGCCAGCAGCATGGCGCCCACTGTCCAGGTGGTTTTTTCTTCCGGCCATACAGCGCTGTCGCGGTATACATAGCCAGTCCAGTAGCCGCCATCGCTGTCCTGCCAGCGGTGCAAACCCCGATAAAGGGTGCGCGCCTTGACCGGCTCTCCGGCCGCCAGCAATGCCATGGTCAACTCACAGGACTCAGCCACAGTAACCCAGGGTTCGTCATTGACACAGCGACACCCCAGCCCCGCAACCACAAACTCTCCCCATTTTTTTTGCAGGCGTAATTTGGCCGCGTCTCCACTGACGGCACCCGTCAGCACCGGGTAAAACCAGTCCATCGAGAACCGGTCCTTGCTTTCCCAGGTGCGATCAAATCGATGGGGTTTCTCACGCAGTGCTGAACCCAACCGCACACGGGCATCCACCCACTCGGGTCTGGGTCGCCCCATAACTGCCGCGATATTTATTCCGCACTCAAGGCTTTTGAAGATAGACGCGCAGCCGGTAATCAGCGCGTCCTCCATTGGGGCTCCGTTTTTATCGACGGCCCACTGAATCTCACCATGGGGAGACTGGAGTTTCAGTACAAATTCCAGAGCAGCCTCGACCATCGGCCAGTGATGCTCAAGGAACGCCCGCTGCCCGCAGATCAGATAGTGCTGCCAAACACCGGTAGCCACGTAAGCAACAAAGTTAGACTCGCGTCGCTCGCCACTCTGACTGCTGGTATCGACCTCGCCATCGCGGTAAGCCGCCCACCAACTGCCATCCGGCAACTGCTTGCTCGCAAGCCAGTTGTAGGCCCGCTCCGCTGCGGCAAACTCGCCCGCAATACTGAGCCCCATGGCCGCTTCCACATGATCCCAAGGGTCGGCGTAATGCCCTTCAAACCAGGGGATACAGCCATCGGGCTGCTGCTGGGAAAGGATGTAGTCAGCGCTACTGCGCAGAAAGCCTTCTGGTATAAGTGGAAGCTCTTGACTCGCCAACGCCTTAGAGGCGTGCGTATCCCCGTCACGCTGCAGGGTTTCCATATATCGGCTCATGCAGCCTGCTCCTCTCGAGAGTCATCGGTGTTGGCTGTTGACAGTGCTGCATCTGCGCTTTCCGCCACGGAAGGCTTTACGAAATACAACGCAATACTCTTGCCCAGAAGAGGATTTAACAGGGTTTCCAGCCAGCGGGTTGTACGCGGACGCTCCATCATGTCCCATACCAGCATGCGGTGATACTGACGCACAACAGGGTTGTCGTCCTGCCCCCAGAAAAGGCATTTGAGCCACCAGTACGGAGCATGCAGCGCATGGGCTTTATGACGGGCAAAATACTTCAGGCCGAAGGCTTCAATGTCATGTCGTAACTTCTTCTCGCGGAAAATCCGGATATGCCCTCCTTCGACCTCGTGGTAGGCATCAGACAATTTCCAACACACCCACTCCGGAAAAAACGACGGCACCGTCGCGGCAAAAATGCCACAGGGCTTGAGCACGCGAAAAATCTCGCCGAGCACTCCCCGGTAATCCTCGATATGCTCCAGAACCTCCGAGCAAATCACCGCATCAAAGAAACCTGAGGGAAAAGGCAGCTGCAGGGCATTCCCCACGCACAGCTGCAAACGACCGGACTGCTGGCCGCCCTCGACAAACGGTTGCGCTCGCTCGGCGGCAGTGGCCAGATCATTCTCACTCAGATCTACACCAAAAATGTCCACGTTATCCGTGATCGCAAAATGGATCGCGTGGCGACCCTCACCACAGCCAAGATCCAGCACTCGCTGGCCGGATTTCAGGCTCAATAATTTAGGATCCACGGTAATCATCAGGCCGCCTCTCCGCGACGCGCTGCGCCTTCTGCGGCTTCCGCATCGGCGCAAGCGAGGTCGGTATTGCCAGCCTTTGCGCTGGTGGATACCACCGCAGCCGCCCTTCCCTCGCGCCCGGCACGAATACCCGTGCCGGCGAGAATCTCCCGGTAATAGGAAACCAGATGCCTGGCAGCTACCTGCCAGGAGAATTGCTCCTCAATCCGCCGGCGCCCGGCTTCACCCAGAGTCGCACGCAAATCCGGGCTTTGCAGCAATTGCTCGATAGCGCGCGCTAAGGCACCGCTGTCACCGGCCGGTACCACAATACCCGCGTCGCCAACTACTTCGGGCAGTGCGCCACCATCACTGGATATGACAGGGACACCACAGGCCATCGCCTCGCCGGCGGGTAAACCAAAGCCCTCGTACAGCGATGGGCAAACCACCATACCCGCAGATGCGTAGTGGTAAACCATTTCATCATTGGAAATGCCAGAGACAAATTGCACGCAGTCCTGCAACTTCAAGTCTTGCAGCAATTGCTCGGTGGCTCCACCCTCTTTCAATTTCCCGACCACCAGCAACGACAATTCGGGGTGGCGCGCACGCAGCAGTGCCATCGCCTGCAGCAGGAAGCGCAATCCTTTCAGCGGTTGGTCAGCAGAGGCGGTCGTCATAATACGCATCGGGTTTTGCGCTACACCTGGTTGCGGCGCGAATACGCTGGTATCGATACCGTTATAAATCAGTGTTAACTGCCCACGGCTGACCCCAAACTGAGACACAATATCATTCAGGGACTGTGTCGATACGGTGACAATGTGCCGCAGTTTGCGCGAGACCTTGATCTGCATACCGAGGAAACTGTGCCAGCGGCGCACCAGCAACCGGTAGAACCAGTCTGGTGCCGCATCCAACGCAAGCTGGCGGTCTCGGGTGATTGGATGGTGAATGGTGGCAACCACCGGCAAGCCGGCCTTTTCAATCTCAAGTAACCCGTAACAAAGGGACTGATTGTCGTGCACCACGTCGTAGCGCTCGCGGTGCCGACGCAGATACCGCGCCACACGACGACCGAAGGTGTAGGGCTCAACGAAACCACCGGTCAGTTTGCCGAACCATTCATAGAAATCGGCCCAACTCAGCAGGTGTTTGAGTTTCAGTGCGCGAGTGGGGTTGTCATGCTCGTAGAGATTGAGACCAGGCATTTTTATCAGGCGCACGCGCGAATCCAGTTCCGGATACGGCTGCCCCGAAATGACATCAACCTTGTGCCCCGCTTCAACAAGGGCCTTGCTCAGATAGTGGAGATAAACACCCTGACCACCACAGTGCGGATGGCTTCGGTACCCCAGTAAGCAGATATTCAGTGGCCGGGACTCGGCCGGTGGACCGTCTGTATGATTCTCCAAGGCGGTCATAATTTCCCCGTATTTATTGTTCTGGCTGGCGTCTGATCCGGTGCCAAGAAACGCGAAGAATACACTGGCAGGGATATGACCGCTAGACAGAATCCGTCCACCACCAGTGCAAGACTACTCAGGCTATCGGTAGTGAGAGCGATCCGCGAGAAGTGTCCGCTTTACTCTTTTTTTGCCAGCGCAGGTACGACAAAGCCCCGACCCGCCAGAAAAAGCGCGCCGGGGCAATGGTGTCTGGAGCATTCGGCCGATCAGAAACTGAACTTGTAACCCACGCTCATATTGAATATCCACGCATCCATATCCAGATCATCCCGGTAGCGGATACTATCGATCGCTATACCATTGCTCAGAATCACGTCATCGACGCCGATCTCAACTTCCGGCGAAGCATCCACATACATTGCGGAGGCATTGAACAACCAGTTGGCGTCTCGGCCGAACTCGATATCAATACCCACCTGAGCTGTCCAGCCCCAGGAGCTGCCGAAGTTTATCAGGCCACGATTTACCTGGTCGACGATCTGATCATTGGCATTACGCACATCTTCAACAAATACCGGACGCAAGTAATCCTGATCAATATCGGTGTAATTCACACCAACGCCTACATAGGGCTGAACCCAGCTCTCTACACAAACTGGATACCAGTTTACAAACAAGCTGCTGACATTAGTTTCGAAATCACCAAGGTCATCGTAGCTGCGAAAATCTATACCATCACCGACCACATAAGTGGTGTAGTCTGCATCCAGATCCGCACCATCCATGTAGTACAACTCTACAGCCCAATGGTCCGCAACAAAGTAAGTGCCATTGATATACCAGGTAGTATCTTCATCCAGATCCAGCGCATCGCCAATTTGCACTTCAAACATGTTGTCTGGATCCAGCGGATCCACAACCTCGAGAAGAGTCGACTTGGAGAAGACAGAGTCTTCTGTATCCATATACGCGGCACCGACCCGCACAATAAGATCGCCGGCGTTAAAGTCGGCAAATGCCGGGGAAGTTGCGCTGGCGGCAGCAATCGCCAGCGGCAGAAGAAGGGACTTGGTTCGCATGGGTAACTCCTTTTAACACGAAATGCTCCAGGGCCGCCGGGGCCACAGAATAAAAAGTGACCCGTGCGTGCGGTTAGTTTCAGTATAGGTGGAGTTTTCAGGAAAACAGCAAGTACTGACTAAGGTTTAACCCGCATATGGGAAGAAATTTCTGAAAAAAGTTTTCAGGCAAAAAAAATGCCCGCCAAGTGGCGGGCCAGATTTCTCGAACACACTTTCAGGAGGAGAGTTTGCGACCCGCTGTGAACACAAGTACACAGCTGTCTGTGTTTAGGTATAGCAGAGCATTTCCCTCTGCCAGTCCGCGTGTCACCAAACCCATTGGGTTGTGGACGCAAACTACGCCGGAAGTTCAGCCGGCGGAAAAATTGCTGTTTATGGAGCTGGATACCAGAGCGGAGACAGGAAATTCAGACTCGCTGCAAATAACTCTGGTATTCCACATCGGTTACCCGGGCGGCAATTTCCGCCTGCTCCTGGCGCTTCAATAGCACGAACAGATCAACAAACTCCGGATCCATATATTCCCGCCACAGCGGGCTGCTCTCGAATTTTTTCACCGCGCCATCCCAGGTGTTGATCAGCTGTTCGCTTTCTACCTGATAGGCATCGCCCTCAACCGGCGCTGGCGGCTGCAAAGTATTCTCCAGGCCATGACACACTCCGGCGAGAATGGCCGCCAACACCAGGTAGGCATTTACATCGGCGCCCGCGATGCGGTGTTCAATGCGGCGTGCCTTGGCCTCACTGGCGGGAATACGGAAAGTGACCGTGCGATTGTCGTAACCCCAGCAGAGATTCAGCGGTGCATGACTGCTCTCCTGGAAGCGGCGATAGGAATTCGCGTGAGGGGCAAAGATCGCCATAGCATCGTTGGCGGTAACCATCATTCCCGCGACGGCGTGACGAAGCAGCTCGGAACCCTCGTCACTGCCATCGTCAAAGACATTGTTGCCGTCATTGTCCACCAGGCTCATATGCACGTGCATACCGTTACCTGCCAATTCACCAAACGGCTTGGCCATAGCGCTCACCCGTAAACCGTGACTGCGGGCGACACCTTTCAGCAAGCGCTTGAACAGCAGGGTCTGGTCGGCAACTTTTACCGGGTCATCGCAGTGCAGTAGGTTGATCTCGAATTGACCAGGCGCGCATTCCGACAGAATGGAATCCGCTGGTATTCCCTGCTCCTCACAGGCTGCACGCACATCGGCAAAGAAATGTCGCTGGGCATCCAGTTCTGCCAGATCGTACACGTCGGTGGAAGGTACCAGATCGGAGTCATTGTCGCTTACCGGGCGCGGGCGCCCCAACTCATCGGCCTCTTCCCGCAAAAGGTAAAACTCGAGCTCGGTGGCACAAACCGCCTTGTAGCCCAGCTTGCCCAGACGCTCGACAACTTTTTGTAATTGCGCCCTGGGGTCTGCGTATAGCACATTGCCATCCGCCTCAAACAACTGCATATGCAGCTGTGCAGTCTGCTCCCGGTGCCAGGGCGCCAGGCAAATGGGTGAAACCGGATGGCACACGCCGTCACTATCACCACTGGCAAACACCAGCGGGCTGTTTTCAATGTCGCGACCCCAGATATCCAGACTGACGGCACTGCGCGGCATTTGCAGGCCGCCCGCCAAAAGCTTCTTGGCTGAGTCCGCCGGCAGCCATTTTCCTCTGGGCACCCCGTTGATATCGAAAGCAAAACCCTCGATCCACTTCAGGTCCGGATGCGATTGGAGGAAGGCTTCCGACGGTTGAAGGATATCCGTGGGCGGCTGATATTTTTGTTCTGCTGCCATAAATGAATTCACGCGATTGATGAGAATTGGCTTGAACGGAAATCGGCGCCCCCCTTAGCGAGCGGACGCCAGCACCGGAGTTTACGCCATGGCCTTGGCGGTATCATCCAGAGCGCGACGGGCTTTTTCCATCAGCTCGTCGATCTGTGTGGTATCCAGAATCAGCGGTGGAGCGATGATCATGGTATCGCCAGTGGCACGCATAACCAGGCCATGCTTGATACTCATATCCCGACATACCGCACCAGCGGTGCACTTATCGTCAAAACGCGCCCGGCTTCCCTTGTCCTGCACCAGTTCGAGAGCGCCAACCAGGCCAAGACTACGCGCTTCCCCAACAATCGGGTGATCTTGCAGTTCGGCCCAGCGCTTGGCTAGGTACGGGCCGGTGGTATCCCGCACCGTCTCGATAATCTTTTCTTCGCGCAGAATGCTCAAGGTAGCAATTCCTGCAACACAGGCCGCGGGGTGAGCCGAGTAGGTGTAGCCGTGGGTGAACTCGCCGCCCTTGGCTTTGATCACTTCCGCTACGCGGTCGCTCACCATGGTGCCGCCGAGAGGGAAATAGCCGTTGGTAACGGCCTTGGCAAAGGTCATCAGGTCCGGCTTCATACCGTAGTAGTCCGCGCCGAACCACTCACCGGTGCGTCCGAAGCCAAAGATCACCTCGTCCATCACCAGCAGAATGTCGTACTGATCGAGCACCTTTTTTACTTCCGGCCAGTAGGTCTCCGGCGGAATAATCACGCCACCGGCACCCTGAATCGGCTCGGCGATAAAGGCCGCGACCTTTTCTGGGCCCAACTCCTGAATTTTCTCATCCAGGCAACGGGCAGCGTGCACGCCAAACTCTTCTGGTGACATGTCGCCGCCCTCACCGAACCAGTAGGGCTGCTGGATATGCTCAATGTAATCCAGCTTCTGGAACTGCTTGTGCATGCCGCTCATGCCGCCCAGGCTGGCACCACCGATGGTGGAGCCGTGGTAGCCGTTGGTACGGGAAATAACGATGCGCTTCTCTGGCTGTTCCAGCAGATCCCAGTAGCGGCGGATGATACGCAGGTTGGTATCGTTGGCTTCACTGCCGGAACCGGTGAAGAACACGTTGTTCATGTGTGCCGGCGTCACCTCCGACAGCAGGTCGGCAAGCTCGATGGAGGGCACGGTGGTGCACTGGAAGAAGCTGTTATAAAACGGCAGCTTGTTCAACTGCTCGTATATGGCCTCGCTGATTTCCCGGCGGCTGTAGCCCAGGTTGCAGCACCATAGGCCGGACATGCCATCGAGCATTTTGTGGCCGTCGATATCGGTGATATAGGCGCCTTCTGCGCTGGTAATTACACGGGTGCCCTGTTTACCCAGGTCGCTGAAATCCGTAAACGGGTGCAGCAGGTGCTCGCGGTCATGCTGTTGCAACTGGTTCTTGTTCATGAACTCACTCCTGATTCGAATGACGCCAACGGCTACCACGGCACTCCGAAGCGGCCGCCAAAAATGTGATCACATTTTAGGGGTAAGAACGGAAGCTGTGCAACTGCTATTCACCGCCCAGTCACAAACGGTCGAATACCACTACACGATTAGCACAAGCGTAGTGCCAATTGGCGGTTAGTGGTTGCACGACATTTGAGGGGAACTCTGAGGGCGGAAAGGCGAACAAGGGAATATAAAAGAAGAAGTATCGATGGGAAGGAAATCCGCGATCAGCGCCCCATACCGGCAGCCACCGGCATAACTGCCAGAGGCCACCAGTACCAATCAGTCGCGGAGGTCTTGCACCACCGCGGCGGTTTTAACGGCGGAGCGCCCTACACTGGGAACCTAGTGGTCCATGAGGAAAGTTGTGTAACTGTTCGCTTCACCAAAGCGTCCAGCTCTGCGTTGAGAAAGCTTGAAATAGCACCACTATTCCTGCGCTTTCTCGCCTTGACTTGAACGCTTTGGCTGTGCTCCTTAGTCACCCAACTTCCCGCATGGACCACTAGCGGCTGTCCGTTAGCGACTTTCCATTCGGCCTCTCGGTTATCGCAACAGACACCGGTTCGATATCCATGACCACGCCGACTACCGAGTACTGATCTTTGGTACCGGAGCCATAGAGCCAGTAACCACGAGACTCGTCGGTCTGCCGGAAGCGGAACATCACACCCTGCCCGCCCTCGGCATCAAAAGAATAGCGACGCAGCTCACGCATTTCGCTGTTGTCCAGCAGGGAAAAGCCGAGCAAGTGATCCAGGCGCGGATTTGCCAGGGCAATACCACTGCCCTGGGTAGCGCGATAGCCGAACGCTTCTCTCCCCTGAGTCTCGCTTCCGTTGGCGATTACCTCGCCGTCCTCCCAGCTCCATCGATCTCCGGCACTCAGCACATTGAGCTCGACACCCCGCGCGGCAAATGCCTGGCCGGCACTGCCATTGCCGGTAAAGCGCGCACGGCGACCATCTGCCACCACTAAATTACCCGCGCCCAGGACTTCCATGGTTTTGCCGCCCAGATCCACCAGCAGTGCGGTATCTTCATCGACACCAAAACCAATCTGTTCGGCCACGTCAGAACGGTTCCCCAGCGCTCGCACCAGGCGCCCCAAACGCGCTTTGCGATCAAAATGCTGATCCACAATACCGACCGGTAAAAAACCCAAGCCACGTGTCAGCAACAACTGGCCGGACTCCTGACTTTCCATCCCCGCGTACTCATTCACGATAGGCAGCGTCAGCGCGCTCAGGGAATCTCCGGCAGCGATCATTGTGTTGCTCATAATCGCCGCACCGGCACTGGTCCCACCGATCACTGCACCCCGAGAAAGCTGCTGGCGGATAGCCTTGAGTACCGGTGTATCCGCCCCGTCCGCCGCCAGCAGAGTATCCGTGGTTCTTGTCTGATCGCCACCGACAAACCAGATCCCCCCCACATCCTGCAGGCTGTCAGCCAATGCCTGGTCGTGCGCACCATCGCGCCACCGGCTTTCGTCTACCGATTCCGTCGACGCATCATCTTTGACCGCAATGGGCAATATACGCACATCGCCAGTGAACCCGAAGGTTCGCAAATCATCGGCGAACTGCTTTGCATAATGGGCCGGCCGACCCGATGCGGCGGGGACAATCGCTACATGGGGATAGGCGGCAGGAACAGAATTGATAAAAGCACGGTAAACAGACTGGTTGTCACTGCGCAGGGCGCCACCGACGATCAGGAGTCGCCCAGAGTCAGCGTGAGCATGACGTTCGGCTTTCAACGGTTGTTTGTTCTCAGTTTTGCATCCCAGCGAAAACAGGCAGACCGCGATCAAGAACAACCGGGACGTTACAGAAAAATTCATACACATAATTCTATTCGCAAGTAGTCAGACTTTGCCGGGCGGAAGCAGTAGCGATATGCGGCTTCTGCCCGCTCCCCGTACATGCGCTCCGCACGAGGGCTACGCCCGTAGATTTCACGAAAAGAGCGGCTGAAATGCGATGCAGAGCGAAACCCGCACTGTAACCCCACCTCTTCAATGGTCAGTGCACTCTCAAATAAAAGCGCTCGTGCCCGCCGCAATCGCAACTCCCGATAATACCGGGCTGGCAAGACGCCCTTGAAGCGACAGAAAACACGCTCCAACTTCTTCACAGTGATATTGAGGTACGCCGCCAGCTCGCCGGTGCGCAACGGTTCGCAGAGGTTGTTGCGCATCAGTACCAGCGCCTCATCCAACAGCTGTTGATCCTTTAAAGCGGTCACTGAGTCCTCCTCTCAATCAAAACATCGCGCCGTGCGCAGCTGGCGATCGAACAACTGCCAGCGGCCTCGCGCCATGACGTGTGTGATCTGGAATCGCTGTGGATCCACCAACATCAGATCCGCGTCGCGCCCGGCGGCCACCTGTCCTTTACGCTTGAGACCAAGCGCCCGCGCCGGATTACTGGAAACCACCTGCAGCGCACGGGAAAGCGCCACGCCCTCGTCCTGCACACTGCGGCGGAATTCTTCGAACAGGCTGGCGATGGAGCCCACCTCGATATCCTGCAACTCCCCAAGATCACAAAAATTGGTCAGCGAACCCTGGGCATCGGAAGAAAAGGTCATCTGATCAATAGACGCGCCCTGCTCCAGGGCCAGTGCCAGTGCCTTGCTCGCGCGCATTTCACCACTGGCCAGGATTTCATCGGTTGTCGAGGTGGTAAAATCGATAAAGCCACCGGCACGGGCAAACGCGACACCATGCTCCAGTAGCGCCTGATTGCGGTTCATATGGGTGGGATAAAACTGGCTAATCGGAATTTCAGAGTTTTCCACCACATCAAACAATGGCTGTAATCGGGCAGCACCGTCGCCCACATGTACGCTGATGACACCGCCCTTTCCGCTCAACAGTCCCGCGACACGCGCATCGGCGGCGATGCGTGTCAATTCATCCCGGGAAGGATGAGACGAGCGATGGTCCGAAATGGCCAACTCACCAACACCAATAATGTTGTCAATCAGCATGATGTCGCTGCGCACGCCACCGGTCAGTGTGTTTACCGGCACCTGATAAGAGCCGGTTTGCATAAAGCAGGTAATACCCTGCGCTTCCAGCGCCTTGGTTTTACCAAACAGTTCGTTCAGGGTTCGAGTGGTCGCATCGGTACCGAGCGCACCGACCACCGTCGTCACACCCGCCGCGAAAGCTTCGCGCACATCCAGCTCAGGAGTGCGCGAGCCAAAGCCGCCCTCACCGCCACCGCCGCTGATATGCACCAGCGTGTCGACCAGGCCTGGCATTAACCAGGCGCCATCCGCATCCACCACCTGGCCAATATTATCTGGCAGTTCCAGGTGCTGATCGATCTTGACCACGCGATCCCCGGCCACCAGAACATCGCAGCGGCCGAGACCACGAGGCGCGAACACCTCTGCATTTTTGATCAGAGTTATTTGAGACATAAAAAACTGCTTAAACGTTAAAATCCGGAAATCGCGGCAACGAGCACCGCCAGTGACGCGAACAGAAAGAGCGCCCCTTGCAATGGCAGTACAAAGCGGATCCACACTCCCCAATCCAGGCGCGCCGCGCCCAGGCAACCCATCAGAGCCGCTGACGTGGGGACAACAATGTTGGTCAAGCCATCGCCCAACTGGAACGCCAGCACTGCGGTCTGTCGCGTGACACCCACCACATCGGCGAGCGGCGCCATGATCGGCATGGTCAACGCGGCCTGGCCGGAACCGGAAGTGATAAAGAAATTGAACACCGTCTGAAACACCAACATAAACCAGGCAGAGACAGCGCCGGACACATCCGCGAGGCCATTGCCGGCGGAATGCAAAATGGTATTGAGGACACTGGCACCCTGAGGATCATCTCCGCCGAGCAGCAGAACAATCCCCTTGGCAAAGGCCACAACCATCGCCGCCGGTAACAACTGCTGAGCTCCCTCTTTGAAGGCCGCAGCCGCCTTGTTCGCGGTAAGCCCATTCAGCCCGAAGGCGATAGCCACCGCGGCAATCACGATGCCCATGGTGAAAAACTGGCTGGCGATTTCCGGGAGGAAGTAACTGCGCTCTACAACGCCCCAGATCATCCAGGCGATGCCCGCACCAAACAGCAGGAGCACCCAACCATCACCGCGCATCATGGTCTGCAGTGATTTGACGGATACTGACTTTTCGCGAAATACCCGGTCAGACTCGTAGGCCAATGACCGCGCCGGATCCCGCTGAACCCGTCGCGCATAGAAAATGGTGTAAGCCGCGAGACCACAGGTAGCGAACAGCCACAGTGCCATACGCAAACCGCTGCCGGACATCAACGGCACACCAGCAATCCCCTGGGCGATGCTCACCCCGAAAGGGTTCATCCAAGATGTTGCGAATCCCACCTGGGTTGCCACATAGGTCACCAGCAGGGCCGTAATACTGTCGTACCCCATGGTGACCAGTAGCGGCACCACAATCAGGGTAAACGGAATCACCTCCTCGCCCATGCCAAATACGGCACCACCAAGGGAAAACAGGAAACACAGGATTGCCAGATAGAAGTGTCCCGCTTCGCGATTGCGCGCAATCACCTGAAACAGACCACGCTCCACCGAGCCGCTGGCAAAAATCAAGCCGAAGGCACCACCGGTCAGCAGAATAAAAGCGAAGACTCCGATAGAAGCGCCCCACTTAGTGCCAGAGACCATTCCCTCAAAAGCAAAATTAAGGAAACCGATACCGCCACCTTCGGCAAACAGCGACATCCCCGCCGGCTCTTCGGAGGCTCGCTGGTAGCTCGCGGGGTCAATCACCGTGCGCTCAGTGCCATTGACCACACTGGTCACTGTGTCAAAGGTGCCCGCAGGAACCAGAAAGTTCAGAGCGAACGCCACCAGTGCCACCGCTAGCAATATCAGATAGGTATCCGGCATTGCCCAGGTTTTGTTCACTGGTTGCTCCACATCACCGGTCATATCGGCACCGATGGATTGGGAATCGCTGGTCTGCATAGAAATACACCGCAGTAATTAAAAAGGTTCGGCGGGCGTAAACCCCACACCCGCCGAGATCAGGGCCCTGTGAGACGCCGATCAGAACGCGTAGCCGTAGCTCAGGGTGTAGAAACGCCCCATAGAGTTGTGGTTGAAGTGATCCACGTTGGCGCCAGTGCCCAGTACCAGCGGCGGCTCTTCGTCCAGCAGGTTGTTCACCCGCAGGCTCAGCCAACTGCCGTTGTCGAAGTCGCGGGAGACGCTGAGATCGAAGGTCAACCAGCTGTCGACTTCCACGTTGCCATCGTCATCGAAATTGACGCGCGACATGAAGTACTCAGCACCCGGTTCGAGGAGAGCGTCCAGAGTACGAGGAGCGGGATCATCCATGTAGCTGTGGGTGTACCTGGCGGACAGAGTGGAGGACCAGTCCTCGTAGCGCCAGCGCAGGGAGCTGTTAGCCAGCCAGCGTGGGTAGGTGTAGTTGCCCGCCTCACTGACTACGCCGAGTGCATCAGACGGCAGTTTGTCGAACTCCGCCAGGTAAGTGCCATCCAGCGTAAACCGGAAGCTCCCCCAATTTTCGGTTTCGAAGTACTGGGTCAGAGCCATGTCCACCCCACTGGTTTTCTGCCAACCAAGGTTAGATAACTGGAAGTGTGCGTCCACCACGAAACCACCGGCCACTTCAAGGCCAGGTTGACCGGTGGGCAGCTCTCCCTCGCCTACCACTGCGAAATCACCGTTAAAGGCACGCAGGATAAAATCATCCTCTTCCACACCGATCAGGTTTTCGTGCTCGATATTCCAATAGTCGATAGTGACTTCGGTGTCGGCGGTCGGTTTCAGCAGGAAACCAGCCCCCCAGGTGGTCGCGGTTTCCGGTTTCAGATCATCGTTGCTCACATCTTCCGATAGCAGAGATTCACCCGACTCATCTGCCAGGCCGTCACAGGCGACTGGCGTAATACTGCAATCAACGGAATAACTGGACAGCAAGGTGCCCGCTCCCACTTGCGCCAGGGATGGAGCCCGGAATGAGGTGGACCAGTTACTGCGGAAGATAATCGCATCGTTAAACGCGTGGCGCAGGGCAATCTTTGGGTTAGTGTCACCGCCGAAGTTATCGTAGTGATCGTACCGAAGCGCGAACTGCAACTCGGTATTGGCTGCCAGCGGAATCATCTGCTCCATATATACCGCCCACTGATTGCGTGCAGCGTCGGCAGAAGTAGAGCTAAAGCCAATGATAGGTTCGGGATTCACGGTAGTGGAAACAGCGTCGCCCGAAGGAGTATCCACCACACTTTCACGGCGGAACTCACCACCAAAGGCCACTTGAACGGCCCCTGCCGGCAACTCAATCCAGCTACCGGAGATATTGCCGTCAATCGCGTAAAGGTTTGATTCACCGCTACGTTTTGCATCAGTGCGAATCAGGCCATCCATTTCGGCGACCTGATCAACCTGTCCACCGAAAGGATTGTACCAGGCAGTGGTTTTTCCCAGATCCTCACAGGTTTCACCCGCCCCAAAACTCGCACCGGGACGTGCCAGGTCCACTTCCCAGCGATCGACAACAGAGCCGTCGGTACATAGGTTGCCCAGGCTTGCGTTGTAGAAGGCATCCGCCTTGTACAATCCAGAAATTCCGCGCTGTTCGGATTCGCTGCGACCCATGTTGGCGGCAACTTCCCAGTTCCAGTCATTCACCTCACCGCGGAGGCCGGAAACCAGCCGCACTGCTTCGTTTTCCACTTCTACCGCACGCGCATCCGGGAATTTGCCCCAGGCGTAAATCGGGTATCCGTAAAAATCGCTGAATTCACTGGTGGGGTATTCTTCGTGAAAGGAACCTTCCTCAACGAGATCTGCTTTTAAAGCTTCTGGCCAGTAGGGGTTTTCCGGGTCAAATGGCGCACGTGAGAAATTCGCTGAAGAAGATGTACCGCGAGATGAGCTGGTCTGCAGCATCAGGGTGTTAAACCACTCCAGGTTGTCGGAGAGGTCGTAATTGAATGTCGCTACAACACTGGCGCTTTCGTATTCATCCTGAGTAGCGGAAACCGCATTGGTATTGAATTCGCAGTAGTCACCAAAGCTTCCAAAACCGTATTGATCCGCCGGGCATCCACCGGACTCAGCCCCCTCAGTCTGATCATAATAGGTAAGGAAAAGATCATTAAAGCTCGGATACACACCCTGCTGGCTCGGACGCACAGAATCCGCAGTCAATTTTCGATCGCGATCATACATTGCATTGCGGGAAAACAGGTCCACTACAACCATGGTGTGGCTGTTCTCACCTTCGCGGCCCCACACCCAATTCAGGTTGTATTTACCTTCATCGGTACCCGCGGTGGAGTTGCCATGGGTCAGTGAAATCTCACTGCCGGTAAAGTCATCACGCAGCACAAAATTCACTACGCCGGCGACAGCGTCGGCACCATAGGTTGCTGCAGCGCCACTGGGCAACACTTCAACACGTTCAATCGCAGACAGCGGAATGGAATTCACGTCGACAAAGGATTCCTGCCCTTTGGCAAAGGAGCTGACAGATACGCGACGACCATTTACCAGAACAAGCGTTGAGCTCGCACCAAGGCCGCGCAGGGAAACACCCGCTGCACCCACCGGGGTACTGCTGGACAAAGCGCCGGAAGTCGCGGTTGAAAAAGTACCACTACCACCGCCGGTCTGCGTCAGTTGCTGCAGAATTTCGATCGGAGAGGTCGCGCCGGAGGCTTCGATATCATCGCGATCGATCTGCACAACCTGTACAGCACCTTCCGCATCGAGCCCTTTGATATGCGTACCGGTAACAACAACCTCTTCTACCGCATCAGCCACTTCCGGGACTTCTTGTGCAAAAGCAATGGCGCCACCGCCCAACAGTGAGCACCCTACCGCCAGTCGCACCGCCTTGCTTAAAGGATTTTTATTTAGCTGAGTTCTGTTCAACTGGGTTTTGCTATCCATTTTTATGCCCTCCAGGAATGAATTCCTGTCTCCGATTGTTCTTGTTGATTTTCTTAATCTTTTTCCGGACAGGCAGGCGGATGCCAACCTCAACCGGACATATGATGACGTTCAGAAAGAAAACCGGCGGCATTGCAGTACAAACCAAAATCCAATAAATACAGAGCGCAGCCAGGCTACGAGCAGTACCGATGAATCAGGCTGGAGATAAGAACGGAAAATCCGACTTATAGCTTCCTTGCACTCACGCAACCTGCAGTGACCTTTGAAGGCTTTCTAGAAGAGTCTCTAGACTAGAAAAATCTCTAAAGCCTTGATCAAAGACGTCGCGGAGCCCCCGGTTATACCGAGGTGGGGAAGCTACTCGTCAAACCACTCGCTGAGGTAGTAGTTGGAGGAGCAGCGCTCGATGGCAGCAATACTATTCATTTTGCTCTTTTCGCGCTGTTTTTCTTGAGGCCGGTCAGCCTTTTAAAACCAATAGCCAAACCGAGCCTATTTTTTATCACGGTGAAAAAATGCTGTAAAGCTTTTCTGCTACGGAATTTAGTTTTTAAGTCGGACCGCCGCGCGGCCGAATAATCTGCACAATCGCAAATCGGGATTCGATGAAAATTTTGCACACATCTGTGAAACCATATATCCAGAAACGGGTTGAGAGAAGAACACTTTCCCAACCCACTCTGGATCAATACCAATCCGGTCTAAGTACTTTTACTGGTAGGGCTGGTTGATATAGAAGTTGCCCGAGCGCCCATCAATGCCGATGCGCTTCGGTGTCACATTACTGGCGCCATTGGAAATATTGAACTGGTCAAACTCGTCCAGCTTGTAGCGCAACACATCTTCGTACACTACCGGCTGTCCGCACTGGGCCTGCGTCCTTGACGTCTGGCCGTCTTCCTGCAGGATATAGACACTGCCAGCACCATCGACTACACCGCTTCCATCGGGAGTGAAGAAAATGGAGGTTGCTTCATCAACCCCTATCCCCTGGATCCCTGCGGGCAATCCAGCCATAAAGGCCATTAGCCGGCCCATTCGGTCGCGCTCGGCAAAGTGCGTATCGACAATCAGGCCCTGCATGATGGGCGTACTGAGGAAGTTGGAAGAGATATTAATGTATTCGTGGCAGAGGTCAGAAACTGCTTCCGACGAGTAGGCACCCGGCACACCATCGGGATCATAGATGTGCTCGGACTGCACAGCGGCGCCCGCCGAAGTACCGCCCAATACACCTCCGCGAGCCATGACCTCATCAAGCGCCTGCTGCAGTTCCGTTCCCTGCCACTGGTTCAGATAATCCGACTGGTCGCCTCCGGCAATCCAGACAAACTCTGCAGAGCGCACAACCCAGGCCACATAATCATCGTTCGCATATTGCGGGCGATCCACAATCAGCGTTTCTACAGAATCTGCATTCAACAGATCTTGCAGGTAATCGTTATAGCCATCACTACCACTGGTACGCAGCACGACAACGTCGCCACCATCAATCAGCGGCTCCACTCTCCGGGTGAAGGCGGCATCCACATCACTACCGCCCCCCATTACCAACAGCCCACCCGCGGATTGATTCACACAGATATCCGTCTCGCTTCCGGTGATGTAGCGAGTCAACCCACCGGGCTTATTTGGGCGCGCACCGAGATCGCAATTGCCGCCACCGCTGCTCCCGCCACTGCTACTACTTCCACCACTACTACTTCCACCACCACTGCTCGAAGGGATGCCATCGACGCTCAAGGTGTAATCCCCGCGTCCACTGTAGCGCGTCACCTTCAGTGTATAGAGCCCGTTGCCAGCCACACTGACACTGGCGGCTTCCGGACGATCACCGGTTTCCGCACTGTAAAGCCGCTGGGACACGTCGTACAGATGCCAGTCAAAGTCGTCGCCACTGGCGTGATTCAGAGAAATATCGAGATTTGCGGGAGAATTGATATTGAAGTAATACCAGTCCTGGTCCCGACGATTGGCAATGTTGCCATCGATCGTCTGACTGGAACACACAGGTCCATCCGCATCGGACTCCGCGTCGTTGGATTCACTTTCGGCGGAAATACAAGCCAGCGCTCCGTGACTAAACGCAGATAACAGCAGAATTGAAATAAATTTACTTCCCATATTGGTCTCCTTGAGGCGTCGTTATAGTTATTGCCTCGCAAGAGTAACCAAACCGCTGGCTGCGCATTTGCGATTCACAGTCAACGGGAGAAAACAGACAAGTTCGGGAAAAAAAAGAACAGTTTTTGCGGGAAAACGGACTAAATACCGCAGTCGATGGCATCCAACAGCATATGGGTAACCAGTCCAATACCCAGCCAACGCACCGGCTTCCACGGCAGAAACATCATCGCGCCGTAGAAAGAAATCGGGAACATAGTGTGCAGAGGATGGAAGTTGATACTGCAGCGATCCGGATCGTACATCGGCGACGCAAGCAGATGGTCGAGATCCACCAGGTTTGCCGCCAGCATAAACAGCGCCGCCTTCTTCCATTCGTCACGAAAGAAATACCAGGCGATGGCGAGGGGAATCAGGAAATGTAAAACGATATGTAAATAACTGAACATCAGTGCGGCATTAACTCTTCAGCAGAAATAGAACCCAGACCCTCTTCGATATCCTGACGGATGGCCGTTCGCACAGCTTGCTCGTCTTTTTGCGCAATGGCCTCAACCAGGTCCTGGTGCCTGTCCGGCAACTCCTGGACACCGAAGCGCTGAAAAACCAGATGCTGCAATGGTGCCGTTTGCAGCCACAGGCTTTCGATCAGGGACAAAATGATATGCGGGCGCCCGAGACGGTAGAGGGTGAAGTGAAAATCCAGGTTACCTGTCACATATTCCTGAATATCGTTTTTATCCAGCGCCGCTGTGACCCGATCATCCAGCGCACGTAAAGCCTCCAGCTCTGGCTCGCCGACGTGGGGCAAAGCCTGGGCTGCGGCCTGACACTCCAGCGCCACTCGCGCCGCACAGATTTCATCCAGTTTTTCCCGGGTCATGGTAGGCACCGTGACCCGCCGCGTATCCGACAGTTCCAGCGCCCGCTCTGAGGTCAATCGGCGCAGCGCTTCGCGCACGGGCATCGGGCTACAGCCCAGCTCCGCGGCAAGGCCGCGAATCGTAATTGGGTTTCCAGGCAGAAACTGACCGCGGAGTATGGCATCCCGTACCTGATAGTAAACCCGTTCCTGGGTCGTGCGGAATTCTTCCTGCGGTTCGGTAAACTCGGCGTCTTTCACTGGTGGCCTTTTGCTATTGGTCCCGCGATCACGGATTCAGTCCTTCAGGCACCATCACGCACGGCTTGAACGCCGCCTAAGCGGAAAGGGCCAGCTTGTGGGGTGCCTGGTCGCTGCCAACTTCGATCAACTCGCTGGCAATGGCGCCAGTTTGCCACAATTCGAAGAAATCCTCCGCTACCTGTTTGCCCGCCTCGGTCACCGCATTCCAGTACTTGAGGCGCTCCTCGGTAGAGAGCTTCACGAAATCGTCCCGATCCGGGATTTTGCTGAAGGGCAACTTGGCCACCCAGGACGGCGACGGTGCAACGAGAATCACATTTTCCATGGCGCCCCCACGTACCCAGCGCCAGCGCAGGCTCTTGTCGAACCAGCCCGGCACCATATAGGGAAAGAAGTGGGGATACAGAACCAGCCCCTGCGGGTGCTCAAAGCCGAGGTCGAAATGGTAGTCGGTGATACCGCCATCGCGGTAGTTTCCTGTGGGGGCCCCGGCGGGCGTGGGCACTCCGGCCATCACCAGGGGAATAGACCCGCTGGCGAGCACCGCCGGGCACACATTATCTGCGCTGAGCGGTGTGTTGACCGTGCTGAGGTTGCGAAAAGCCACACTCGGCGCCTCGCCAGAGTGGAATACCACCCGATCCCAAAACGCACGCAGACTGCGGCGACTGACCGCGTTCGCCAGGGCCGACGCCAGCAACGCCGGCGCGAGCAGGGCTTTTTTCTCGCTGGCCAGCGGCCCGCGTCCACGCACGGTTACAAAGTGGCTGCGCCAGATAACATTGGTCGCCACCTGCTGCGCGCCCTCTTTACCCAGCACATCCAGCAGGATCTTCTCACCAGCACCGGTAATCTCCGCCGGTAACGGTCGGTCGCTGGCGTACGTCTGATTGACGTAGCCGTACTCAAGCTTTTCCAGCGCAGCCATCGGGTTGGCGGTGGCATAACACATGTTGCGGAAGCTACCGATAGATGAGCCGAGGGTAGCGATGGGCGTTTTGCGGTCGCGGAAAAACTCGCCAATCAGTACCCGATCCAACTGGCTGATCGACAACCACTTGGGGCCGCCGGACGCTCCGACCAGGGTGGACACCATGCCCTGATTGAGACCTTCCTCCCGCACTCGCCGGGCCGCGCTGGCACCGGCAAGAATCACACAGCTTCGGGGTTTATTTGGCTTCACCATCTCTACTCTCAACTCAACTACAGCGTACTTCGTTAACTGCGATTACCTGTGACGGGTTACCACTCCCCGGTGTTCTCCATAGACGCCCAGGGCTCCTGCGGCGGCAGAGAATCACCCTTCTGCAACAGTTCGATGGAAATATTGTCCGGGGACCGTACAAACGCCATATGACCATCCCGTGGCGGACGGTTGATGGTGACGCCCATGTCCATCAGGCGCTGACAGGTTTCGTAGATATTGTCTACGCGGTAGGCCAGGTGGCCAAAGTTCCGGCCACCGGAGTAAGATTCCGGGTCCCAGTTGTAGGTCAGTTCAAGACAGGGCCGTGCGTCGGCATCCGCCGTGCTCTTGTCTCCCGGCGCCGCCAGAAATATCAGAGTGAAGCGACCTTTCTCGTAATCATTGCGCTTGACCTCGTACAGGCCCAGTTTGTCGCAATAAAACTCCAAAGATTTTTCCAGGTCGGTGACACGCACCATTGTGTGCAAATATTCCACTGCAACGCCTCCTTTGCGGGATTAAAATCTCAGGGAACCTCTGACCAAGTCCGCAATGCCTCAGCGTGACCTGACAGCAGCAGCTGTTAGGCGCAGTTCGCAGTGAATGGCTGGCCATTTACAAGAGCTGCAACGCAGCAGATGTTGTTGTCAGGTCGCGCCCTCCGGGGCTTTCAGAGCAATCCACACTCTGCGTTGTGGCTTCTTGAAAGGTCTAGACATTCCTGCGAAACCACGCCTTGATTGTGAATCGCTCTGAAAGCCTGAGGCATCGCGGACTTGATCAGAGGCTCCCTAGTACATCAAATAACGAGCGATAATTTAATCGCCCCACAAAAAGTTACCAGAGCGAAATGTATCAAAAATACTATCGACATTTTTTACAGGCCGCCCAAAAAGCGGCCTCCCCTGGCTGCGACCTGCCGATTCTGCATATGGCATGCCACTCCCACCACTACTGGGCCGACGCCACCCTGGACGCGGTGAATGCCTACTGGCAGGACGCTGCGGCCATGGCCGACCTAAAGTGGGAGAAGATTTTCGGCGAGATGATACCGGCCTTTCAGCGAAGTATTGCAAGCACACTCAATCTGCCCGCGCCGGAACAGATCGCGCTGGCGCCAAATACCCATGAACTGGTATTCCGCCTGCTGAGTGCATTTGATCTGAACGAGCCTCTGCGCATCCTTACCACCGACGGCGAATTCTACAGCTTTGCCCGCCAGTTGCTGCGCCTGGAAGAATTGCCCAATGTGCAGGTAACCCGCATCCCCACCCTGCCCTACGCCACGCTGGCGGAGCGCTTTGATGAAGAGCTGCAGTCCGGGCAATACCAGCTGGCCTACGTCAGCCAGGTCTTCTTTGACTCCGGCGTTGCCTTTCCGGACTTGCTGGCGCTGGCCGAACGCAAACCCGCAACCACTGAGATGGTGATCGACGGCTACCACGGATTTTTTGCCCGCCCCACTGATCTCGGCGCCGTGGCGGATAAGGTATTCTACACCGCAGGGTCTTACAAATATCTCGGCGCCGGTGAGGGCATGTGCTTCATGAGCATCCCCCGCGGTTGCCAATTGCGACCACTCAATACCGGCTGGTTCGCAGAGATGGCGGAGCTGGAGAACCGCGCTGAAGGTGTCGGCTTCGGCAATGACTGGCTGCGCTTCGCCGGCGCCACTATGGATTTTTCGCCGCTGTACAAGGCGCTTGCTGTACTGGATTTGTATCAGCGGGAAGATCTGACCGTGGGTGCGATCCACCGCTATGTGCAAAACAATCAGCAACGCTTCCTGCAGGCCATGGATAGTGCCTCGCACCCGATCCTGAACCGGCAAAACCTCATCGCCCACGACCTGCAAAACGGCCACGGGCACTTCTTCACCTTTCGCTGTGGCAGTGCCGATGCAGCAGAAAAACTCCAGGCGGAGCTGCGTGAAAAAAATGTATTGTGCGATCGGCGCCAGCACCTGCTGCGTCTCGGTTTCGCCCTGTACCACCCGGAAAACGAAACTTTCACACGCCTGTTCACCTGATATTCATCTTTTTGGCGCCACAATGGCCGCCGTAACGAGAAGTACTTTTGGCAACTTAAGGATTCGCCATGCACAAGACCATGAAGCTTTTCTCCGCTGGCCTGATTGCCGGCCTCGCCATTTTTGTAGCCGGATGCGGTAGCGACGCCAGCAACCGCCCCGCAGGCACATTAATCAGTATCTCTGCACAGGGAGAGGCCAGCCGGGTACCGGATATCGCAAACATTTCCGCGGGTGTGGTTACCGAAGCCGATGAAAGTCAGGCGGCGATGGAGGCCAATGCAGAGCAGATGGAAAAAGTCATGCAGGCGATAAAGAATGCCGGCATTGACGCAAAGGATGTCCAGACCAGCGGCATCAGCCTCAACCCGCGCTACGACTACCAGCCAAACCGCGAGCGCAAAATCATCGCCTACCAGGCCCGCAACAGTGTGAGCATTACTGTACGCAAACTGGATGACCTGAGCAAAGTGATCGACGCACTGACCGCAGAAGGCGCCAACCAGATCCACGGCCCCAGTTTCTCCATCGACGACCCGGAGCCCCTGCTGGCAGAAGCCCGTGAAAAAGCCTTGAAAATGGCTCAGGCCCGCGCAGATTCTTATGCGGAAGCTCTGGGCACCAAGGTACGTAGAATTGTGAGCATTTCTGAGGGAAGCCACGGCGGCATGCCGCGCCCGATGGTAATGCGCGCAGAAGGCGCCATGGCCAAAGACAGTGCCAGCACGCCGGTGGCACCGGGGGAGACTTCGGTATCGGTTAATGTGGAACTGGTATTCGAGCTAGCCAAGTAATCTTGCTATCGAATGGACCGAATAATTTAAAGTCGACGATAAGGTGACGGTATCAGGTGCACCCTTGTGAGACCTTCACCGCCATGGATGGCGGTGCAGAGCCCCCAGGGATGGGTACACGGCGTGTCTCACAAGGGTGCACCTGGTAGCGTCACCGCCACCAGGCTTCATAGAAACTGTTACTCGGGCTGCTTGTAAACCTCCCCCCCCTTCATCACAAAGCGAACTCGCTCAAGGGTAGTGATATCTTCCAAAGGGTTGCCAATCACCCCCACCATATCCGCCCATTTCCCCGGCGCAATACTTCCCAACTGATCCTGCACCTCAAGCAGCTGCGCCGCATTCCAGGTAGCAGAGCGGATCGCATCGGCCGGGCTCATACCACCCTGTACCATCAACGCAAACTCTTTCGCGTTATCCCCGTGCCGGCTTACCCCGGTGTCAGTACCAAACGCGATTTTCACACCCTTTTTGTGCGCGCGATTGAACGTATCCTGGATCAGGGGGCCAATTTTGGCTGCCTTGGTACGCACCATTTCCGGGAAGAAGCCATCCACCGCCGCCTTTTGAGTGACCCAGTCACCGGCGAGCAGGGTTGGCACATACCAGGTGCCGTGGTCCACCATCATCCGCATGGTCTCATCATCCATATAGGTTCCGTGCTCTATGGAGTCCACGCCTGCGCGAATTGCCCGCTGCATACCCTCTTTTCCGTGGGCGTGCACCGCTACGGTGAACCCGTAGTCTTTTGCCGTCTCTACCACCGCCTCAACTTCGTCCTGCATAAACTGCGGATTCTGGCCACTTTTGGCCACACTCAGCACACCGCCGGTAGCGGTGATTTTGATCAGATCTGCGCCCTCTTTGTAACGCTGGCGCACAGCCTCGCGGGCACTGGCAACACCATTGATTACACCCTCCGCCGGGCCGGGGCTGCCCATTAGATCGTGCCTGTGGCCGTTGGTCGGGTCCGCATGGCCGCCGGTAGTGGCAATGGATTTTCCGGCGGTGTATATCCGCGGACCGACAATGTCACCGCGATTGATCGCGTTACGCAAACTGACCGTCACATTGCCGCTGTCACCGAGATCTCGCACGGTGGTAAACCCGGCTTTCAGGGTGCGCTCTGCGGTATTGACCGAACGAAGGGTGTAATCCGCAGGGTTCCAGGTAAAGGCCTCGGTATAGGTACGGGGGCCAAATTCATAGGAGAGGTGCGTGTGCATATCCATTAAACCGGGCAGTACGGAAAAGGCACTGAGATCAATCACCCGTTCGCCCTGACGCTGATTGAAGCCGCGTTCTACGGATTCCACCTTGCCATCCACAATATGCACCGTGCGTTTTTCAAGCAGGCGACCTTTTTCGCTGTCGAATAGCCAGCCCGCGTGCACAGCGATATTTTCCGCCTGGGCTGCCGTGCTGAAGGTGAAAGCGGCACTGAAAACAAGGGCGAACAGACCGAACAAGCCGCCGATCCGGCGCCTGATACGAACGAGTAGAGAAGTCATTGTGATCATGGGTATTCCGGCAGATACGGGGTCGAACGGTTGCCGCCCCGGTATTATTCGTGTTGGAGACCCGTGCAATTTAACGTATTCCGACGCCATAAAAAAAGCCCGGTGCAGTCAGCACCGGGCTTTTCAAAGGTATAACACACCCCGTTAGTTGGTCGGCAATACCTCAACCGGCCCCAGATTCAGCGCCTCGATCGACTTCTGGATCTTCTTCAGGTCACCTACCACCAGCCATGTGAACTGGTCCGGTGCGAGGTACTCCTTCGCCGCACTCTCCACCTGCTCCTTGGTCAGTGCAGTGACACGCTGGGGGTAGTCGGCGATGTATTCCGCTGGCAACCCTTTTTCCACCTGCCAGGCAATACTGGACAGCAATTGTCCTTTGGTCTGGAAGCGTGCGCTCTGTTTCAGCACTTCGTCGTCCTTGTAATCGTTCAGCTCACTTTCCTTGATCGGGCGGCTGCCGAGATAGTCCTGATATTCCTTGATCAATTCTTTCATCGCCGCTGCCGTCTTGTCCGTTTGCACGGGAGCGACAACGATATACGGGCGCTGGGCTTCAGTGTCCATCGAAACAGCCCTCGCACCGTAGGACCAGTGCTTGTCCTCGCGCAGATTCATATTGATGCGCGAAGTAAATTTACCGGCAATTGCAGATGCCATCGCATCAAATGCTTCCGCCCCGTCGGGCTTCCACGGCGGCATAACCAGCCCGGCCATGATATAGCTCTGCTGGGCACCAGGGCGATCCAGCAGGTACACCCGCGCATTGGGTGGACGCTCTACCGCAGGAATCTCCAGCGAAGGCAACGCCTCACCCGGCGCCGTCCAGTTGCCGAGGGTTTCATTGAGTAACTCTTTGAGTTCCTGCTTGGTCCCATCGCCGACCACAGTGAGCTGAGCGTTATCCGGGCGCAACCAGGTTTGGTGAAATTTCACCAGATCTTCTCGTGTGATGGATTCAATGGCTTCCGGAGTCCCGGACCCCGTCAGGGGGGCACCGTAAGGATGATTTTCCCCATACAGCAACGGAGGCAATTTTCGCATCGCCAACCCCTGAGGCTGCGCTTCTTCCTGACGGATGGAATCCAGCCAGTTGGACTTGACCCGCTTCAAATCGTCCTCTGGGAATAGCGGGCTTGAGATCACATCACGAAACAGCTCCAGTGATGGCTTCAGCTGAGATTTCAGCGCACTGAAACTGAGTGTGTTGTAGTCGAGCCCACTGTCAGCGCCAATACTCGCGCCAAGCTCTTCCTGACGCGCGCTGAAGGTGAGGCTGTCAAACTCCCCCGCACCTTCACTCAACATTCGCGCCACCAACGAAGCGAGCCCCGGGGTCTCGCCATCGGCGGATGCGCCACTGCGATACTGTAACGACATAAACACAGCCGGCGTATCGTGTCGCTCCGCCAGTACGACCTTTAACCCATTATCCAGCGTGAACGACTGTTGCTCCGGCAATTCCAATTCGACAGTCTTGTCAATCGCCGGCACTTTGCTGCGGTCCACGTCCTGCCCAGAGGTCGCGTACTCGTCCTTGGGGGTAATAATCAGCGTGAACTGCTCAGAGGTCAGCCACTTTTGAGCCGCATCCTGCACCTCGTCGACAGATACCTTGGCGTAGTCATCCAGGCCGCTGATCAAAGCTCCCGGGTCGCCGTAATAGAATTCCGAGCGTGCGAGAATATCCGTCTTGCCGCCAAAGCCACCGATTTTCTCCAGGCCTTTCACCAGGCTGGCAAATTCACTTTGCTTGATACGACGCAACTCTTCAGCACTGATTCCGGTGCGCACGAATTCTTCAATTTCATGGTCGAGCAGCTTTTCTACCTTTTCGACAGGCTGCCCGGGTTTTACGTCCACCATGATGATCAGCTGCCCTGCGAGCTGACGACCGTAGTAAAACGCACTGACGCTGGTAGCCACCTGCTCATCCCTGACCAGCCGGCGGTACAGCAACGAGTTCTTGCGATTCGCGAGCAGCGAAGTCATCAGGTCCAGGGCATTTTCTTCTTCACTTCCGATAGCCGGTACGTTCCACACTTTGTATATACGCGTCTGGGGAACCTGATCCGTCATCACCTGGCGTTTTTTAACCTGGGTCGGAAGCTCCCAATTTTTGAGCTCCGGTGGCACAGAAGTACTGGGGATACTGCCGAAATATTTGCGCGCCTTTTCCATTGCTTCGGCCACGGTAATATCCCCGGCAATTACGAGAATCGCGTTGGCCGGCTGATAGTAATCCGAGAACCACTGTTTGACGTCTTCGAGGCTGGCATTATCGAGATCCTCCATGGAGCCGATGGTGGTCCAGGAATACGGGTGGTCCGAGGGAAAAGTACTGGTCGCAATCACATCAAACGCCTGCCCATAGGGGGCGTTTTCGCCCTGGCGCTTCTCGTTCTTGACGACACCGCGCTGTTCGTCCAGCTTCTCCTGGCTGATCGCCCCCTTGAAGTGGCCCATCCGGTCCGACTCCATCCACAACGCCATATCCAGCGCACCCACCGGCACTGTTTCAAAATAATTGGTGCGGTCGTTATTGGTGGTGCCGTTCATATCCGTGGCGCCGGAGCGCTGAAAGGGCTCAAAATACTCGCCCGGATAGTTTTCGGAGCCATTGAACATCAGGTGTTCAAAAAGGTGGGCAAAGCCGGTTTTACCGCGGGTTTCATCTTTCGAGCCGACCTTGTACCAGATGTTGATGGCAACAACCGGTGCCTTGTCGTCCTCGTGCACGATCACCGTCAGGCCATTTTTCAGAACTTCTTTATGGTAAGGCAGTTCAATTTTCGGCGCTTTAACGAATGCAGCATTGCCACTGGCAGCAGCTTTGCTACTCGCTGCCGCCTGCTTATCCACGGTGAGTGCCTTGTGCACGTTTTCTTCTCCCCCCGCACCATCCCGGTGGCGGTCGCACCCGGCCAGAGCGGCAAGCAGAAGTGAAGTAAGCAAGGGCAAAAGCACCCGGAAAAATCGCATATCCATTGTCAATTAGCCTGAATCTTTTGGCGCGCCATCCAGATTGCAGATGGGCACAGGGCGACGGGAGTTTGGCGCGAGGTACGCGAGTAACAGTGTAGGCAAAAAAGCGGGCGCCGTAGCGCCCGAAGAATACCTCACAGAGAGACGACAGATCGTCAGAGGAAAGCGGTAGGCCCCGGGTTATGCCGGGGCCAGAATAGGAAAGAAAAATCAGGCAGCGGCGGAATCCGTGCCATTCAGCGCGTCTTTGTGGCCGAAACGCTCTTCGGCAACGCGGTCGGCAACATGCGCGGTGGTATCGCCCGTTTCATCGGCACGCTGGAAAACTTCTTCCATGGTGGTGGCAATACTTTCGATATGGGTCTTTACCTGAGCGGCGTCGTACTCGCCCTGCTCCTGACCCAGCTGCTGGTAATACACATCGATGATGCCACCGGCATTGATCACATAGTCCGGCGCGTAGAGGATTCCGCGCTCCTTGAGGATCTGCGCGTGGCGCTCTTCCGCCAGCTGGTTATTTGCTGCACCAGCAATGGCACCTACTTTCAGGCGGTCAATAGTGTTGTCATTCAAAATGGCGCCAAGTGCGCAGGGCGCGAACAGGTCCACATCGAGATCGAAGATTTCGTCGGCGCCTACCGCAGTGGCGCCCAGTTCGCTGACCGCACGATCGATGTTGTCCTGGAAAATATCCGTAACGAACAGCTCGGCGCCGGCCTCTTTCAGGAGCTTGCCAAGGCGGAAGCCCACATTACCCACCCCCTGAATGGACACTTTCATACCGCTAAGGTCGGTGCGGCCCCAGCGGTGAGCAGCCGCGGCCTTCAGACCAACGAAAACCCCATACGCGGTCGAGGGCGATGGATCACCACCGTGTTCCTGGCCGGAAATCACGCCGGATACATATTTGCTGCGCTCGCCAATAATCTTCATATCGGCCACGCTGGTACCGCTGTCTTCCGCGGTGATATAGCGCCCACCCAGGGTATTCAGGAAATCGCCCATGGCGCGCAGCAGCTCAGGTGTTTTCTGCTTGCGCGGGTCGCCAATAATGACCGACTTGCCACCACCCAGCTTCAGACCGGCCATGGCCGATTTGTAGGTCATACCGCGAGACAGGCGCAGCACGTCATTCAGTGCTTCTGCGTCGTCCGCATATGGCCACATACGACACCCGCCCAGTGCGGGACCCAGATTGGTATTGTGTACCGCGATAATCGCTTTCAGGCCGCTCTTGGCGTCATGGTAAAAAGCAACTTCTTCGTGGTTGTCGTAGGCAGGATGGGAAAAAATACTCATGTGCATTCCTCTCCAGAGGGCGGAATTTCTACGGCGCCAGGCACGGCCGATTTTGTCGACACAACCCGCAACCGCGCTTTATTGTAAGCCACTAAGAATATAGCCAGCAGCGGCAGATTATCATTGCGATCTTTGCACAAATAACCGATAACGCAACTTACTCATCCTAAATTTCAAATTATTTTGGGACATAACATTCAACAGAAATCACGCAACCTGTGTGGTCATTTTTCACCCGTATCAATCCGGTATTTTCGCTCCCACGCGCCCCCGGCAACTGGTCTGGAAACCCTCGTCTGGTAGAATCCGCGCCCTGATACGGCCTTCCGCCGACTTCCCCCATTTAGAGACAGAGTTACAGAGACCTGGTTATGCTCAACGCCGACGCCCTCAAGCAGCTTTCCCAGCTGAAGACCGATATCCGCTCCACCAAGGAATTCGCCGAAGGCCGCGTGCGTGGCGCCAATGGAAAGTTTGGCTTTGTGGTACTGGACGATGGGCGCGAGGCTTTTCTGCCACCGTCGGAGATGGACCGTGTTTTTCCCGGAGATCGGGTTAAGGTCAGCCTGACCGAAGAAGACAAAGGCAAGCTGTCGGCGGAGCTGGACAGCCTGGTCTCGTCAGAGCTCAAGTATCTTGTGGGGCAATATATTCAACGGGGTCAGGGCCACTTTATTCAGCCCAACGAACACGGACTCTCCCGCTGGATTTTCCTGCCTCCCAGGGCACGGGGCAAAGCACAGCCCGGAGAATTCATCGCCTGCAGCATCACTCGCCACCCGTTCAAAGATGGCAAATCTCAGGCGAAGGTCGAGAAAGTCATCGGCAAACCGGATATGGCAGGTATTGAGCACGCTTTTGTAGTCGCGCAGCATCGCCTCCCCAACGAATTTTCCCAGGCCGCCCTGGAACAGGCCGAGGCCATTCCCGCACAACTGGAAAAAGTATGCGCCGAGCGAAATGATCTCTCTGATCTGGCTTTTGTCACCATTGATGCAGAAAGCACCCGTGATATGGACGATGCCATTGCTGTGACCAAGGTCGAGGCTGGCTGGAAACTGCATATCGCCGTCGCCGATCCATCCAGCCTAATAGACCCGGGCAGCCCACTGGATATAGAGGCGCGCACCCGGGCCAACAGCGTATACCTCGCAGGCGAGACTCTTCCTATGCTCCCGGCCAGCCTTTGTGAAAACAGCTTCTCACTGCTCGAGGGCGAACAGCGCCCTGCACTGGTGATGCATATCACCGTGGGAGAGGACGGCGCCCTGAATGGCTTTGACTTCGAATTCGCCGCTATTCGCTCCCAGCACAAGTTGAGTTACGCACAGGTGGCTCAGTTTATCGACGGCGATACCAGCGCTGTGCCGGCAGAACAGCATTCAGCACTCAAAGAACTGGACGCTCTGAGCAAAGCCCGCGCCCAATATCGCGCCGGCCACTCTCTGGTTATGGAAGATCGCCCGGACTATGACCTGGTCCTGAACGAGCAGCGCAAAATCGAGCGTATCGAGAAACAGGAGCGCTCGTCAGCGCAGCGTATGGTTGAAGAAGCCATGCTCGCGGCCAACATCTGCGCCGGCGAAAAACTCGCCGCGCTGGGTGGTGGCTGCTTCTCGGTACATCTGGGCTTCCGTGACGAACGCATGGCGGAAATCCGCGCACTATTAAAAGACACCATGCCCGAGTTTGCCGAACAGGATTTGCACCAGCTCGATATCTACCTGAATCTGGTCAAGACCCTTGAATCCCAGGGCGATGAAGAGTCGAAAAACGTGCTGGCGGTGCTGAAGCGTATGCTGCGACCGGGCGAACTTTCCGGGAATGCAGCCGCACACCTCGGACTGGGCCTCGCCCACTACGCCACGATCACTTCGCCGATTCGCAAATTCAACGACTTGCACAATCACCGGGTGCTGCGTGCCGCTGCGGATGAGATGTCCCTGCCAGCATTCAATAGTGAAGACGGCGAAGCCCTGCAACAAAGTGTCGCCACTGGCAGACAGGCCGATCGCGCACTTCAGCAATGGCTTTACTGCCAGTTCCTGGAAAAGAAAACCGGTGAAGCCTTCAGCGGAAAAATCACTCTGGTCAACGGTGCCGGTATCGGTGTGCGCCTCGATGACAACGGCATCAATGGCTTTGTGCGTTTCAACAATAAAAAGAACCCTTTTGAGTTCGACGGCAAACGCCTGCGCATCACCCGCGGCGAAGAGCGGTTCCAGCTCGACCAGGAGGTACAGGTAAAAATATCAGCGGTAGACACTGACAAACGCCGCATTGCGTTTGAATTGATCTCCGAAGCCCCCATTGCCGAATAAGCGGAGTCACATCCCGGGCGCTACCGGCCTGCCGCCAGCGCCAAATGACTAAACTTCCAGCCGCGGGCCAAAAGTCCGCGGCCGTCACCGGCCCCACAACCGGGGCCAAGCAACCAGGAAAAATCATGTCGACCATTGCAGAGCTGAACCCTACGCCACTGTGGAAACACTTCGCCAAATTGTGTGAAATTCCGCGTCCTTCCAAGCACGAAGACAAGGTGGTGGCCTATATCGTCGACTTTGCGAAAAATCGCGGTCTTGACGTCAAACTGGATCAGATCGGCAATATCATCATAAAGAAGCCCGCTACCCCCGGCATGGAAGATCGCAAAATCCTGGCCATGCAGAGCCATGTCGACATGGTGCCGCAGAAAAATGCCGATACCGAGCACGATTTTCTGACCGACTCGATCAAACCCTACATCGACGGCGAATGGGTCACGGCCGAAGGTACTACCCTGGGAGCCGATAACGGCATCGGCGTCGCGGCCATTCTCGCGCTGATGGAATCCACCGATATTCCGCACCCGGCCCTGGAAGCGCTTCTGACCATAGACGAGGAAGCGGGCATGACCGGCGCCAAGCATCTGCAACCGGGCCACTTCGAAGCAGATCTGCTGTTAAACCTGGATACCGAAGATGAAGGTGAGCTCTATGTAGGTTGTGCCGGCGGTGTGGACGTCAACGCTACCCTGCCCTTTACCGCGGAGCCGATTAAAGCGGGCCACCTGGCCTTCAAATTGAGTGTGCGCGGCCTGCGCGGCGGGCACTCCGGCCTGGATATCGACAAAGGTCGTGGCAACGCCAACAAGATTGCCAATCGCATTATCGATACGGCGCAGCAGCAGATCCCGGACCTGCGCATCGGCAGCCTCGACGGTGGCAGCCTGCGCAACGCCATCCCGCGGGAGTCTTTCAGCGTTGTTACCGTGCCGGAAGGTAACGCTGCGCTCTTCAGGGAAATCGTGCAGCAGTCAAGCGCAACCATCAAAGCCGAGTTCGATAATGAACCCAAGCTGGACATTGCACTGGAAGCCACCGAAACACCCGCAGTGGTGATGGATCTGTCAACACAACAAAAACTGATTCACTGCATCCGCTGCTGTCCCAACGGTGTGGAGCGAATGAGCACCGCGCTGGAAGGTATCGCCGACACCTCAAACAACCTTGCTCGCGTAGTGACCGAGACCGGCGAGAGCGGCAATTACCAGGTAAGGATCCAGTGCCTGGTCCGCAGCCTGTCCGACAGCGCCCGGGACGAACACGGCCTGAACGTCGCTGCCGCATTCCAGCTTGCCGGTGCCGAGGCCAGCCTCGACAACGCCTACCCTGGCTGGACACCCAATATGCAATCGCCGCTGCTGGCGCTGATGAAAGGTGTCTACAAAGAAATGGAAGGCAAAGAGCCAGAAGTGAAAGTGATCCATGCCGGCCTGGAGTGCGGCTTGCTTGCCAAGCCCTACCCCAACTGGGACATGGTCTCCTTCGGCCCCACCATCCGCCGCGCCCACTCACCAGAAGAGCGGGTACATATTCAGAGCGTGGCAAACTTCTGGGATTACTTTGTGAAAGTGGTTTCCGCCATTCCGCAGAAATAAATCGTCACCGCTTCGAAAAGGCCCGGCCAGCACGCCGGGCCTTTTTGTATTCCGCAAGTAATCGGGAGAGAATGTGGGAAACCGGATAGGTAGGTAGCCCAGCATGACCCCCGCAATCAAAGCCGCCGAAATAGCGAAAGTGAAATTTCAAATTCACGAGTATTCCCATGATCCAGCGGCTGAATCCTACGGACTGGAAGCGGCGGAAAAGCTGGGGCTGGCACCGCAACGGGTGTTTAAGACCCTGGTGGTATCCCTGGATGGAAAATCGCTGGCGGTAGCGGTGCTACCGGTGGAGGATCAACTCAATATGAAGTTGATCGCCAAGGCAGCGGGCGCAAAAAGAGCGGCGATGGCCGACAAAAACGCGGTGACTCGCTCTTCAGGCTATGTACTTGGTGGGGTAAGCCCGCTTGGCCAGAAAAAACCGCTACCTACGTTCCTGCACACTACAGCGAAGTCCTACGACACTATTTATGTCAGTGCCGGCCGCCGCGGATTGGAGATTGAGCTGGCCCCCAATGACTTATTGGAGCTGACCCGAGGAAAACTTGCTTCGCTGGCCACATAATCTCCGCACCTGCTGGAAATTGAAATAAGACTCAGGAGCAATACATGAGTAAATATGAATGGCTGTTATTTGACCTGGATGGGACCCTGAGTGATCCCGCAGATGGTTTTGTGAATTCCATGAATTACGCCCTGCAAGCCTTCGATTACGCACCGCGGCCCGCAACTCAACTTACCCCGCATATTGGCCCACCTCTGGAGGTGACCCTCGCGCACCTTACAGGCTCCGAAGACAGCACCCATATCCGTGCCCTGGTAGATAAATACCGCGAGCGCTATGGCGAAACCGGCTATGCGGAGAACAGGCTGTACCCAGGAATCACTGACATGCTGCAGCAACTCAGTATGCAAGACGGCATTCGCCTGGGTGTATGTACCTCAAAACGGGCCGATTTTGCCACGCGAATTCTCGAACAGTTTGAGTTATGCGACTATTTCGAGTTTGTTAGTGGCGGCGATGTCGGTATCGCCAAGGGGCAGCAGCTGAATAGACTCCTTAAAGAAAACAGGATTGGGCACAATTCACTGATGATCGGCGACCGGCACTTTGACCTGTCCGCAGCAGCACAAAACGGCCTCCCCGGTGCCGGCGTTCTCTGGGGCTACGGCTCCAGAGAAGAGCTCGATAAACACTCACCCAGCCACCTGTTCCGCCACCCATCCGAAATCCTGAACATCTTCTGATTTCTGTGGTCCGACTGCCGGTAGCAAAATAAAAGGAATTCTCGTGAAACGCATTTTATGTACCCTGTCCCTCGCGCTTATTTCTGGTTGTGGCACCGTGACTACTCTGACCAGCTCTGACTCAGAGATAGCCCGCAACCTGAAACAGAAGAACTCGGGGTGTGTCAGTGTGCCCCGGGTATACAGCGGTGTTGCCTACAATATGTGCAAGTTGAATTCCAATGGAAGCTCCATTTACTTTGCCCCACTGGTAGGTATTTACCTGGTCGACAGTGTATTTTCAGCGGCCACCGACACCGTCGCACTGCCCTACACCATCTATGCGCAAAGTCAGCAAGGCAGTGTAGACCTGTAGAAATTCTGACCAATACTTTCCGGCTGCGCCAAGCCCGCCTGGAACCACCGGTCTCGACTTTGGCTGGTTCCCAACCCGCTTACATCGCATAATGCGCGGCCAAATTTTGCAATCGATCCCTGGCCTGTTGTATGTGGTTTAAAAACCTGCGCGTATACCGTCTCACCCGCGAATTCTCCCTGTCCGCCGAGCAACTGAATGAAATGCTCGAGCCAGACACCTTCACCCCCTGTGGCAGCCAGGATATGGCCCGCTACGGCTGGGTTCCCCCTCTGGGCCGGCACGGTACCGAGCTGGTGCATGCGGCCAACGGCTATCTGATGGTATGTGCGAAAAAGCAGGAAAAGGTCATCCCTGCCGCGGTGGTAAACGAGAAGGTCGAAGAGATGGCCCTGGCCATTTCAGAAAAGGAAGCCCGCAGTGTTGGCCGCAAAGAGCGGCAAAACCTCAAGGACGAAGTGCTCTTGGAAATGCGACCCAAAGCCTTCGCACGCTCCAGGCTGCAGTTTGCCTATATCGACCCGAAAGATGGCTGGATTGTGGTCAATGCCTCCTCCGCCAAGGCTGCCGAAGAGCTGCTGGAAAACCTGCGCGAAGCCATCAGCAGCCTGTCTGTTATTCCGCTGACCGCGAAAAATATCCCCCAGCAGTCCATGACCCACTGGCTGACCGCCCCGGAGGCACCCGCCAACTTCGAGTTCGGCCATGAGTGCGAACTGCGCGACCCGCAGGAATCCGGCAGTGTCATCCGCTGTAAGAACCAGGACCTGTGCGCGGAAGAGATTCACAACCACCTGGTGGCCGGTATGCAGGTGCACAAGCTTGGCCTGATCTGGCGCGATGGTGTTGAGCTGATGGTGGACGATCAGTTAGCGATCAAGCGGCTGAAATTCAGTGATGAGGTCACCGAGAAAGCAGACAACGTGGATGCGGACAACGCGGCCCAGCGATTCGATATTGAATTCTCGGTAATGACCCTGGAAATCTCCGCCCTACTGAAGGACCTGCTCAGCGCCTTCGGCGGGCTCAATACGGACACCGCCAGTGTCGATGAGATCGTCGCCCGCGCAAGCCGCGAGGAACGCGAGCAGCAGCTTGTTAGTGAAGTGGAAGAAGTTGTGTAGAGGCGGGAGCGAAATCGCCCCCAAATGACCGGCCGGTTCCAGCGATGTTTTCACGCCAGCCCGAATCAAGGGAACCTCTGACCAAGTCCGTGAAAGCCCCGCAGGGCGCGACCTGAAGACAGCATCTGCTGCGTTGCAGCTCTTGTAAAGGGCCAGCTATTCACTGCGAGCTGCGCCTTACAGCTACTGCCTTCAGGTCACGCTAAGGCATTACGGACTTGGTCAGAGTTTCCCTATGCTGGTGTCGGTAATCACTACCGACGTTTCGGGGTTGGCTTATGAAATACAGGAATTCCTTCCAAAAACCCTTCACCACCGCAGCGCTACGGGCGCTCTTCCTGACCGGGTCGCTAGCAGTGGCATTCACCACCCTGCAAGGCTGTGCCACTCCGCCCACCGACAAGGCAGCGGCAGCCGCTTTTAGCCAGTACCAGACTTTCGGCTTTGCACCGGTTACCGGCAGCAACGGCCGTGCGATGTCATTGGCACAAAACGAAGTCTCCCAACAACTGATGGCCCGCGGCATGATGCCGAGCGCCAATCCCGACCTGCTGGTGAACGTGCAGGTACGCGCATATCCCACTCGTCAAATGCCAGCATACGCCCCGCACGCCCGTGTCAGTCAATCCGCTACTGAGGGACAACTGACCATAGACCTCGTTGATGCACGCCAAAAACACCTGGTATGGCAAGGCCGTACAGTCGCTCCGATCACCCGTGAGGTGCTGAATAATCCGCAACGATCGATGGATCGGGCTGTTGATGAAGCATTTCGAAACTTTCCGCGGCGCGTGCACTAGTCCGCGACAATCTCACAAAAAACTCAAAAAAAGTGGCCGCAGCTTTTCAAAGTTAGTGCGGCCATTTTTCTGGTGAGTCTTTAGACCTTCTTCATCGGTCGACCCGATTCGCCCCAGAGTACGTGGTACTTCTCCTGCTCCGGCTTATCCACCCGCGAAAAGGTGTGCGCGCCGAAGAAGTCCCGCTGAGCCTGCAGCAAGTTGGCCGGGAGGGATTCGCGACGGAAGGCGTCGTAGTAACTGAGGGCAGAAGACAATGCCGGGACCGGAATACCACCGATGGTGGCGTCAGCGACGGCGCGGCGCCAGTTGCCCTGGTGATTGGCAATCTGCTCAATAAAGAAATCATCCAGTAACAGATTGGAAAGCTTCACGTCGCGCTCATAGGCATCGCTAATGGACTGCAGGAACACGGCGCGAATGATGCAGCCGGCGCGCCAGATGCGCGCGATCTCGGCAAAGTTCAGTTCCCAGCCCTGTTCGCGGGCGGCCAGCTTCATCAGGTCGAAGCCCTGCGCGTACACACAGATTTTTGCGCAGTAGAGTGCGTCGTGCAGCTGGTCGATCACCTCCTGACGCTTATCCGCCGGGACCGGGGCGACCTCTGGCCCAACCAGTTTCTTGGCCGCACGACCACGCAATACCTTGCGCGTGGACAGTGAGCGCGAGAAAACCGCCTCGGCGATACTGGGCGCCGGGCAACCCACCTGCAATGCGCCCACCGCGGTCCAGAGGCCAGTACCTTTCTGGCCCGCACGATCGAGAATCACATCGACAAGGGGCTCGCCGGTTTCCGAGTCGCGGGTGTCCAGTACTTCCGCACTGATATCGATCAGATAGCTGTTCAGCACTCCCTTGTTCCACTCACGGAATACACCGGCAATTTCACTGGGGGTCATTTCAAGCGCGCTGCGCATAACGTCATAGACTTCGCAGATCATCTGCATGTCGGCGTATTCGATGCCGTTGTGCACCATCTTCACGAAGTGGCCGGAGCCAATCGGGCCGATATAGGCGGCACAGGGATCCCCTACTTTTACCGGGTTGCCGGGCTCAAATCGCTCAATGGGCTGGCCGGATTTTGGGTCTACCTTGGCCGCGATGGCGTGCCATACCGGCTCGATACGCGCCCAGGCATAACGGTCACCACTAGGCATCAAAGACGGTCCGAATCGCGCCCCTACTTCACCGCCGGACACCGCAGTGGTGAAGAAAATCAGCTTGCCCTCATAGCGTTTGCAGCGCTGAACCGAATCGGTCCAGAGACTGTTACCGGTATCGATCACGATATCATCTGCCTGCAGACCGGCATCCAGGAGCTTGTTGCACACGTCGTCCACGGGGGCGCCAGCGGGCACAGACAGGATAACCAGGTGTGGCGCTTTTACTCGGGAAAGCAGCTCCGTATAGGAATTGCACACTTCCACGCGAGGGGCACTATCCCCCCGCTCTCTTGCATCCTGCTCCAAGAGCGCGTCCAGACGGCTGTGATCGAGATCGAAGGCACACACACGGTATCCGTTATCTACCAGGTTGAGGATGAGGTTCTTCCCCATCACGCCGGCGCCGATAAAGCCGATATCGCATTGTGTTTCGTTCATGTAGATCTCCAGTGCACACTTGGTTGCGTAAGGGGTGCGTTGGGGCGGGCTGGATTGGTGCCCCGTCTCAAAGGGCGCGGAGTATAGCAATCGAGCAGGCGCATCGGGAGCGCAAATTGCACCTGAGGCCATTGTAGTAATCACTGGCCCCATTCACCGGTTTCCATCACCGCCCTCCCCGCCGAGCAATATGGTTGCAGCAGACGCCCGCAGGGGTAAACTGCAATTGAACCAGTCACTCAGAAGGCCTGGTTACCATTTCATTCGCGAATGACTACCGAGACAACCTCCAATGCCGGACCAGAAAAATAAAGTCACAGAGCGATTCGGTGCTCCCTGGAGCCGTCAGCTGAAACTGCTTACGTTGATCTGTAGCGTGATTTTGCTGGGAATCAGTTTCGCACTGCAACAGAACACACCAGCTCAGGCTCCCCCCATTTACCAGCTCGGCATCTGGATTCCGCTGGCAACACTTGTACTGAGCGCGATGTTTGCCGTGCGTGGATACCAACTTGAAGGCAACCAGCTCTATGTGCTCCGCCCGGGTTGGCGCAGCCGGCTGTCACTAGCAGAACTGCAGTCTGTGACTGTGGATTCAGCCGCAATGGATGGCTCCATTCGCCTGTTCGGAAATGGCGGTCTGTTTGGGTACCTTGGACTGTTCCGCAACAGCAAACTGGGTCGTTACCGGGCATTTGCTACGGATACGAGCCGCAGCGTCATACTGTGCCTACCAGCCAGAACAGTTGTGATTACACCAGACAACCCTGAGTCATTCGCCGAAAGTGCCGCATTACTGGTCGGCGATACCAACGAGATCGCCTAGCCGGTTCCCCGCTACGCATCACCAGACGGCACCAGACTCTGGCGCTGAACTACACTGATATACAAATTGTTTCAGAGGCCCATCGGCTATGCGGATGAGAGTTATACGATTGGTGAGCGCAGTTTGTATGCTGCTTATTTGCGGCGCCGGCCTCGCCGACGAATCCCGCACTGAGACATTGAAATTTGCCAAGGGTGCGACAGGAACTTCTGTCACCAGCCGCATCGAGGGCTACGATACCGTCAACTACAAAGTCACAGCCAAGGCCGGACAACATATGGTGGTCAAACTTTCCACCAGACATACTGCTACCTACTTCAACGTGTTTCGCCCGGGCACAGCGCCCGGCGATGCCGCGATGTATATTGGGTCAATCAGTGGAGGCCGGTTTGCAGCAGACCTGCCAGAGAGTGGCACCTACACCATTCAGGTTTACATGATGCGAAGTGCCGCCCGCCGCAACGAGGTAGCCGACTTCAAATTGCGTGTCGATATCGACAACCGCCGCCCTAGCAATCGGAAGACCAGCAAAGTACACAGCAGTATTGCCGCAGGACACACCAGTGTCACGAATACTTTGTAATTCCACCCACGGCTTGCCATAGTGACAGGAGCTCAAGGAAACCGTATACCCTGCGATTAAAAACAATGAATACCTTTTTAGCCTCCGCGCTCACCGCGGTACTCTTTCTGACTGCCCCTCTATTGGCTCAGGCCCGTGATTGCGTGATCCTGCTGCATGGTCTGGCGCAGTCCAAAAACGCCATGAAGAAGCTGGATACGGCCATTTCATCTGCAGGGTTTACCACGGTAAATGTGAACTACCCGTCGACGGACCATCCGATCGAATCGCTGGCTGGCCCGGCAATCGCACCGGCCATTGATCGCTGCGCTGCGCTGACACACACCGCGCAAGGCATCAGAGCAACGGCACACGCAGATCCAGAAACCTCCCCACCACAGGTACATTTTGTCACCCATTCCATGGGCGGCATTCTGGTGCGCCAGTACCTGAGCAAGGTGAAATTGGACAATCTGGGCCGAGTTGTCATGCTCGGCCCACCCAATCAGGGCAGTGAGGTAGTGGACAACCTAGGGCAGGTACCGGGATTTCACTTTATTTTTGGCGACGCCGGTCTGCAGCTTGGCACCGGAAAGATGAGCGTACCGAACAAACTCGGCGCGGCAAATTTCGAGCTGGGTATCATTGCCGGTACCCGAAGCATCAACCCGATCCTATCCACCATGCTGCCAGATCAGGATGATGGGAAAGTCAGCGTTGCCCGCACCCGTGTAGACGGTATGGACGATCACCTGGAAATGCCCGTGACCCACGTGTTTATGATGAAAAACCCCAAGGTGATTGAACAGGTAATCCACTATCTCGAGCATGGAAAATTTATCCGGTCTCCCCAACAGTAATTTACCGATTTCCCGACTGCCGCGGCCGGCTCAACTGAAATTTAACGCCAACGACTAATCCCACGCCCCACAAACTACACTGAGTGGCTCAGAAGTTAATCGAGCGGGGCGTTTCGTGCAGCCAATTTCCTGGGTTTTCGACAACCTGCTCTACCCCTTCGCAGTACCCGCGGCCGCCTGCCTGCTGTTTTTGTCCACGCCGACAGTGCTGCAGGCGCAAGAAGTCCACTCCGCCGCACCGGCCGAAACGCCCCGCGAAACATCCAGACCCACCGTTGAAAAAATTCAGCTACACAAACACGGCGACAGCCCCTTCGAAACTGCGGGTATCAAAGGCACCCTGAACGGGAGCCACACCATCGAGTATCTGATTGAGGCGAAAACCGGACAGTCACTTGAGCTTGACCTGCGCAGCGATCACGCCCAGGCCGGCTACCGTATTACCGCACCCGCCGCACCTCGAGCGCTTCACAAAGGCCAGGGGCAGCACTCCAGGTATTCGGGGACGCTCCCCCGGGATGGCACATATCGCGTACTTATTTTCCTGATGGAGGCCGCCGCGAGAAATGGCGAGCGAGCAGAATTCGTCTTGAATATCCGAATCCGCAACCCCGGATAAATCGGCCTGAACACTATGCGCCCGGTAGATGAGGAAACCACTACGCAAGTTGACGCAGATCTGAGTGAAGCCATCAGTCAGGTCGACAGCTGGGTAGATGGCGCCGTCAAACTCCTGCCAAACTTTGCCGTAGCCCTGGTCGTTCTTGTGGTTTTTTACTGTATTGGCGCTCTGGTCAAGTACCTGATTCGCCGTCACCTCAACCGTCGCGACCGCTCGAACCTGGGGGATGTGCTGGGGGGACTGGTGAAATGGGGCATTACTCTGGTGGGCTTATTACTGGCTGCGACAATCGTCATGCCTAGCCTGAAACCCGGCGACCTGATCGCCGGTCTCGGTGTCGGCTCTGTAGCCATCGGATTCGCTTTTAAGGATATTTTACAGAATTGGCTGGCGGGATTGCTGATACTGATTCGACAGCCATTTGAGGTCGGCGACCAGATCCAGGTTGCCGATTTTGAAGGAACAGTGAAGCGTATCGAAACCCGCGCTACGGTAATCAATACCTACGACGGCCAGCGGGTGGTGATCCCCAATAGCGATATTTATACCAATGCGATTCTGGTAAAAACTGCGCGGGCCTTACGCCGCAGTGATTACGAAATTGGTATCGGGTACAGCGACAGTATTGGCGAAGCCTGTGAGATTATCGAAAAAGCACTCGGGCGAGTCGAGGGTGTCGAGGAAAAACCCGCTCCCGAGGCGCTTCCCTGGGATCTGGCCGCGAGCTGGGTCACCATACGTGCGCGCTGGTGGACCAATAGCCGTCAGACAAATGTCACCCATGTGCGAGCGCGGGTCATTGAGGCGATAAAGGAAGCGCTGGACGAAGCCGGCATCGATATGCCATTCGAAACTCAGGTACACCTGTTCCACGATCAAACAGATGAGTCCGACGGACGCCGGGGTGTACAGAGAGAAGGATGGCCCGCAGCAAAAAATACCGCGGACCATTCAAAAAAGGATAAATAACCGTATTAGCGGATTTTGCGGATACCTACCGCTGCACGTAGTTTCTCCAGGAATGGTGCCGAGTAAGCGCGCGCTTTCTCCGCCCCCTTTTCCAGTTCCTCTTCAATCTGCGCGGGGTTCGCCAGCAGCTCGTTGTAGCGCTCCCGCGCTTCGCCAATCTGACCATTGATCAGCTCAAACAACTGCTTCTTGGACTCACCCCAGGCAATACCGTCAGCGAATGCCTGGCGCATTTCAGCCGTTTGCTCGGGAGTAGCAAATGCCTGCCAAATCTGGAATACCGTCGAGGTGTCCGGGTCTTTGGGTTCACCAGGTTCCAGCAAATTGGTTTTAATCTTGTTGATGTGCTTTTTCAGCTGCTTTTCCGCCAGGAACAGCGGAATGGTATTACCGTAACTCTTGCTCATCTTGCGGCCGTCGAGGCCCTGCAAAACGGAAACGTGCTCATCCACCACCGCCTCCGGCAGCGCGAAGTGTTCACCGTAGTGATGATTGAAACGGGCGGCGATATCGCGAGCCATTTCAATATGCTGGATCTGATCCTTGCCCACCGGAACCTTGTTGGCATTGAACATGAGGATGTCCGCCGCCATCAGCACCGGGTAGCTGTACAGCCCCATGGTGATACCGAAGTCGGAATCCTGGCCGTCATCGCGGTTGGCATCCACCGCCGCCTTGTAGGCGTGGGCGCGGTTCATCAGGCCCTTGGCGGTCTGGCAGGTCAGCAGCCAGGTCAGCTCCGGAATCTCGACAATGTCGGACTGGCGATAGAACACCACGTTATCGGTGTTCAGGCCCAAAGCCAGCCAGGTGGCGGCAATTTCGCGAGTGGACTGGTGGACCTGCTCCGGGTCATGGCATTTGATCAGCGCGTGATAGTCCGCCAGGAAATAGAAAGACTGATTATTTTCGTCCTGACTGGCGGCGATGGCCGGGCGAATCGCACCCACGTAGTTACCCAGGTGGGGAGTACCGGTGGTAGTAATACCGGTCAATACACGCTGCTTGCTCATATGTCCTTGAAATTCCGTACTTTAAATTGTCTGTCGGCTGGTATTGCTTCGCGAACCAGGGGCCGAATGATACCTGTTTCCGGCGGTGGGTTGTACGCTCAAGGGGCCTCGCCCTGTGCGCAGCTTTGCAACCGCGCCTGATACACCCCAGCGAGATGTGCCCAGCTCAAGCGCTGCACATCGGGCACGCGCAGAGGCTCGTTATTCTGTACACGCTGGGCACAGCGCAACATGGCCGCACTCAGGTTCGCCGCGCAGGACTCCACATCCTCTGAATAGCGCCAACCGCCTCGCCCGAACCATTCAGGATAGGCGAGATTGTCTGGCACCAGGGGTTGGCAGCCAGCCACAACCGCTTCCAGTACCGCGAGGCCCTGGAAATCGTGGCGCGCGGTGGAGATCACTCCATGGCTCTCACCCAGCAAGCGACGATATTCAGACAGCTGCTTCTGATAGCCCCAGGCACCGAGTGCACCCAGTTTCTGCAGCAGTTTGCGGATATGGGCAAAATCCGCCGGCTGACGACGGAATTGCTGGCCCACCACATGGCAGGTAAACGGTATTCGCGCGCGTCCGAAGCGCCTCAAGGCGGCAAATAGAATGTCCGGGCCCTTGTCGTACTCCCAGCGGTGGTTCCAAATAAACGTAGGACGTGTTGCCTTGGTCTGCTCCACTTCAAATGCCGCGCTTTCCAGGGGCACAGGTAATACACAGGACTTCTGCGCAATCTCATCGCAGATACCCGGTGGCACCTGATCGGGCAACTTGTTCAGCAGTTCCCCTGCCCCGTCCAGCATGGTGCTGCGGTTGTATTCCGAATTGAACAACACAAGGTCCGCACACAGCGCGGTATAGATATTGAGGATCTGCGGCTCAACGGAAGCCACCGCATCTTCGCTGCGCGGGTAATCGAACTGGTTCTCGTGGAAATAGACCGCCGTGGGCACCTGGGCCAGTGAGGGCACCAGGCCCCGCAGGGATGCCAGATCGACCATCGACGTCGCGACCACCAGATCCCAGGGTTGGGACAGCAACCCTCTTGCGTCTCCCCGCCCCCAGCTCAGACTGTTGCCGCGCACGCGCCAGCTGAAGAATCTGGGCGGTAGCGTGAGCTGGGTCCACTGCCATTGGGGAATGGCAGACACGAGGCCGCGCCGCCAGCGCTTATGGCTGTCGGCGTCGTAGGCGGAAAGCAGGAGGACATTCACAACAATGGCTCACTGGAATATTTGGGAAGTGAAGATCAGAAGGGATGCGAAATGACTCAGTCGAAATCCCGCAGGTTGGTCAAACGGGCAAACAGGCTGGAAGTATCCCAGCGTCCACCACCCAGTGCCTGAACCTCGCTGTAGAACTGGTCCACAAGGGCGGTAACTGGCAACAAGGCGCCATTTTTCTGCGCTTCGTCGAGCACGATCCCCAGGTCCTTGCGCATCCAGTCCACGGCAAAGCCGTGTTCGTATTCCCCGGCCAGCATGGTCTTGTAGCGGTTTTCCATCTGCCAGCTTTGCGCTGCGCCCTTGGAAATCACCTCGACGACCTGCTCGGGGTCGAGACCTGCTGCGCGGGCGAAGTGCAGTCCTTCTGACAGGCCCTGTACCAGGCCGGCAATGCACACCTGATTGACCATCTTGCACAGCTGACCACTGCCCACAGGGCCCAGTAAATTTACCGCACGGGCGTAGCAATCCAGCAGAGGTTTCACCCGCTGATATTCGGCATCGACACCACCCACCATAATGGTGAGCGCACCGTTTTCGGCGCCAGCCTGGCCGCCGGACACTGGCGCGTCCAGAAATCCGATCTGCCGCTCATTCGCCGCCCCAGACAACTCGCGGGCGACATTGGCCGACGCAGTGGTGTGATCCACAAACAGACTGCCCGCAGACATGCCATGGAAAGCCCCGTCCGCGCCAACGGTGACCTGCCGCAGGTCTTCGTCATTGCCCACACAGCAAAACACAAACTCCGCCTCTTCCGCCGCTTTGGCTGGCGTGGCAAAGGCTTCGCCCTCATACGATTCGAGCCAGAGGCTGGCGCGACTGCCGGTGCGGTTGTAGATCCGCACCTTGTGACCCGCGCGGGAGAGATAACCGGCCATGGGATAACCCATCACCCCGAGCCCGATAAATGCCACTGTCGTTGTCATGGTTTCACCTGAAAATTGCGCAGTAATGACCTCACAACCGATCGCCCGGCTGGCACTGGATCAACTGGAAAAAATGAGCCAAATCAGCGCACCGCCCAATATCAACCGGTATATCGCGAAGGGCGCCATACCGATACGGCTGATGAACTGAAGGAAAAAATGGATACACAGATAGGCGCTGATACCTGACAGGACAACACCCAGAAATATGCTTCCCCAAGGTACCGAGCTTGAATCGAGCAGTTCAAGGGTCAGCAACAGCGCACTCAGCGCAATGACCGGGATCGACATCAGAAATGAAAAGCGTGCAGCGGCCTCCCGCTTCATTCCCAGCATCAGCCCCGCGGTCATGGTAATGCCAGAGCGGGACGTGCCAGGAATCAGCGCCAGGGCTTGGGCGGCGCCGATCATCAATGCCTTTTTCCAGTCGAGCTTTCCAATATCATCGCGGCGCTCACCGCGGGCATCCGCCCACCAGAGCAACAGACCGAACACAATAGTTGTGGTCGCGATAACTGCCGACGAGCGCAGGTGCTCCTCGATAAAGTCCTTGAACGTCAGGCCTACGAGGCCGGCAGGAATTGTGGCCAGCACAATGAGCCAGGCAAGGCGACCTTCACTGGAAAATTGACCGGTCTTGAACCCACCCAGACCGTCACAGATCAGCTGCCAAACGTCCTTGCGAAAATACACCAGAACTGCCATGAGGGATCCGAAATGCACCGCCACATCAAACGCCAGCCCCTGATCGGGCCAACCCAGTACCTGGTGAGGCAATATCAGATGTGCGGAGCTGGAAATCGGCAAAAATTCGGTGATTCCCTGGATGAGGGCCAGAATGACGATCTGAAAGGTTTCCATACTTTTCTACTGCTTTTGAATATTATTTGGCCGGACGAATGCGTTCGCGTTTTTTCCAGGTGATTTCGTTACGAAGGTAAGTGGGCTCCAGGGCTTCAGCGGATACTTGCTCGCCTCTTCCCCACAAGTCTGCGGCCAGCACCGCGATATCCTGGGCGTGAATAGCGGCACCCAGTGCGAGAGCCCGTGGATTCAGCTCCGACAACTGCGGATAAACCCAGCCGGGGCCCGCAGCCAACAACTGCGCCGGGGTAACGCCTCCCGCGATATATTCGCCCGATGTCAATACCGACACGACCTGCTCCGGCGCGGAGACCCGGTCCTCAATCAACGCCTTACCCGGCACTGCCGCATCATAGAGCCCCCAATAGACCTCCTGCATACGTGCATCCAGTGCCGCCAGAACCGGCGCTTTCTGCTCTGCCCACTCCGGATTTTCCCGAACCGCACCGCGCGCAAGGGCGGCCAAACTGGACACAGGCACCACAGGTTTGTCTGCCGAGAATGCTAAACCCTGAACGCAACTGATCGCGATACGCAGGCCGGTAAAGGACCCTGGCCCTTTGCTGACCGCAAGGGTATCGACCTGACGAAGACTGCATTGCCCTTCCGCCAATACCTGCTCCACCATAGGCAGTAGCCGGCGTGTATGATCGCGCTCCGCCCGAACAAAGGCTTCCTGCACCCTACCCTGGTCGTACAGGGCCACTGAGCAGGCGCCGGAGGTGGTATCGATGGCGAGAATTTTCAATTGAGGGGTCCCATTTCCGGTGTTTTCAAAGAGGCCGCCACGTTATTGGGGCGCACTGCCAATCTGGAGAAGGGCATGACCCGGCCCGGATTCAGCCACGATAGACCGCGCTTCGGCTTTGGGGGCGAATTGTGGCACGGCCAGCCATAAACGCAACCAGCGGGGAAGCCGGGGCCGAGCAAAAACAAAAAGCCCCGGAACAGAGTTCCAGGGCTTTCGGTAGGTATTGACCCCTATGAGTCAACAGGCGTTATTCACGCCTTCTTCGGCGGACGACCGCGACGGGAAGTCGACTTTTTCGCCGTCGCTTTTGGCGGGCGTCCCCGGCGAGCAGACTTCTTAGGCGCCGACTTTGCAGTTTTGGTTGCGGCCTTTTTCGCGGCAGCCTTTTTGACAGTCGTTTTTTTCGCTGCGGCCTTTTTAGGGCGCCCGGCAGCAGACTTCTTCACCGCCTTCTTCTTGGTGGCTTTCTTGGCTGCCTTTTTGGCTTCCGCTTTGGCCTTGGCTGCGGCTTTCTTTTCCATTGCCTTGGCTTTGGCGGCCGCTTTCTTCGCCGCCGCTTTCACCTTGGCGGTGGCTTTCTTTTCCGCCGCTTTTACTTTCTTGGCATCGGCCTTGGCACGCGTCTTTTTCCAACGGGCTTCAAAGGCTTTCAGCGCCTTGCTGAGCTCCTTGTCCGCTTTGCTGGAGAGTTTATCGGCCAGTTCGGAAACCGTTTTCTTGGCTGACTCCTCTGCCTGACGCACCGCATCCATGGCATTGGCCTTAGCCAGACCAAGTTTGGCTTCGGCCAGTTTCGCGCGCTGCTCGCGCAGTTTTGCGTTGGCTGCCGTCAGTGACTTTTTCGCCGCCGCGGTATTGGACTTCTGCACCCGGGCGCGGGCTTTGCCAACGCGATCCAGCTGGGCATCCATAGATTTTGCAGCTGCATCTACTGCTTTCTGCGCTTTGGTTACCACCGGTGAGGTGGCGACTGAGGCTTTGGCGGCCGGTTTTGCTACGCGCTTTGCCTTCGCCTTTGCCTTTTTCTTTGCGACTCGTGCCATCCCTTGTCTCCTCTTTCTCTTTAAAGAAGTCACTGTAAACACTGAATTGTGTATCGAACAACGTGAAGAATTGAGAGCAGCCCAGCCATTGAAAATGACACGGCTGTATCAAAGTTAATAAAAAAAAGAGGGTTTGCAAGAAAAAAAGATTAAAAACAACCAAAAACCACAAAAAAATTGAGATTTTTTTGGGATTTTACAGAATTCCGATGGAATTTCCGGAAAACCCCAGATACGCGCGGGTGAAAACAAAAAGAAGTGGGCGGAGAATAATTAATTAAATCACCTCAGAACAACCCCGATTTAGCCGGCGATGGCCGCCGGTAATCGATCGCGAAGAATAGCCTCCAGAGCCTGAATATGATCGTCACGGGCATTCAGCGCTGGAACATAACGGTATTCAATCCCTCCCTCATCAATAAAGTTAGCGCGATTCTCTACCGCGATTTCCTCCAGGGTTTCGAGACAATCTGCGGAAAACGCCGGGCAGATCACATCCACACTCGCCACCCCGTTTTGCCCCCACTCAATCAGGGTTTTGTCCGTATAGGGCTGCAGCCACTCCGCCTTACCAAACCGCGACTGGAAGGTAATCTCCCATTTATCTCTCGGCAGCTTCAGTGCTTGAGCCAACCGCTCGGCTGTACCGCAGCACTGATCATAGTAAGGGTCGCCTTTGCGGACGTTCGCCTTGGGGATGCCATGAAAGGACATCATCAACTTTTCTGCTGAACCATGCTCGGCCCAGTGCTCACGCACGGAGTTGGCCAGGGATTCAATATAAAGCGGGTGCTGCCAGTAATCGTGCACCACAGAAATGTCCGGGACATTGCGGCTGCTGCGGACGATATCTGACACCTGGTCATAAATAGCACCGGTAGTAGTGGCGGAGTACTGCGGGTACAGCGGCAGAACGGTAAACCCGTCCGCCCCGTCTTCAGTGAGACTGGACACGGTATCTGCAAGTGAAGGGCCGCCATAAGTCATGGCATAGGCCACGGTAAATTGGCCTGTACACGCTGAATCCAGCCGCTGCTGTAACTTTGCCACCTGTCGCTGGGTGTAATACACGATGGGAGAACCACTGACAGCCTCACCATCCAGCCCCTGATTCCAGATTTCCCTGTAAGCCGGGGCAATTTTTGCGGGTCGAAACGGCAGCACAAACAGGTTGAGGATCATCGCCCAAAGCGGGCGGGGAATCTCGACCACACGAGGATCGGAAAGAAAGTCTTTCAGGAATCGCCGTACAGCGCCGGGGGTAGGCTCTGCAGGAGTACCCAGGTTCATCAGGATGATTGCGTGCGCCATATCGCGATACGCTCCTTTATAGAAGTTCAGTGCGTTGCCGGAAGGCCAGGATGGTGCTGAGTATTCCAGAATCCCGCGGAAAAGTATTTACCAGGCTTCTGGGTGCCCTGATAAATCCCGACAATCACCACGCTTTCGGCATGGGGCGTATAAACAAAAAAAGCTCCCGAAGGAGCTTTTTTGATGTCATTCCGCCAGCGGGAACAACCTCGAATATTGGTGGGTCAGCTCAGGGCTTCGATCACCTTTTCACGAATATCATCCATGGAACCAACGCCTTCCACTTTACTGTACTTGGGCGCAGTTTCAGGGGCACGCTGTGCCAGCTCGCGGTAGAAACCTACCAGCGGCTCGGTTTGCTCGTGATACACAGACAAACGATTGCGTACAGTTTCTTCGGTGTCATCGGCACGCTGAACCAGTGCTTCGCCTGTTACATCATCCACACCTTCAGTTTTGGGTGGGTTGTAGACCAAGTGATACACGCGACCGGAACCTTCGTGTACCCGGCGGCCAGACAGTCGCTTGACGATTTCTTCGTCGTCGACGGCAATTTCCAGCACATTATCGATAGCCACATCCGCGTCCAGCAGCGCCTGAGCCTGAGGGATGGTACGTGGGAAGCCGTCGAACAGGAATCCATTCGCGCAATCCGCCTGTGCGATGCGCTCTTTCACCAGGGCGATGATCAGGTCATCGGAAACCAGTTTACCAGCGGCCATTACATCCTTGGCCTGTAAGCCCAAGGGGGTGCCCGCCTTTACTGCGGCACGGAGCATGTCTCCAGTAGAAATCTGAGGAATTCCAAACTTCTCGGTGATGAACTGGGCCTGGGTGCCTTTACCGGCGCCAGGTGCGCCCAGAAGTATGATTCGCATAAACAGATAGTCTCCAGATCATGCCGAGGCAATTATTGAATATTCCAGTCCGGCCGTGCCGGCGGCGCCCCGAGAAAAGAGCGCTACCTTACACTTTGCCCCCACACAGAACAAGCCCGCATGTGGTCAGGCCGAATTAGGTAAATTTTTTACAAGTTTCCCGCCAATTAACGCAGATCGCTTCTCTTCCCGGGGATAATTTCACCAGCCAGCCAAGTCTTACTTGACTCAAGCAAACAGCACCGAACACGGTTCAACCCGCCTCCGGGGACGGATTTCCGGCGACCTTCGCCGCATCCCAAAGCCGGTCCAGTTCTTCGAGGGAAACGTCCGCAGGTTGCTGGTCGCGCATAGCGAGCGCCGCTTCAACCGCAGCAAAGCGCTGCTCGAATTTACGGTTGCTCTGACGCAGAGCCGCTTCCGGGTCCTGCTTCAGATGACGCGCAACGTTGACGCAGGAGAACAGCAGGTCACCCAGTTCTTCACGGGCGTGCTCAGGGTCGCCACTGGCAATGGCCTCGCGCAATTCACGCAGCTCTTCTTCCACTTTATCCAGTACGCCGCCAATTTCAGGCCAGTCGAAACCGACCTGGGAGGCGCGCTTTTGCAGCTTGGCTGCCCGGGTCATTGCGGGCAGCCCGGTGGCCACACCGGCGAGGGTGCCCGCTTCGCCTTTGGACTCCCGTTCGGCCGCTTTTATGGCTTCCCAATTGGCCTTTACCTGCTGCTCATCGATATCCGCGGCCTGGTTCTCCCCGTATAGATCCCCGGACGGGAAAACGTGCGGGTGACGGCGAACCAGCTTGCGCACCAGGGTATCGACAATTCGGGAGAAGTCGAAATGCCCCTCCTCCCGTCCCAGCTGGGCGTAGAAGATGACCTGAAACAACAGGTCTCCCAGCTCCTCGTGCAGGTGCTCGAAATCTTCCTGCTCGATGGCCTCGGCAACCTCGTACGCCTCTTCAATGGTCGACGGCACGATGGTGGCGAAACTCTGCTTAAGATCCCAGGGGCAGCCGCCATCCGGATTGCGCAACTGCGCCATCAGGAATTGTAGATCTTCGACGTTGTAGCTTTGCTTCATGGTGGCTTTCTGTATTTCCCGGTCATCAATTCAGAATACGACGCTTGGCCGAGGCGACGTTGGGCAGCTGGTTGATACGGTGCAGCACCTGGCTGAGCTCTTCAAAATTGTGAATTTCCGCCGTAATGACCATATCCACCGTGTGCTTGTGCTTGTTGGAATAGGTCTGCATGGCGGTGATGTTGATGCGCTGACTGTCCAGCATGGTGGTCACGTCTCGCAGCAGACCGTGGCGATCGTAGGCCTCCACCATGATTTCCACGGCATAGAGTTCGGTGGGCTTTTCTGCCCACTCCACCTGCAGGATGCGCTCCGGTTCTTCGGATTGCATGCGCAGCATATTGGCGCAATCTTTCCGGTGAATGGAGACCCCGCGCCCCAGGGTGATATACCCCATGATTTCATCCCCCGGCAGCGGGTTACAGCAGCGGGCAATATGGGTCAGCAGGTTACCGACACCGTCGATATACACATCCGTCTGACCTTCCCGCGCCACCGATGCGGTGAGTGAAAGTACCGGCTCGCCCTTCTCCACCTTCACCATGCGCTGGGCGGCATTCAGCACCTGCCCGACACCGATATCACCGGCACCAACCGCCGCGTAGAGGTCGTCGAGAGAGTGCATATTGAGCTTTTTCGCCAGCTTCTCGAAATCGAAATCCGCCAGCGCCAGCTGTTTGAACTCACCATCAAGAATGGTGCGACCTTCCGCCACATTCTGGTCCCGCGCCTGCTGTTTGAACCAGTGAATCACCTTGGCGCGCGCGCGTGAGGTGGTGATGTACCCCATACTGCGCGAGATCCAGTCGCGACTCGGCGCTTCGCGCTTGCCGGTGAGAATTTCGATCTGATTCGCGGTCTGCAATTCGTGGTTGAGCGGCACGATGCGGCCATCCACCTTGGCGCCGCGACAGCGGTGGCCGATCTCCGTATGGATCTTGTAGGCAAAATCCAGCGGCGTGGCGCCCCGGGGCAGATCGACCACATGACCATCGGGGGTGAATACGTAAATTCGGGTATCCACGTCGCTGGCCTGCAGGTCGTCCTGCAGTGGATTGCCGCCGACCTCTTCGTGCCAGTCGAGTACCTGGCGCAACCAGGAAATTTTCTGTTCGTAGCCGTCCTGCCCTTCCAGCTGGCCGGATTTTTTATCGGTACCTTTATAGCGCCAGTGCGCACACACCCCGTATTCCGCTTCCTCGTGCATGGCGAAGGTGCGGATCTGCACTTCCAGTACTTTGCGATCCGGGCCAATTACCGCGGTATGCAGGGAGCGGTAGCCGTTTTCTTTCGGCGAGGCGATGTAATCATCGAATTCGTTGGGGATGTTGCGCCACAGATTGTGCACGATGCCAAGCACCGCATAACAGTCGCGCACGGTGGGCACCAGGATGCGCACCGCGCGAATATCATAGACTTGGGAAAAGCCGATATTTTTGCGGCGCATCTTCCGCCAGATGCTGTAAATATGCTTCGCGCGCCCGAAAACTTCACCTTCGATATCCGCTTTGTGCAGCTCGTTGCGCAACAGGCTTAAAACATCGTCGATGTAATCCTGGCGTGCCAGACGCTTCTCGTCCAAAAGCCGGGCGATCTGCATATAGTCGTCGGGCTCGAGGTAGCGGAACGCCAGATCCTCCAGTTCCCACTTGATATGGCCGATACCCAAACGGTGCGCGAGAGGTGCGTAGACGTCCGCCACTTCCCGGGCGACGCGGCGGCGCTTGGCCTCGTCGGCTTTTTTCGAGGCGCGGATAGCGCAGGTGCGCTCCGCCAGTTTGATCAGCGCAACCCGTACATCATCCACCAGCGCAACCAGCATACGACGGATATTTTCCGAATGCTCTTCAACGGCCCCGCTCTGATTTTCCTCTCCGGTATCCGCGCTGCGATTGCGGATCACTGCCATCTGCAGGACGCCGCGAATCAGCTTGGCGATGGTCTCACCCATCTCGCTTTCGACGGTCTTTAGCGGCAGACGTTTCTCCCGCACCGCGCGGTACAGCATGGCCGCACAAAGGGCTTCGCCGTCGATCTGCAGGTCTGCGAGGATTTCCACCATCTCCAGACCGGTGAGGAAGCTGCTGGCCCCCTCTGCCCAGATATTCTCCGCGTCAATGGCCTTTTGCTCGGCCTCTTCGCTCATTTCCACCGCTTTGCGGAGGTTGACGAGGGTACCGCCATCCAGTTTGGCCATTGCCTGTATATGACGTAGCCAGGCCTCCCTGTCCAGGGTGCCGTCTTCGAGTCGCGGATAATTTTTTCTGACTTGTACCAATGGTCTAACTCGCGGTTACAAGGGTTTTTCTATTTTCGATGTAGTGTCGAATTCATGCGTCCCGGTCGGCATCAAACAGTCCGGAAGATAAATAGCGGTCGCCGCGATCACAAACGATCGCCACGATGGTGGCATTCTCCACTTCTGCGGAAATCTTCAGTGCGCCGGCCACGGCGCCACCAGAGGATACTCCGCAGAAAATCCCCTCTTCCCGCGCCAGGCGCCGGGTCATGGTTTCGGCTTCCGCCTGACTAATGTCCATTACCCGGTCGACTTGTTCCGGAACAAAGATCTTGGGCAAATAAGCCTGGGGCCAGCGACGAATACCGGGAATGGAGGAACCCTCGGTGGGTTGGAGGCCGATAACCTGGACCGCCGGGTTCTGCTGTTTGAGATAGCGCCCGCACCCCATGATGGTGCCCGTTGTTCCCATAGAGGAGACAAAATGGGTAATTTGCCCGTCCGTTTGCCGCCAGATCTCGGGTCCGGTGCTTTCGATATGTGCCGAGGGATTATCCCGGTTGGAAAACTGGTCGAGCACAAGCCCCTGGCCCTCTGCCTGCATTTGCAGTGCCAGATCCCGCGCCCCCTCCATACCCTGCGCGGCGGTAACCAGAATCAGCTCAGCGCCGTAGGCGGTCATCGCGGCCTTGCGTTCATCGGTGGCACTCTCGGGCATGATCAGAATCAGGCGATACCCTTTAATCGCGGCAGCCATGGCGAGCGCGATACCGGTATTACCGCTGGTCGCCTCAATCAGGGTGTCCCCAGGTGAAATCTGTCCGCGGGCCTCTGCATGGCTGATCATCGATAACGCAGGGCGATCCTTTACGGATCCCGCCGGATTATTGCCTTCCAGCTTGAGCAGCAGCGTGTTGCTGGTCAGCCCTTGCAGTCGCTGCAAGCGCACCAACGGGGTATTGCCGACACAATCGGCAATCGTCGGATATTCCATAGTCAACTTCGGGTCCATCGCTTGGTCATAAGAGCGCTTCATGGGGTAGCCCATGGGATAGGCGGGCGCACATTCTACCTGTCCGCCGGGCAGGCTGCGAACCCGAACCGAGATATCTGCCGTTGACAAGGTTAAATGGGGCTGGTTTCTGCTGCCAGCAAAGGTAGAATCGGACAAAAATAACACAATCGATACAGGCGCGATCAGTCAATATGGTTCACTCATCCTCAGACCCGACATCCACGCCGCAAGTGCCGCCCACCGAGGGCCCGCGGCGCCGCAAAAGCAATCGCCGGCTGTCGCTGAGAGCGCTCCTGTTCCGCTACGCCATGACCCCCGCACTGATTTTAGCGGTGCTCCTGTGCCTGTTATTTACCCTGCAGCAAATGAGCGATCGGCGTGACCTGTTACTAAGCCACGGTCGCGCCAGTGCCGAGCAGCTGGTAGAACTGATTCACCTGAGCGATGGCTACGCTTTTGAAGAGCGAATCCAGTGGCTCGACAAAAGCCTGATGGCCGTGATGCTGGAGCGGGACATGATCCGCTCGGTGCAGCTGTATCGGGCGGACCTGAACAGCGAGGGCGTTGAGGAGTTCAAGCTGATATCCAGCGTGGGCCCGCGCCCGCGCACCACCTTTACCGCGGACGAGCTGCGCGGTAGATCTGCTCACGTCCACGAAGACCTGAACAGCCTGCAGGTCCTGCAACCCCTGATCGGAGACGACGCCAATTGCTGGCTGACTATTGAACTACATCGCCCTTACTTTCTGGTCGGCACCTATCAGGTAGCACTTGTAGGGTTGGTGGGCCTGATTATCTGTAGTCTCGTGGCACTGGTGTGGGCGGTGGCCATGTCGGAGCGCGCCGCACGAAGCATGGAGCGGATCAAAGAGTCACTGCGAGTGATTGGCACGGGCAAGTTCGCAACCCGCGTACCCAACTCACGGAACCTGGAGCTGTTTCAGCTGGGCGAAGAGATCAACCAGATGGCCAGAAATCTGGCCGAATATCACCGGGACTACCAGGAAGGCCTGCACCAGACCATGGAGGATCTGCGCCAGTCGCTGGATGCCATGGAAGAACAGAACATCGAGCTGGAAATCGCCCGCAAAAAAGCCGAGGAAAACAGCCGGGTAAAATCCACCTTCCTCGCCAATACCAGCCATGAAATTCGCACACCGCTGAACGGTATTATCGGGTTTACCAACCTGCTACTGAAAACTGAAGTGGACCAGCTGCAACACGATTACCTGCAGACCATTTTGCGGTCTTCGGAAAATCTGCTCACCTCCATCAACGACATTCTGGATTTCTCCCGTATCGAATCCGGCAACCTGGTGCTTGACCACAGCCCTATGAATCTGGGGCAGGTACTGGAGGAGACACTGCAGATCCTCGCCCCCTACGGCTACGAGCACAGCCTGGAGCTGGTTCCTTTTGTTGACCCGCAATTACCACCTTCGCAGATCGGCGACCCGTTGCGGATCAAGCAGATCCTGACCAATCTCGTGAGCTCCGCGATCCGCTGCTCTGAAAATGGCAGCATCCCGGTCCGCATTGCGGTTTTGAGCGGAAAAGAATCCGAGCTGAAGGTGCGTATCAGCATCACCGACAACGGCGAGCGCTGTGATGAACAATGTCGCCGTGAGCTACGCCTTCTGCTCACCAGCACCGCGTCTCAACAGCAACTTTCCAACAGCGGCATGGGCCTCGGGATTGCGCGAAACCTGGTGTATTCCATGCAGGGTGAAATTGGCCTCGATGACAACGAGCAGGGCGGCTGCACATACTGGATTCAATTGCCTCTGACCATTGACCGCAATCGCATCGCAGTTACCCGAGAACAGTTCCCCGGCTGTCGCCTGCTGCTGGTGGACCCGAACCCCATGACTCGCCAGCAGATCTACCAGCAGCTCACCCACTGGCGAGCCGCGCCGCTGGAGCACAATGACGGCGAAAGTCTGGTGCCGGCTGTCGAGCAAATGTGGCGCCACGATGCCCTGCCCGACGGCCTGATCATCGACACAGCCCTGGCCAACGATGACTTCGACAGCTTTATCAGTACCGTGCAGCAACTCATTGACACCTACCAGTGCCGGGTCATCGTGCAGGGATCCCCGGTGGATCTGCGCCGCTGCTATGACGCGCTGCGCACGCGCGTGCTGGCATTCCTGGCCAAGCCCGTCAGTCGCGAAGGATTACTGCGCGCCCTGAAGCGCGCAGTTCCGCAGCAGGCACAGTCACGTCCGCAGACCGGCACTTTCCCCGCACTGCCCTGGCCGACCCAGCCGCGGGTACTGGTGGTAGACGACTACGAGGCAAACCGGCGGTTAATGAGCGAGCTTTTGCGCACACAGAGTATCGATGCCACTCTCGCCGACAGTGGCGAAGAAGCGCTGCGACTATGGCGAGAGCAGCATTTCGATATGATTTTTATGGATATTCAAATGCCAGGGCTCGACGGCATTGCCACCACGCAGACCATCCGCAGGGAAGAAACCGGGCGGCGCACACCGGTTATCGCCCTTACCGCCCATGCCGGTACCGAAGAGAAGTCGCGCCTGCTCAGTGCCGGCCTCGACGACTACCTCAGTAAACCAGTCAGCGAAAGCCAGTTGACCCACACCGTCAAACGCTGGATGGAAGTCAATACATTTAGCGAAACACCACAATTGACCACATTGATGGAACCGCGACTGGTGGATATCGGTGAGAGTCTGAATCTGGCAAATCAGGACGCCAGGCTCTCGCGGGACCTACTGCGCATGCTGCTGAAAGGACTGCACGAAGACGAGCAGGAACTCGCGCGCATGGCGCAAGCCAAAGATTATCTGGCAATGTTCGAACGGGTACACCGCCTGCACGGAGGGTGCTGTTATTGCGGGGTACCGCGCCTGCGCACCGCCACCGAACAATTACAGGAGTTACTGCGGCCTCTGCAGGAAACAGGAAACGGTGTCGACGAGCCGGACCAGGCCACCTTTGAAAGAGCCTATAAGCTGGTCAGAAAAGAAATTCGGAGTCTGCGAGACTGGGCAGCGGACCAGGACCTGGATGCGTTATTCGGACTGGAATGCGAAGCGACAAAGCCGGAATCTCAGGAACACTGAACAAGGGCATCGCCGGCGAGGTCAGTCTGCGCAATACACCTGACGGAACAGCTCGCGGCTTTTCAGTGGACGATGCCCCAGCAGTGGCCCCAGCAAAAGGCGGGTAAGCCGTTTGGCATCAGACAGACCGTGATTTTCTGGCGCCAATTGGCGCTCAGCTGCAACATCTATCGCGAGCAACTGCGCCATCGCCAGCAGTTGTGCGCCGGCAAAATCTGCCGAGCGCAGTGCTTGCCCCGAGGGTATCACGACAGGCACAAACCCCTCCTCCTGCGTCAACCGGTACACACCGTCAGGCCGTATCGGCGCGCCTTCAATAGAGCAAAAATCCAGTTCCGGGCAGCTGCCCAGTGCCTGTAGCAGCTGCAGCTCAAAAATCCGCAACGGCGGTTCCAGTTCTCCGCTGTGCTCACCGGACAACCGCGCCAGATGCTGCAGTAAATCCTGGTAAGCAACAAATACCGACACCAGGCTCTCCCCTTCCGGCATCAACCGCACCAGGAGCTCATTGGCATAGAGGCCCGCATAAACGGCGCGCCCCTTCAGCCAGAGGGGCTGACCGGCATTTTCCAGCGGCCCCAGCGTTTTCAGATCGTGACGCCCCAGAAGAGTCACCAACAGGGGGGTAAAGGGTTGCAGTGCGCGCTGGCGGCGCTGTTTGTCGCGGCGCGCACCTTTGGCAATACAGGCGATACGCCCGTAGTCCGGGGTAAGCAGTTCCAGAATCAGACTGGAATCCCGAAACGGGCGGGAGTGAAGAATATAGGCGGGTTGCGGCGGAAGCTGCTGCACAGCACGTTGCCGACTGGTTACTGCTTGTCGACGTAGCCGAGGCTGCGCAGGGCGCGCTCGTCGTCAGACCAGCCGGATTTGACTTTCACCCAAAGGTTCAGCATCACCTTGCTGTCGAACAGTGTCTCCATATCCAGGCGCGCCTGCTGGCCGATTTGCTTGATACGCTCGCCTTTAGTGCCAATCAGGATACGTTTCTGACCGTTGCGCTCCACCAATATCGCCGCACTGATGTGCAGCACCTTGCCTTCCTGAGCGAACTCTTCCACTTCTACGGTGACCGAATAGGGAATCTCTGCGCCCAATTGACGCATCACCTTTTCTCGCACGATTTCGGCGGCGAGGAAGCGGGAGCTGCGATCGGTGATCTGGTTTTCCTCAAAGAAGTGCATACCTTCCGGCAGGCGCTCTACTATCACATCTTCCAGAGACTGAAGATTGGAGGTGCGCAGCGCAGATATCGGCACAATTTCCGCTTCCGGGAATCGCTCTTGCAATGCCTGAAGTTGCGGCAGCAGTGCATTTTTATCCTGCAACTGATCGACCTTGTTGACCGCAATAATCAAAGGGCACTTGAGGCCGCGCAGTTTCTGCGCCACAAGCTCGTCCCCTTCTGTCCAGCGAGCCGGCTCTACCACGAACACCACCACATCCACGTCCCGGGTGGAGCTGATGGCTGCGCGGTTCATGTAGCGGTTGATTGCTTTCTCTTCGCCCGCATGCAGTCCTGGGGTGTCGACAAAGATGATCTGGTTATGCCCGTCGGTCTTGATACCCAGCATATTGTGGCGGGTCGTCTGCGGCTTGCGGGACGTAATACAGATCTTCTGCCCCAACATGTGGTTCAGCAGCGTGGATTTCCCCACATTGGGTCGGCCGACAATCGCGACATAGCCGCAGCGGGTTGCAGGGGAATCAGAAGTATTGGATTCGCTCAAGGGGATCTCCGAGCTGGTCGAATGGGCCCTTCGTATGGCGGGCCAGTCAGTATTTGAGGGCGAATTGCAGTCGATTATAGGCTCAAGCCTGCCCGGTCAGTCGCGCATAGGCTTCGGTGGCTGCGGCTTTTTCCGCGGCTCGACGGTTTCCAGCCACACCCTTGGCGGGCTCGCTGAGGCCGGATACACGGCATTCCACCACAAACTGCTGGGAGTGCTCCTCACCGGCCACCTCCACCACCGTATAGTCGGGCAGCGGCTTTTGCCGCGCCTGCAGCCATTCCTGCAGGCGGGTTTTCGGATCCTTCGCGGTTTCCAGGGAGAGGCTTTGCAGGCGCGGGGCAAACCAGGCCAGTACCCGTTCGCGCGCCACCTCGAGCCCCGAGTCCAGATAAATTGCGCCGATAATCGCCTCCACCGCATCCGCCAGGATCGAGGATCGACGATGACCGCCACTCTTCATTTCCCCTTCGCCGAGGCGCAGGCACTCGCCCAGCTCCAGCTCCCGGGCGACTTTGGCCAGGGTTTCACCGCTGACCAGCTGCGCACGCAGCCGGCTCATCTGGCCTTCGCGACCATCAGGAAACTTTTCAAACAGGGCTGCACTGATGGTAAACCCGAGAATGGAGTCGCCGAGGAATTCCAGCCGCTCGTTGTTGCGGCTGCCGTGGGAGCGGTGGGTCAGTGCCAGGTCGAGCAATTCCGCCCGGGTGAATTGATACCCCAGGCGATTGCCCAGTCGTTGCAGATGGAGGTCTGTCACCGGTTAGTAGTCATCTCGCTTTCGAAACTGCTCAAGATCCACCAGCGGCTCACAACAGAGCTCGGGCTTGGCAGTGTTCAATTGTTTATCAAACTTCATTACCACATCCACATTGTGGAACAACGGCTGGCGAAGCTCGTAGTTGATGCTGACCAGAGTACTGTCAGCACCGCGAATAATTTTGACCGAGTTGACTGGCTCACCACGCACGTTGTTGATGGTGAAGAATCGATCCAGCTCACGTTTGATCTGGGTATTGCTCATTTCGCGGATGCCGTCGTTTTTTGACAGGGAGTGCAGTCCCTCTTCGACAAAGTGCGCATCCACATAGGCCGGTCCCATTTTCGAGACCACAGTCAGGCCAAAGCCGAATACCGCAATAATCGCCAGCCAGCCCCAGTAACTCATACCCCGCTGGCCAGCCAAGCTGCGGGAAATCTGTGTATCTAATGCCATGTCGATCTACCGATTGTTATGGTTTTAATCAATGCCCCCAACCCGGTCAAAACTGGGCAGGCTCAGTAGTTTCTCCCAATGCATCCAGATTGCAAAGGCTTTGCCGACAATGTCTTCCTCAGGCACGAAGCCCCACTTGCGGCTGTCGAGACTGTTGTCGCGGTTGTCACCCACCATGAAATAGTGGCCTTCCGGCACTTTCAGAGTTCGAATATTGCCAAACGGGCCCGGGCGGCTCTGCTTCGCGGTCAAATGGCGATGCCCGCCGAGGGTTTCCCACAGCAGTTCGCGCCCCGGGTTCTCCGTATCAAAGCGGATAAACTCCTGTGGCATGGCCTCGCCATTGATGTATAGCTGGTTGTTTTCTATACGAATCTCATCACCCGGCAGACCAATGACCCGTTTGATGTAGTAGGTCTCGTTCATATGCGGAGGGAAAAACACCATAACATCGCCGCGCTTGGGTTCACCGATATTCAGCACTTTGGTTCGACTTACCGGGAGACGAAGGCCGTAGGCGTATTTGTTCACCAGGATAAAATCACCCACTTCCAGGGTCGGATCCATGGAAGCAGACGGAATCTGAAACGGCTCTACCACGAATGATCGCAGCACGAACACGATGGCCAGTACCGGGAAAAAAGACTTGGCGTATTCCACCGCGACCGGCTCCTGCACCGGCTGCCCCTTTTCCGCCTGCGCCTTGCGCCCGCGAGCCAAAAACAACGCATCAAACAGCCAGATCACCCCTGTCACCACAACCAGCAACAGCAATATTAGGGGGAAGTTGATATCCATTCAGTTGTCTCTTTCCGACTGTTTCTTATTTGATGTGACCGAGCACAGATTGCGGCCTACCCGATTACTAAATGCCATTTTTGCCAATAGGTGACCGCATTAATTGTCCACTTTCAGCACCGCAAGGAATGCATCCTGTGGCACTTCGACCTTGCCCAGCTGCTTCATACGGCGCTTACCGGCCTTCTGCTTCTCCAGCAGCTTCTTCTTACGAGTTACGTCACCACCATAACACTTGGCAGTTACGTTTTTACGCAGGGCTTTCACCGTGGTCCGCGCTACCACCTGACCGCCGATAGCCGCCTGAATTGCCACGTCAAACATCTGCCGTGGAATCAGCTCTTTCATTTTTTCCGCCAGGGCGCGACCGCGCTGTTGCGCGTTGTCCCGGTGCAGAATCACCGCCAGGGCGTCTACTCGCTCACCGTTGATCAGGATATCAAGACGCACCAGTTTTGCCGGGTCAAAGCGCACAAAGTTGTAATCCAGGGAGGCAAAGCCGCGGCTGACGGACTTGAGGCGGTCAAAGAAGTCCATCACCACTTCACTCATGGGCAGCTCGTAGCGCAGGGACACCTGCCCACCCACATACTGCATGTCCTGCTGGACACCGCGCTTCTCCACACACAGGGTGATCACGTTACCGAGGTATTCCTGCGGTACCAGAATATTCGCTTCCACAATGGGCTCACGCATTTCCTCGATCTGACCAAGGTCGGGCATGCGCGAAGGATTGTCCATATTGACGATTTCGCCATTGGTCAGTTCCACCTCGTACACCACGGTTGGCGCGGTGGTGATCAAATCCAGGTTGTATTCCCGCTCCAGGCGCTCCTGAATAATTTCCATGTGCAGCATGCCGAGGAAGCCACAGCGGAAACCGAAGCCCAGGGCATCGGAAGTTTCCGGCTCATAGAACAGAGACGCGTCGTTCAGGGAGAGCTTGTCCAGGGCATCGCGGAAGGCTTCGTAGTCGTCAGAACTCACCGGGAACAGGCCCGCGTAAACCTGAGGCTTGACGCGCTGGAAACCCGGCAGCATTTTGACCAGATCCGCATCTTTTGCGTGGGTCAGGGTGTCACCCACGGGAGCACCGTGAATGTCCTTGATGCCGGCCACCACAAAGCCTACTTCGCCGGCTTTCAGTTCACCGGTTTCCTTGCGCTTGGGGGTAAACACACCGACGCTGTCCACGACGTGGGCGCGACCGATGGATTTGGTAACGATCTTGTCTTTGTTTTTTAGGGTACCCTGCATCACGCGCACCAGGGACACGACTCCCAGGTAGCTATCGAACCAGGAGTCGATAATCAGCGCCTGCAGGGGAGCAATTACATCACCTTCGGGCGGCGGTACCAGGCGCACCAGGTCTTCCAGTACATCTTCGATGCCCAGTCCCGACTTGGCGCTGCAGCGGGTGGCCTCGGTGGCATCGATGCCAATAATATCTTCAATCTCTTCCGCGACTTTCTCCGGCTCCGCCTGGGGCAGATCCATTTTGTTCAGAACCGGAATCACCTCCAGGCCCTGTTCGATCGCGGTGTAACAGTTGGCGACGGACTGTGCCTCAACGCCCTGGGCCGCATCCACCACCAGCAGCGCGCCTTCACAGGCGGCCAGTGAGCGGGAAACTTCGTAGGAGAAGTCCACGTGCCCGGGCGTATCAATAAAGTTCAACTGGTAAGTTTTACCGTCACGGGCTTTGTAGTCCAGAGTCACACTCTGGGCCTTGATGGTGATACCCCGCTCCCGCTCGATATCCATGCTATCGAGTACCTGCGCCGCCATCTCACGGTCACTCAGGCCACCGCACACCTGGATAAAACGGTCTGCGAGGGTGGATTTGCCGTGGTCGATGTGGGCAATAATGGAAAAGTTGCGGATATGGGAGAGATCAGTGGCCACTGCGAGGATAAAACCTTTTAAAAATCAGTGAGTTAATGGGCGGACCGGGCCGCGCTGTGGGCGCAAGTCTAACAGGTTGCGCAAAAAGTGCATCCAATCTGTCTGCAACCCTCGGGGCTGTTGGCCTTGAGCCGGTTGAGGGCCGCATTGCTGTGCGCAACCGACCCTCAATCCAACTAACTCACGTGATCTTTGCCAGTATCAGTCCTCTTCGATCTGGATAGTGCGAAAGGTCGGCTGGCCGCCGCGGAAGAAGCGGATCGGCAGCAGCTCACCTTTCGGGAGCTTCTTCACCACCTTCTCGTAGTCTGACAGGGACTCCACCTGCTCGAAGCCCAGCTGGGCGATGATGTCGCCGCTGCGCAGTCCGGCATTGGCACCGGCCTTGCCCGGCACCACCTGCTTGACCAATACACCGCTTTCCACCCCCAGGCGCTGCTTGAGGCTGTCGGGAATTTCGTCGACGACAAGACCCAGGCGGCCACCCACGTCAGTCGCCGTCGTTACGCTGGCTTGCTGCTGGCCGTCGTCGTCGCCAGGCAGGGCGCCCACACGCACGCTCAGTTTGCGCTCCTTGCCTTCACGCATCAGCAGCACCGGCACCTCGGCACCCGGGCGAGTGCGGCCCACTACATGGGGAAGATCACCGGACATCACGATCTTCTGGCCGTCAAAGCGGGTGATGATGTCGCCCACCTGGATCCCGGCCTTGTCCGCCGGAGAGTCAGCCTCCAGCTGACCGACCAGTGCTCCAGCCGGCTTGCCGAGCCCCATGGCGGTGGCGAGTTTGCGGTCCACATCCTGGATACCCACCCCCAGCCAGCCGCGGTCAACACGCCCCTTTTCCTTGAGCTGGGCAACCACGTCCTGGGCGAGACTCGCGGGAATCGCAAATGACAGGCCGATGGAGCCCCCGCTGCGGGTGTAGATCTGGGAATTGATACCCACCACTTCGCCGTTCAGGTTGAACAGCGGTCCACCGGAGTTCCCCGGGTTGATGGCCACATCGGTCTGGATAAACGGAACATAGTTCTCGCGGCTTTCGTTGGGGATGCTGCGCCCCATGGCACTGACGATACCGGCGCTGGCGGAGTAATCCAGGCCAAACGGGGAGCCAATGGCCACCACCCATTCACCTACCTTGATGGTTTCCGAGTCGCCCCAGCGCACCGTGGGCAGGTTTTCCCCTTCCACTTTCAACAGCGCCAAATCGGAGCGGGGGTCGGTACCCACCACCTTGGCCTCGTACTCACGGCGATCGGTCAGAGTGACACGGACTTCATCCGCGCCGTCAACTACATGGTTGTTAGTGACCACATAGCCATCATCGGAAATGATAAATCCGGACCCCATACTGGCTACCGGGCGCTGCTGACGCTGCCGGGGTTCCAGCAAGTGCCGGAAGATATCCGGGATCTCCTGCTGGTACTGCGGCGGCATGGAGTTGCGCGAAACGCGGTTGCGTTCCACCGTATTGATCTTTACTACCGCCGGCGAATTCTGCTCGATTAGGTCGGTCAGTTCCGGCAATCCGCGCGCAAACGCCGCGGTCGAGACAAGGAAACAAAGCGCAAGTAAGAATTGCGAACAGCGTGCAACCATATTTGTCACCCCTGATAAGCCCTTTTACTAATATGCAAAAAATACATTTTGAATTGGCAGCCTTTTGGTTATCACTCAGTGTTATCCGCGAAGGCTGCTATCGGCCGGGAACATCGCTGAACCCCAGCCCGTGACACCCTATTAGTTGGGCATTACGTTAAAAAGTTCGCATTCCCTAGTGTAAAACAGTGTTAAGGATTGCATGACAGCCCCAAAACAACCTCCCCGCCAACATCGCGCCCCCCCTGTTCGCCTTCGCCCGCGGACACAGCGTGGCCTGTTTCACACCCAGAGGCTTCAGTATGGTCAGTCTGCTCTGGGCGCGCCGCTGTACTATTTTCCGGCAGAAATCTGCGACGAGAATACCGGACTGGTGATGGCCGGCACCCACGGCGACGAAGTCGCCGCGGTGGTCACTCTATCGTGCGCCCTGCGCTCTCTGGAGGCGGGCCTACTGCGGCACCATGTGATTCTGGCGGTCAACCCGGACGGCTGCCAGCTGGGAGTGCGCTCCAATGCCCGCGGCGTGGACCTCAACCGCAACTTTGCCACCATCAACTGGAAGTCCGGCGGCACCGTCTACCGCTGGAACAGCGCCGCCGACGAGCGGGACGTCTATCTCTCCAGCGGTGACCATGCCGGGTCCGAGCCGGAAACCCAGTCCCTATGCCGCCTGGTACGCGAGCTTGCCCCAGCCTGGATGGTCTCGATTCACGAGCCCCTCGCGTGCGTGGAGGACCCCCTTCAAAGCCCGCTGGGGCACTGGCTGGCCGAACGGATCGAATTACCACTGGTGACCGAACTGGGCTACCAGACACCAGGCTCATTTGGCACCTGGTGTGCGGAAAACGAGCACCCCTGTATTACTCTGGAGTTTCCGCCAATTTCTGCGGATGTCGCCAGTGAAGAATACCTGCAGGTAATGACCGACCTGCTCTGCTACCGCCCCTGACGCCGAGCGCTCTGGCAACACTTCACCACGAGCCCGTCACCAAGGGCCCGCTACCATCAGGTCCAAAAAACCCGGCCGTGAAAAAACTGCAAGGGCTTCACATCTTTTGCCAGCCAGGTGGGCCCGTCCAGATCGACAAAGCGCGCCCTTTCCCCGAGGGGCCAAACCGCGCGAATCGCCCGCGATGTGCACAACATGCAGCCAAGCATCAGCTCAAAGCCCTGTTCACTGGCGGCATCTGCGAGCAGAAGCGCCTCTTGTAACCCGCCTGTTTTGTCCAGTTTGATATTCACCATATCGTAAAGGCCCTTGAGTCTGGGCAGGTCCGCACGAGTATGGCAACTTTCATCGGCACAGATTGGCAATGGGTGTGCAAAGGTTGCCAGCACGCGATCCTCACCCACCGGCAAGGGCTGTTCGAGCATTGAGACCCCCAGCTCGGCAAGGGTTTCACAAAGTGCCGGCAACCCCTCGGGCGCCCATGCTTCATTGGCATCAATCACCAGCTCGCAGCCGGGAGCCGCACCGCGCACGGCACTCACACGCTCCAGAACCTGATGGCGGTCGAGCTTGAGCTTCAGCACCGACACACCGGACTGTTCGGCAGCTTGCGCAGCATCAGCCATCGCATCAGGCTCCGCGATCACCAATGTCTGAACCGTGGGTAGGGAGTCGGGACCAGCAAAGCCTGCGCCACTCTGCTTGCGTGTCCAGTCGGCCAGCGCACAATCCACCGCATTGCGCGCGGCGCCGGCAGGCATCAAATTCTGCAATTGACGGCGGGTGATCCCCCGCTGGAGGGCGGGCATAACCGAATGAATCTCCGCCAGCACCGATTCCAGGCTTTCACCGTAGCGCGGATAAGGGGTGCACTCACCCGTTCCCGTCACACCTTCCGCGCAAACCTCAACGACCACAACCCGTGCCTCGGTGCGCGCACCGCGGGATATTACAAAGGCCGTTTTCAGCGGCCAGCTCTCTGCATAGCAGCGCCCCTCGAAACTCTGAGGCCCGTTCAACTCTCCCTGCCCTGCCATCCCTGATCTCCGATGAGTATGTTTATTGCTTTGCTCGGCACGATACGGGTCGTACCGCCCGGTCAGCATTCAGTGTAGAAACAGATGGGAAATCAGCAGCCAAATCCACGCATAAATCTGCGCAGGCCCGAAACGACCAACAAGAAGAACGCAGGTATGGGACACAGGCGTACGAGCCGGGAAGGGATCGCAGCAACAGCAGCCAGGGAAGAAGAACGGCGCCCGGGTGCTATTCAGGCAATGGGAGACACGGGTATCGCACAGGGATTGCCCCGTTCACGACGAAGGAATTGCGGTTCAAGTGCGCTATTACCGCGATTGAAATTACTGTAGAGACGGATAACCAGCGCACCTGCTGCAAGGCCCAACGCAGCCCCGGCAATCGCCAGGGGTTCGGACCCCGCAGATTGTCCCACCAGCGCGCCCGCCACCAGCGTAACCAGAGGCGCCAGATACACGATCAGCGAACTTGTTGCCAACACGCGCTCGCCAATGCCAATCACCACGGTATCGTGCAGCTGTATTGTTTCTGCCTCTGCAGGTGGTACCGGCACGCGGACACGAGACGCACTGGACCAGAAGTCGCCAAGCAGGCCTGTGCCACAGCCGGACTTTGCCGCACAACTGTGGCAGCCACTGCGCTGCACCGTCTCTATCCACACCGCAGAATGCTCGATAGCGACGACTTTGCCACGCTCTTCAATCATGTTTTCGATACTTCCGGTTACCGTTTTTCTGTGACCGCCTTGGCCACCAGTTGCGCGGTATTGTCGGGGATTTCACCCACAACTGTCACGGTGTAGCGTGCACCACCCACATCGATATGATCCATATAGGCGACGGTGGCACCTCGCACGGCTCGGCCTTTGTAATTCATTTCCGGCAGCTGCTGTACAAAGACAGTGAACGCACTGAGGCCATCGCTGAATACCAACATCTGGCCATCGGCCAGCGCTTGCACGGCCACCGGTTTGAAGCCGTTTGGCGCCCAGCCAAGTCGCCAGCGGCTTTCAGCATCCGTGCAGGTAATGGGGCTAGTTTCTTCGCGCACCGCGGGTGAACGCGGCTGCAGCTCACTGTCGGTCACCGGCGCCAGATCAAGCTCCACAAACTGAAAGCGCTCAAGTACACGGCCAGCAGGCGCCACCAACATGGACTTGAGCGGCAAACCCGTCTCTTTGTCGACACTGATCACCATGCCGAACCGGTGCAGGTCCCGTGGGCGTGCTTCCAGCACAATCGCTTCGCGATCAGCGATGCGCTCCTCGCCGCGAACCAGGAAGAGATAGTTGGACTGGACATTCTCCAGCCCCGCGGCGCTGTGCAAACCGGGACGGGATAGCGGGCTGCTCTCGCGGTGGCACTGGCTGTCACTGCTGCGAGTCACCATTTCCCGCGGGCTGCCGGTGAGATAACGGATTCGCTCGACCTGCTCACCGTCACGGATACCATGCACCACTTCCAGGGTCTCCATGGACCCAACATGCTCGAATGTCGCAAGGCCGCGGTACTCCAAACTAGCAACCGCCTGTGCGAGCTTGGCCAGCAATACCCGGGTCGCTTCAGTCGACTCCGGCGCGGGCAGTGGCACAGAGGGCTTCTGACCAGCAGAAGGCGGCGCCGAAGCGGCGCCATCCAGGGCACCTGAGTTTTCAGCGGGTTCAGCGCTCTGCGCGCTCACGCCGGGTACAGCAATGGGTGCAGCCAATAGTAAAAAAGCCAACAGCGAGCTGTTGGCTTTGCGGGCATTACGGGAAATCAGGTTTGCCATATTCACGCTTTATCTGGTTGTGCATCGGGAAAGCCGCTGCCTGGCACCGGCTATCGCAATTACTCCGGTGGGCGCTCCCCATAGGTTGCGCGCGCATGGGGGACCATGCCCTGACTGCCAACGCGGGCCGCCTGTTCGGAGTGCTCGATCATCACCCGGTTCAGATGTCGCATCAACTCTGGTGTAGGCACCATCTGCACTTGAGGCGCAGGACCAACACGCTGTTCGGGTACCAACTGTGGCGCTGTACTCACCGCGCGAGTATTCAGTGTCGGAGCAAGAAAACCGCTCGGCTGGGGCATGGAAGCCACCGGTGCCTGCTGCGGGCGCTCGCTTTCCGCTACCAGGTCACCCTGAGTTTGCGGAGCTTGAATTTGCTGGACACCAAGCACCGCAGCGAAGGCTACCGTTGCCGCCACGGCACCGCGGGAAAGCGGGCGCCACCAGCGGCTGCGAGTAACGTCGTGATGGGTATCATTGGCCGGCACCGGTTCTGCAGACTGCAGCGGCGGCTCATCGGCAATGGCGGCGGAAATACTGGCGGCAAGGCCGAGATCAACCGGAGCCACCTTCTCACCACGCATCACGCCGGCAGCCAGCTGATAGCGGGACCAGCGCTCGTTCAAGTCACCGCCAGAAGCGCTGCCCGCGGCATCACTTTCTTTAAGCAGACGCTGAATTTCCAGCTCATTGGCCTCACCGTCCATCAAAGCGGACAGTGACTCATTCAGACGCTGCTGATGATTCCCGTGGGACATACGGGTCAACCCTCTTTCAGTGCAATTCTTTGGATGCTTATGAACCCAGGGCTTATCTAATGCGCCCTAATTCACACCCTGTTTGTTAATACGTGAGACCGGGGTCTGTCGAAAAAGTTTTACCGGGCAGACAAAATTTGTGTGAATTCGTCGAAATTTTATCTGTCGTCCCGGTCACCGGGAAGATTTAGACCAGAAAGCCCTCAAAAGGCCCCAAGCCTAAAACAGAACTGACTAAAGAATAGCCACTCCTGTCTCCTCGGGTTCACCCCTCTACTAACCGCCTTCTAACCGCGTCCGTCTACAGGTTCCGGCTCACCGGCCATGGTTGCCTGTACCGCGCGGTCAATGGATTCCCGGGCGCGGAAGATCCGCGAGCGCACGGTACCCACCGGGCACCCCATCACTTCCGCGATCTCCTCGTAACTCAGCCCTTCCATCTCCCGCAGGGTCACCGCGGAGCGCAGGTCTTCTGGCAGCTCGCGAATCGCGCGATGCACCGTGGCCTCCAGCTGATCGCGGAACAACTGGTTTTCCGGGGTCTCGTTGTCCCGCAGCAGATCCGCGCCGGAATAGAATTCGGCGTCGTCCAGATCCACATCGGATGACGGCGGGCGGCGGCTGCGGGATACCAGGTGGTTCTTGGCGGTATTGATCGCAATCCGGTACATCCAGGTATAAAAGGCACTCTCTCCACGGAAATTGCCCAGCGCGCGGTAAGCCTTGATAAAGGCCTCCTGCACCACATCGTGTACCTCGGCGTGGTCGTTGATATAGCGGCTCACCACCGCCATGATCTTGTGTTGGTACTTCAGCACCAGCAGGTCGAAGGCGCGCTTGTCCCCTTTCTGAACCCGCTCTACCAGCTGGCGATCACTTGGTGACGCCTGTTGCCCTGTCATCCCCTACTCCAAACCGCTGCTCTGGCGCCGGAATGCGCCATCGCCAAGCTTATTCTGTTGTGTCCAAGACACTGGATTTTGGTCATAAGTTCCTGACAAATCGGTAATTTTTGAAGATGGCGTATACTACGCGCCCCCTAATATGAATAAAACTCCATGAGAGAGAAGGCAAACGGACCTGTGACCCCGAACGAGAACCACTACGACGTCCTGGTAATTGGCAGCGGCGCTGCGGGCCTGACCCTGGCGCTGCACCTGGCTGCACGCCACCGCGTGGCCCTGCTGTCCAAGCAGCGCCTGCAGGACGGCTCCACCTGGTTTGCCCAGGGCGGCATTGCCGGCGTACTGGACGAAACCGACTCGGTAGACGCGCACATAGCCGATACATTAGATGCAGGAGCCGGACTCTGCCACCCGGACGCAGTGCGCTTTACCGTGGAGAACAGCCGCGACGCCATTCACTGGCTGATCAACCAGGGCGTGGATTTCACCCGCGAAGACGACGGTGACTACCACCTCACCAAAGAAGGCGGCCACAGCCACCGGCGCATCATTCACAGCGCCGACGCCACCGGCCGCGCGGTGCACAGCACCCTGATCGAGCAGGTGCGCAACACCCCCAATATCGACTGCTTCGAGCACCACATCGCGCTGGACCTGATCCGCCAGCCAGACGCCACCACCGGCCGCTTCCGCTGCGCCGGTTCCTATGTGTACAACAAGGAAACCGAAGAGGTAGAAGTCTTCCAGGGCAAGGCCGTGGTACTGGCCACCGGCGGCGCCGCCAAGGCCTACCTGTACACCAGCAACCCGGACGGTGCCAGCGGCGACGGTATCGCCATGGCGTGGCGCGCGGGCTGCCGGGTGGCGAATATGGAATTCAACCAGTTCCACCCCACCTGCCTGTACCACCCCAAAGCCAAGTCCATGCTGATCACCGAGGCACTGCGCGGCGAAGGCGCCCTGCTGAAGCTGCCGAATGGCGAACGCTTTATGCACCGCTTCGACAAGCGCGGCGAACTGGCCCCGCGGGACATCGTCGCCCGTGCCATCGACCACGAAATGAAGCGACTGGGTGCAGACTGCGTCTACCTGGACATCTCCCACAAGGACCCGGAGTTTGTCCGCGAGCATTTCCCCACGGTGTACAAGAACTGCCTGAAATACGGCATCGATATCACCCGCGAGGCCATCCCCGTGGTACCTGCCGCCCACTACACCTGCGGCGGCGTGATGGTGGACCAGCACGGCCGCAGCGATCTGGACCAGCTGTACGCCATCGGCGAAACCACTTTTACCGGCCTGCACGGCGCCAACCGCCTGGCCAGTAACTCCCTGCTGGAATGTGTGGTGTATGCGCGCTCTGCGGCGATGCATATCGACAGCACCATCGAAAAGGTAGCCCCGCCGAAATCCGCCCTGGCCTGGGACGCATCGCGGGTCACCGATTCCGATGAAGACGTGGTGATCTCGCACAACTGGGACGAGCTGCGCCGCTTTATGTGGGACTTTGTCGGCATTGTGCGCACCCGCAAACGCCTGTTGCGGGCGGAGCACCGGGTGAAACTGCTGCAGAAAGAGATTCTGGAGTTCTACGCGAATTACCGCATCACCAGCGACCTGATCGAACTGCGCAATCTGGCGGTGGTCTCCGAGCTGATTATCCGTTCCGCCCTGGACCGCCGGGAGAGCCGCGGCCTGCACTACTCACTGGACTACCCGGGGCTGCGGGAACTGGCCATGGATACCATTCTGGTGCCGGAGAACTTTGCCGATCAGCGGCACTTTATCGGCCCCTGAATTCCCCCCCCCTGAACCTCCCCCGGAAAATAGATCTAGCGGGAATAACGTAACGCCACCAGCAGGCGTCGCCAGTCATCTGCACTGGCGGCGTCCCGCGCAAATACCAACCGCAAGCGCCGCCCCTCGAGATCCCGGCCGTTGATCACGATCAGCCAGCGCCACAGCGTCAGCTCCCCCACCAACTGAAATTCCCGCCGCGCACCGCCCTTCATCTGCCAGTACCAGCGCCGTTCCGCCGTCGAAAGGCGCCCAACGGACGCCGCCAGCCGGCGCCACTCAATTACCCCGTAAAACGCGATTGCGGGAATCAATGCGCACACGGCAAGCCAGGGAAGACGGGAAACAAGCAGCAGAAGAATCGACTGCAGGAGAACAAGAGGCAGGAAAATGCGCAATAGACGCGACGGTGCCAGATCACACACCAGCCGCGCACTGCGGTCTGCGCGCTTCAGCCCCGCCGTTTGGGGCTGAGCGGCATCGGAAGACGGGGAATCGGGAGCGGCTTTCGCTCCAGAATTACTCCTGCAGGCCGGTGTTGTCGCGGATAATCTGGACAATATGCATCAACTCCGGATCCTGGGGATCGTCCCGGCGCATGAACCAGGCGAACAGGTCCTGATCCTGCTCATCCAGCAATTTGATATAGCGCTGCTTGTCTTCCTCGGACAGTGTCTCATACACATTATCGAGAAACGGCAGCAGCACCAGGTCCAACTCCAACATGCCGCGACGGCTGGCCCAAAACAGGCGGTTGCGATCCATACTTCGTACTCAAGCCACAATTCAAAGTGCGCGCAGTATACCGGTAGTTGAAATCCCGCGGCAAAACCCCAAATTAGACAGTCACCTAGACGCACCATTCGGCGTCGTATAAACGCATATTAAGCGGGTGGAAGGGAGGAACCGCCCTCTTCCGAGACCGTATGAGGCATGGGTGCCGATTACGAGCGTACAGGGACGTATTTACAGCGTGTCTCGGGAGAGGGGGGGCTCCTCGCTTCCGCCCCATCAATGTTTCAGGCAGCGAGTTCAGCATGGATCAACAGCAGTGGCAGGATTTTCTAAGCACCCAGGGCGCAAGCTGGCAGGACGGCGGTGCGCTCTTCCCGGCAACTGACACTGAGAACGGCGCAAAGCTTCAGTTGATCGACCTGAGCCCTATGGGCGCCATCTCCGTGAAAGGCCCGGACAGCCAGAAGTTTCTCCAGGGCCAGCTTACCTGTGACCTGGTCAACCTGCCCGACGAGCATCTCACCCTGGGTAGCCACTGCAATCCCAAGGGCCGCATGATCAGTGCCTTCTACGCACTGAAAATCGAGCAAACAGAATTCGTCCTGTTGATGCCCCGGGACCTGGTCGCCACCGCCCTTGCCGCACTGAAAAAATACGCGGTGTTCTTCAAAACCGAATTGAGTGATGTCAGCGACAGCAATCGCTGGCTCGCCCTGTGCGGCCGCGACGCCTGCCGCACCGCCAACCAGTTGTTGAGCCTGTCCAACAGCGAAGACACCGACCTGCTCCCCCACCAGCTGCGCCCCTTCGACCACAACGGTGAACGCGCGCTGGCAGCGGGCCTGAGTGAGCGCAATGTGGTGCTGCAAATTCCGGCAGACCAGTCCGCTGATCTCTGGCAGAGACTCGCCAGCAATGGCGCCGAACCCGCCAGCTACAGCCAGTGGCTGTTGCAGCTGGCGGAAACTGGCACTCCGCTGGTGTATCAGAGCACCAGCGAAGAATTTATTCCGCAGATGGTCAACCTGCACCAGCTCGGCGGCGTCAGCTTCAAGAAAGGGTGTTATACCGGACAGGAAGTGGTGGCGCGCATGCAGTACCTGGGCGCCGCCAAACGTCGTATGTACCGGGCGCAGATCGACAGCGGCGAACTGCCCGCACCGGGGGCGGAGATTTTTTCCGGAGAAGGGAAATCCAGTGTGGGCAATATCGTGCTGGCCAGCCCGCAGGATGGTGAAACGGCGCTGCTGGCGGTGTTAACCAAAAGCAAGGTGGCAGATGGGGAAAGTCTGCAGCTCAAGGATGGCCGCGTGCTGGAAGTGCTTGAATTGCCCTACGACGCCGACGCTGATCCCCTCGCCTGATCAGATCTCTACCGCAACCCTACTCAGCGCTCCTGCTGCAGGCAGCGCCCATTCAATGGGCGCGACTCCGCTGCTTTGCAGATAGGCATTCGCCTGAGAGAACGGCCGCGTGCCGAAAAATCCACGGTGCGCGGAAAGCGGTGACGGATGCGGGCCGCGCAATACCAGATGCTTGCGCTGATCGATAAAGCCGCCCTTTTTCTGCGCGTAGCTTCCCCACAATACGAACACCAATCCTTCCCGCTGCTCTGCCAGTGCGTGTACCGCGGCGTCGGTAAACTGCTCCCAGCCGCGTCCCTGGTGCGCACCGGCCTTACTCTCTTCCACGGTAAGTGTCGCATTCAGCAATAACACCCCCTGCTCCGCCCAGGGCTGCAGGCATCCGTGATCGGGCGCGACAATGCCGAGGTCCGACTCCATTTCCTTATAGATATTTCTCAGTGATGGCGGCACGCGCACACCGGGCATGACCGAAAAACACAGGCCGTGGGCCTGGCCTACGCCGTGGTAGGGATCCTGCCCGAGAATCACCACCTTCACCTCATCAAACGGGGTGGAGTTAAAGGCGTTGAAGATCTGACCACCCGGGGGAAAGATAGTCTTGCCGGCCTGCTTTTCCTGCTGCAGGAATTCCCGTAGTTCTCCCATATAGGGCTTGTGAAATTCCGGCTCGAGCACCGAATACCAGGATGGGTGGATTCTAATATTTTCGGGAACCTGCATCGTCAACCTTTCAATACGTTCTGAACTTGCGCGCGCAATGCTGGCACCACCTCTTCCTCAAACCAGGGGCGGCGCTTTAGCCACAGGGTATTTCTCGGGCTCGGATGGGGGAGAGGAAAATAACCGTGAGGCAACGCATCGGCAAAATGGCGCACGTTTTCCGTAATGCTGCCATACCAGTGGGGGAGATAGTAGCGCTGGGCGTACTGGCCGATCAGCAGGATCAATTGAATATCCGGCAACTGATCCAATATCCGCTGGTGCCAGGTGGGCGCGCACTCGGGGCGCGGCGGCAGATCGCCACCATTGCCGCGCCCGGGGTAGCAGAATCCCATGGGCATAATGGCAATCTGGGTTTCATCGTAGAAGGCATCGCGATCCAGCTGCAGCCAGTCGCGGAGGCGTTCACCGGAAGGGTCGTTCCAGGGAATACCGGTTTCGTGCACCCGCGTACCGGGCGCCTGCCCAATAATCAACAGACGCGCAGATCTGGCCGCACTGACGACCGGCCGCGGCCCGAGGGGCAGGTTCGCCTCACATAACCGGCAGGCGCGCACCTCTTTTAACAACAGTGCCAGTGAAGAATCCGACAAGCTCAAATTTCGCTAATTTGCTACCGCATCCAGGGATGCAGGAATATCGGGAAACGCCAGGCGCATCAGCAGGCCACGGGCATCTTCCGGGTCTGCCGCGCGGGCCACACCATTGTTGTCTAGCGCCACAAAAATACCCTGCTCGTTGATCGCCAACCCTTCGCCTTTGCCAAAGCGGGTTTCCTTATACACATACTCAGGCCCCTCTTCCACATCCCGGTATTGAATACACCAGTCTGCGCGCAGGCTTTGCAAATTGCGCCGGCATACCGCAAACGCATTGCGCTCCAGAGTAAACAGCGCACCGTCGTAAAAGGCCAGCGCCGTCAGATCCTCCGAACGACCTCGGAAATCCAGGCCGGGCACTCCGGGTATCGAATAAAACGCCTCTCCTTCCACGTCACCGGGCTTCAGCCTCAACAATCCCCGCGGTTGTCGCTCCAGCGCCACCCAGAATTCTTCTCCGGCCTTGACCAGCCCTTCACTCTCCGCATTGAACAACTGCAGGTAACCCTGCTTTTTTGCGGATTCCGACCAGCGCTGAGGCAGCCACTGCGCGGTGCGGCCGGGAATATCCAGCTGAGCGATACGGTTGTGCCGCTCGCTCAACAGGTAGGTGCCATCGGCATCGCAGGTGATCCCTTCAAAATCCATACTGAGTGGTGCACTGGCATAGTGGAGCGCCCTGACTTTAACCGAAACCGGCTGGTCGTCAGGCAGCGCCGGGCGGGAAAATTCCGCTCGCGTATCCAACCCAACACTCGTCTGCCCTGATTCCGGGGTAAGGCGATAGATTCGCTCCGATGACTTGTCCGCGACCGCAAGCAGCTCACCGTGGCAGAAACTGAGGCCGGATATATCCAACCCGTCACTGCCGTCGATCCACCAGGCGTCGAGCAACTTTGCCGAGATGACCGGAGCCGACTGACCCACTACAGGGTCACCAAACGAGGCCGGCACCACAAAGCCCAGACAAACAAAAGCACCAACACTGCGCAGAAAGGACGGTATCGAGTTCATCAATGGCTTCCCCCAATTGGAGATCGCCACTTTCGATACTGCCCGGTGACCATCTCTCAAAGAATCAGTCACGGAAGTTATTAAACTGCAACGGCTGTTCCAGCTCCTTACCCCGCAACATGGCGATTACTTGCTGCAGGTCATCGCGCTTCTTGCCGGTGACCCGTACCGAGTCCCCCTGAATCGCCGCCTGCACCTTCAGCTTCTCTTCCTTGATGATCTTAACGATCTTTTTTGACAGATCTTTGTCGAGACCGTTTTTCAGGGTCACGCCAACTTTTACCTGTTTGCCGGACTGCTCCTCTTCTCCCACATCCATCGCCAGCGGGTCGATATCACACTTGATCAGCGCCGCCCGCAACATATCTACCATCTGGTTGACCTGCATATCGGACTCCGCGCGCAGGGTCAGGGCGAACTCACTCATTTCCACTTCCGCGTCCACCCCCTTGAAGTCAAAGCGGTTGGTGATGGTGCGGTTTACCTGGTCCACAGCATTGGTCAGCTGGTGCTTATCCACTTCAGAAACAATATCAAAAGAAGGCATATTGAACTCCAATCATAAAATCCCGCGGCCTGCGGGATAGCTAAATTACTTCCAGCGCTGAGGCTGAATTTCTACGGTTTGTTTATCACTGGCAAGCCACAGCTGCCCGTCCTGAATGGTGGCGGTCAGCTCCATATTGCGCTCGGCCATCGACGCCAGGTCTGTGCACTGCTCCGCCGGTAAAAAGAACACCTGCAGATTGTCGAATCGTGCACTGGCCGACTCCATCTTCTGCCACCACACCGGTGCTGTGCGCTGGCCATAGGCATAAATCGTCGCCCGCTGAGCCCGGCCACAGGCCTTGCGCACCCTTTCCTCCGCCGGCACTCCCACCTCGATCCAGTGCTCGATCTCGCCACTCAGGCTGTGTTGCCAGAGATCGGCTTCGTCGTCACTGGATAGCCCGCGGGTAAACTCGAGCTGATCGCTCGCATTCAAGGCAAACGCCAGCAACCGGATCATCATGCGCTCATCGGTTTCCGACGGGTGACGCGCCAGAGTCAGGTTGTGCTCCGCATAGTAGTCCCGATCCATATCGGAGATCTGTACGCGGGCTTTGAAGATAGTCGCTTTAAGTGCCATTACTGCTCTCTATCGCTTCAACCGGGAAGAACTTGCGCGAAAATGCCGGATTGAAGACTATTATTGTGTGGTTCGTAACCCACAGGGATGGAAGGAATGAACGCACCTACAAAATTTCTACGCCAGGAAAATACATCCATCGCCGGCTCTCGCCAATGGCAGCTGCTGATCACGCTCCTGATTGCCTTTGGGCTCAGCGGATGTGGCATAAACAACATTCCCACTTACGACGAAAATGTTAAAGCCAACTGGGCCCAGGTACAGAACCAGTACCAGCGCCGCGCGGATCTGATCCCAAACCTGGTAAAGACCGTAAAGGCCTACGCCGCTCATGAAAAGGAAACCCTGGAAGCGGTGACCGAAGCGCGCGCCAAGGTGAATTCCATGCAGGTGGACTCCGATATCATCAATGACCCTGCCAAACTGCAACAGTTTGAGGCGGCCCAGTCCCAACTGAGCAGCGCCCTGTCGCGCCTGATGGTGGTTGTCGAGCGCTACCCAGATCTGAAAGCCAACCAGAACTTCCTTGCACTGCAATCACAACTGGAAGGCACCGAAAACCGCATCAGCGTAGCCCGCCGGGATTATATCGCCGCCGTAGAACGCTACAACCGCGAGATTCGCACCTTTCCCGGACGCATCTGGCATACCGTTCTTTACAGCGATATGCCACTGCGCGACACCTTTGAAGCCACCTCGGAAGGTGCAGAAAAAGCACCGGAAGTCGACTTCCAGTAATTTCGACCACGGGGCCTGTCTATGACGATCCGGCGGATCGCGCTTTTACTGCTCTTGTGCCCGACACTATTGTGGGCAGCGGCAACCTTGGCAGATATCCAGTTTCCGCCGCTCTCTGGACGGGTCGTGGACAATGCCAACCTGCTGAGCCAAAGCACTCGCTACCAGCTCACGGAGCAACTGCAGCAGCAGGAAAAGGCCACCAGCAACCAGATCGTAGTGGTTACTCTTCCAGACCTGCAGGGGCTGACCATTGAGGAGTACGGCTACCAGTTGGCACGCCACTGGAAAATCGGACAGAAAGACAAAGACAATGGCGTGCTACTGATTGTGGCGCCCGCCGAACGCAAGGTACGTATTGAGGTCGGCTATGGACTTGAAGGCGCACTGACAGACGCCATATCCTCCAACATCATCCACACCAAGATCCTGCCTCAGTTTCACAACGGTAACTTTGATGGTGGTGTCGTCGCCGGTATCGACTCAATTATTGCAGCAATCAAAAACGAGTACGTAGCTGAAAGTACCGACACCAACGACAACCGCCAGCTGGCTCTGCTTGTCGGCATCTTCCTTCTTTTTGTAATGCTGCAGATATTTGGCTCCTCGGTATTGGGCGCTCCCAACGGAAGTAGTGGATATCGGCGCGGCCGGTACGGCGGCTACTATGGTGGTGGCGGCTTCGGCGGAGGTTCTGGCGGTTTTGGAGGCGGCTTCGGTGGTGGAGGCGGCGGTTTCGGTGGCGGAGGGGCCTCCGGTGGTTGGTAAACACCATCAATAAGCGAAACAATTCATCAGCGGCACAAATATGCTAAATGCACACGAAAGACGCCAGCTTGCCGATACCATCAAGGCCGTGGAATCCACTACGGATGCAGAAGTAGTGACGGTACTGGCGCGTCAGTCCGACAACTACCTTTACATATCCACCCTGTGGGCGGCGTTTATCGCTTTGCTGATTGCGCCGCTGATGCAATTTCTCCCCTGGTGGATCGAGTACCAGCAGGCGTTTACGTTGCAATGGATACTGTTTATTGCCCTCGCCGTCCTGTTCCGCTGGCGTCCACTCACCATGTGGCTGGTTCCGAAGAAAATCAAATTCTGGCGCGCTGCAAATCTCGCCCGCCGCCAGTTTCTCGAACATGAGTTACACAGCACCAAAGACCGGCTCGGCCTGCTGATTTTCGTGTCCCAGGCGGAACACTATGTGGAGATTCTCGCCGACAGGGGCCTAGCGGAGCAGATCACCAACGAAACGTGGCAAGAAATCGTGGAAAATTTTATTCGCGAAGTAAAAAAGGGTAAAACGGGCGAGGCCTTTGTCCACTGCGTAGAAAAATGCGGGGAACTGCTGGAAGAAGCCGCACCCGCCACAGTCATCAAGAACGAGCTGCCCAACCACCTGGTACTTCTATAATCAGCTACAAACGGCAATAGTGAAGTTCACGGGTGACCTTATGCAGCCCAGCGTCCACACCTTTCGCAAATACAGAATTCTGCTCGCGGTAGCAGCCCTGCTGCTGGTTGGCGGCGCGGTTGCTCACTGGACCTCCTCGAGCACTATGACACCCGCCACCTTCTCTGACTCCAAAAACCCGACTCGCGAACACCCCACCTCCGATAGCCTGGAAGCCCGGCTCGCGACTCTGGAGAGCACACTGGAGCAAACCCTGAAAATTCAGGGGCAGCTGTTAGAGTTGGTCAATGAGTTGAGTTCCAAACTCGATCCGGAAACCGCAACACCACAAACCCGCCACGCCAGCGCGATGAATATCGAAAATATCTCCAACCAGCCGCCAACCCAGAGTCGTCAACAGCGCCGCAGGAACCGATTTGAACGACAGCGGGAAAACCAGGTACAACAGTTGGTGGAGGCAGGGTTCAGCCACAGCCGGGCTACGGCGATTGTCGAGAAACAGGAACGCCTGCAGTACGAGCAAATGCAGTTCAGTTACGAGTACCACCACCTGCAAGACAAACGTTCGGAGCGTGCTCAAGAGCTGCAGCAAAAACTACAGACGTACAGTAATCCCCGGCGTGTGTTTGAGCAGGAGCTGAACTCCGCGGAGTTTGAGCAATACCTGAACGCTTACGGCGGCCGTACGGAAATGGAAATCGGCGATCTGGTGGAATCCGCTCCGGCATACGAGGCGGGGTTGCGGCCGGGAGACAAAATCATCCGCTACAACAATCAGCGCGTGTTCCATATGGGCGACCTGCGCACCCAGGTGTACCAAGCCAAGCCGGGAGAATCCGTGGCGGTAGAAATTCAGCGCCAGGGAAGCTCGTCTACCGAGACGATCTATCTGCCTGCAGGTCCGCTGGGTATTCGCGGATAGACGGCTCAGGCTTTTACAAACAAGCTTCCACAAAAAAGGGGCGATGGCCGCAAAGCCATCGCCCCTTTTTTATACTTTATGTTTCCGCCAAATATTACTCGGCGGAAGCTTCCGGACGCATATGCGGAAACAGCAGTACGTCGCGGATGGACGGTGAGTTGGTCAGCAGCATTACCAGACGGTCGATGCCGATACCTTCACCGGCAGTGGGCGGGAGGCCGTATTCCAGTGCGCGGATATAGTCGGCATCGTAGTGCATGGCTTCATCGTCACCGGCGTCTTTCTCGGCCACCTGGGCCTTGAAGCGCTCGGCCTGGTCTTCGGCGTCATTCAACTCGGAGAAGCCGTTGGCGATCTCGCGGCCGCCGACAAAGAATTCGAAGCGGTCGGTGACGAACGGGTTGTCGTCGTTGCGGCGCGCCAACGGTGATACTTCGGTCGGGTATTCGGTGATGAAGGTCGGCTGATCCAGGCGATGCTCGACGGTTTTCTCGAAGATTTCGATCTGAATTTTGCCAAGCCCCCAGATATCCTTCAGCGGAATTTCGAGGCCTTCGGCTACTTTCTTCGCGCTTTCGATATTGTCGATATCGGACACTTTCAGTTCCGGGTTGTACTTCAGGATGGAGTCGAAAACGCTGATACGGTCGAACGGATTGGCGAAGTCGTAGCTGCTGTCCTGGTACTGAACGGTGGTACTGCCCAGCACGTCCGTGCAAATACCGCGGATCATGTTTTCGGTCAGGTCCATCAGGTCGTTGTAGTCCGCGTACGCCTGGTAGAACTCGAGCATGGTGAACTCGGGGTTGTGGCGGGTGGACAGACCTTCGTTACGGAAGTTGCGGTTGATTTCGTAGACGCGTTCGAAGCCACCGACAACAAGGCGCTTGAGGTACAGTTCCGGCGCGATGCGCAGGTACATGTCGATGTCGAGCGCGTTGTGGTGGGTGACGAACGGGCGTGCGGTGGCGCCGCCGGGAATGACCTGCAGCATGGGGGTTTCCACTTCCATGAAGTGGTTGTTGTTGAGGTAGCTGCGAATGTAGCTGATCACTTCGGAGCGGACGCGGAATACGTCGCGGGACTCCGGGGTGGCGATCAGGTCTACGTAGCGCTGGCGGTAGCGCATTTCCTGGTCGGCGATACCGTGGAATTTTTCTGGCAGCGGGCGCAGGGCTTTGGTGAGCAGGCTGTACTCTTCGCAGTTAACGTAGAGGTCGCCTTTGCCAGACTTGTGCAGTGTGCCTTTGACGCCGACGATGTCGCCGATGTCCCAGGTGCCCCAGCGCTCTTTGATATCTTTCTGTGCGGTTTTGTCGGCGTACAGTTGGATGCGGTCGGAGACGTCCTGGATGACCATGAAGGGGCCGCGTTTGGCGAGGATTCGGCCGGCAACGCAGGCGGTGTTGCCTTCGCTTTCCAGTTCTTCCTTGGTCTTTTCACCAAACTCTTTTTGCAGGTCGGCGGCGAGGTTTTCGCGGCGAAAGCTGTTCGGGAAGGCGTTGCCCTTCTCGCGCATGGCACTGAGTTTGGCGCGGCGCTCGGCGATCAGTTTGTTTTCGTCTTGCTGAGTTGGTGTATTGCTCATGATCTATCACATGTCTTTTGGTGTGTTTCGGACTTCGTAGCTCTTGGGAGTTCTTAATTCGAGTCCGTGGCGGCGAAGCACTGGGTATTCGGTTTCGAAACCGCTGTGAATACGTCCCTGTACGCTGCGTCGGCAACATCCCTGTTGCCGACGCTTTCGAAACCGAATCCCCAGCACTCCGCCTTCGATTTGAAGTATTTAACTTCGTAAGCAAAGAGCGCTTTGGGGCTTGGGTTTACAGCCCCGCTTTTAAGCTCGCTTCAATAAACTGATCCAGATCCCCATCCAGCACTGCCTGGCAGTTACTGGTCTGGACGCTGGTGCGCAGGTCTTTGATGCGCTGGTCGTCCAGTACGTAGGAGCGGATCTGGCTGCCCCAGCCGATGTCGGATTTGCTTTCTTCCATCGCCTGTTTTTCGGCGTTGCGCTTTTGCATTTCCTGTTCGTAGAGTTTGGCCCGCAGCATTTTCCACGCTTTGTCGCGGTTCTGATGCTGGGAGCGCTCGCTCTGACAGGCGACGACGATGCCGGATTCGATGTGGGTCAAACGTACGGCGGAGTCGGTTTTGTTGACGTGCTGACCACCGGCGCCGGAGGCGCGGTAGGTGTCTTCGCGCACCTGGGATTTGTCCACTTCGATTTCGATGTTGTCGTCGATCTCCGGGGAGACGAAGACGGAGGTGAACGAGGTGTGGCGACGGTTGCCGGAGTCGAACGGGCTCTTTCGTACCAAGCGGTGTACGCCGGTTTCGGTGCGCAGCCAGCCGAAGGCGTATTCGCCCTGAAAGTGGATGGTGGCACTTTTGATACCGGCGACTTCACCCGCAGAGGCTTCTTCCAGGGTGGTTTTGAAGCCGTGGGCTTCGCCCCAGCGCAGGTACATGCGCAGCAGCATTTCGGCCCAGTCCTGGGCTTCGGTGCCGCCGGAGCCGGCCTGGATGTCCAGGTAGGCGTTATTGGGGTCGGTCTGGCCGGAGAACATGCGGCGGAATTCGAGGGTTTCCAGCTGTTGCTGGAGGTTTTCGAGTTCGCTGGCGACTTCGGCGACGGAGTCTTCGTCGTCCTCTTCCACGGCCATGTCGAGCAGCTCGCGGCTGTCGTTGATACCGGTGTCGAGGTCTTCGATGGTTTTTACAACGGCTTCCAGGGAGGAGCGTTCACGCCCCAGGTCCTGGGCGCGGTCGGGGTCGTCCCAGACGCTGGGCTCGGCCAGTTCCAGTTCGACTTCGGTCAGGCGTTCTTTCTTGCCAGCATAGTCAAAGATACCCCCTGAGAACGTCGGTGCGCTCTGCGAGGTCTTTCATCTGGTTAAGAAGCGGATTGATTTCCATAGATGCGTCGGCTTCTGTCGGTTAAATCGGGCGCGCATTCTACCTCAGGACGGACCTGGAAATAAGGGGCCTGGCGGCGGAAGGTGGCTTGAGTGGGGGAAGTTGACGGGGATAGAATGGCCTGACCAATAACAATGCACTATCAGGCCAATTTTTGTACGGAGTGAGAGAGATGCTGCACCGCCTGTTTCAAGGGACCCCAACTTCCAGTCTATCTGTGACTTCCCGGCTCCCGGCACTTGCCTCGAGGGCTTCGGGATGGTTGGCCGCCCTGCTGGGCATCATCTCCCTCACCACGCTCTCTACTCTTACCGCCTGCGCCGATCAGTCGCGCTATGACGCGGTGGTCGGAACTGCTCCCACCGAAATCAAAGCCGTCGCCCGTTTTGACTCCCTGCAGGCCGCCATCGACGCGGCACCCCGCAATGGCGATACCCCCTATTCGATTTACCTTCCCGCCGGAATCTACGGGGAAAAAGTACTGGTAGAGAAACCCAACGTCCACCTGATCGGTGCCGGCCGCGATGAGACCATTATTCAGTATGGAGATTACGCGGGCATGCCCGCTCCCGGTGCGGGGCCGGAGTCCGGCGAGCAGATGGGTACCTTTGCTACCGCAACGGTAACTATCGAGGCTACGGACTTTCGCGCGGAAAACCTGACCATCGAAAACAGCTTCGATTTCCTCGCCACCGATGCCCTGCCCAAGGATCACACCAATAAGATCAACGGTACCCAGGCCGTGGCCCTGGAAGCCGGATTGAACAGTGACCGCTCCGCCTTCCGCAACGTGCGGCTGCTGGGCTACCAGGACACCCTGTTTGTGCAGGGAGGCCGCAGCTATTTTGTGGCTAGCGTGATCGAGGGCAATGTGGACTTTATCTTTGGGGCGGGCCAGGCGCTGTTTGAAAACAGCGATATTGTCACTCGCCCCCGCGGAACCCAGCGGGAAATAGTGGGCTACGTGACCGCACCGAGTACCGATATCAGTAATGAATTTGGTCTGGTGTTTTTGAATTGCCGGTTGCTGAAAGCCGACGGCGTTCCCGCCAATTCTTCGCCGTTGGGCCGCCCCTGGCACCCCACCACAACCTTTGCCGACGGCCGCTATGCAGACCCGGATGCGATCGGTGCGACGGTATTTATCAATTCCTATATGGACGACCACATCACCGGTGACGGATGGGCGTCCATGCGTGGCACCAGTCGCGATGGCAGCAAGTCCACAGTATTCACACCGGATAGTGCGCGCTTTTTTGAATACAAGAGTCACGGGCCGGGAGCGCACGAAAATGAGAAGCGGCGGCAGCTGACGGACGAGGAAGCGGCACGCTTCTCCAAAGAGCAGATTCTGGATGGATGGAAGGCGCCGTTTTAGGCCAGGCTGCCACCCCAGTTTCCATTACTTCCCGCTGGCCAACTGATCGAGAATGCCACAATTGGGGGAGTTGTCGCCGGCGCAGGAGTCAGCCAGCTCGGTCAGTGTGGAATGCATAGCCCGCAGGCTTTGTAGCTGCTGCTCCACCTGGTTGAGCTTTTCTTCCACGAGCACTTTTGCATCGTGACTGCGCCGAGACGGATTCCGGTACAAAGAGAGGAGCTCACGCACTTCCTCAATGGCGAACCCGCAGGCCCGTGAGCGCTGGATAAATTGCAGGGTACTCACATCTGCAGGCGAATACTCTCGATAACCATTCGCCCCTCGCCCCGGTACAAGCAGCCCGACGGCCTCATAGTAACGCAGCGCCTTGGATGATAAGCCCGCCTGAGCGGCAGCCTGAGATATATTCATAGGTTTAGCCTCACAATACTCCCCTCTCCGACGACAACAGAGAGGCAATTAGTGTGCGCTTTCCCCCTGAAGGAAGGTCAATAACTCCTCTACAGGGAGATCAATAGGCTGAAGACCCGCCAGGCTTCACATTCGGGCAGTCACCAAATTGATACTGCCCCGGCTTGGCGGGATCAAAGCCCAACTCCAGGGCCGCGTCGAGAAAGCTCGCCGGGATCCGATGCACCAGCAGATCGCCGGTGGCGCCACCGCAGACACTTGGATACATGCGATCGGTGCGGGTAGCACAGCGACTTTCCTGAACCTTGATACCATTTTCCGCCAACTGTGCTGCGCTCGCTTCAAGTGAACGGCCTCCACCCTCACACTGGCGATTGCCTCGAGGCTGCATTACCCAAAGGCTGCTACTGCTGTCCGCGGTGTCCCCTGACGTTGCTGCGCCCGCAGTTTCGTCCTGAGCACCATTCGTCTGGGAATCCGGGCTCGTTGCAGGCACTTGCTTCTCCTCCGTCTGCCCCGGGTCAGCCCCCTTGTCAGACTTGTTGTGAGAGGCATCACAGCCCACCATCACCACCACCAAAATGGCCATATACAGCGAGTGAATCCAAGGCTGACGCATAGTTGCTCTCCATTTCCTGTTGCAGATCAAATCCATTCCAACCAATTCAGCTTAGCGCGAGCCAAACACCCACGCCCAACATCAAAGTGCCCGCGATGCGATTCATCAGCCTGACATTTTCTCCACGATGTAGCAAGCGACTCAGTGTGCGCCCACCACTGGCATAAATCAGCATGCAGATAAACTCGAGCAACAGGATCACGCTGAGCAATACCGTCATTTGCGGCAGGAGCGGCTTGGCCTGATTGATAAACGGCGGCAGCAAGGCAATAAAAAATGCCCAGCCCTTCGGATTGGCTACCGCGGTAATAAACCCCTGAGACGCCAGGGAGAATGCGGAGACGGGCGCGGGCGCCTCGCCGGAAGATTCCACCAACACCATCCGCCCCCGCGCGCGCCACATCTGTATGCCCAGATACGCCAGGTAGATGGCACCGCAGTATTTAAAGATCTGAAAGGCCTGCGGGTATTTCAGCATAAACGCCGCAATACCCAGTACGGCGGCAATCGCGACCACTGCCACGCCGCACAACTCACCCAGCATCATCCACAGAGTGCGCTTTACCCCAAACGCCATCCCCATGGTCAGCGCCAGGGTCATACACATACCCGGAGTAATGGATACGAAAAAGAAGGTCGGCACAAACAGCGCCAGCACAGAAAAGTCGATTACACCCATATCCAGCAGACTCAGTGATGAGTGCCCGCGTGAGCGCCGTAGCGGCTCAGCAGCATACCCGCCAACATCAAACCACAGCCCAGCAGTTCATGGCCGGTAAACACCTCGCTCAAAATCAACCAGCCAGCAATCAGTGCAAACACCGATTCCAGACTCATAATCACCGTAGCGTGAGATGTGGCCGCGTGGCGAAGCCCCAGCAGCTGGAACGTAAACGCGATGGCGGTGGAGAAAATCATCATATAGGCAATGGGCCAGGCGGCATCAATGGCGCCCTGCAAGGTGGCCTGCTCGATCATCAGCGATGCCGCGGTCGAAAACAGCCCGCAGAAAATAAACTGGATGGCCGCCAGTCGCAGGGCGTGATAGCGCTTTACCAGACGGTCGGCGGTCAAAACCTGTAAGGCAAACGCGAAGGCGCCGGAAAAAACCAGCAGGTCCCCAATCATCTGGGACTCTTGCGAGAAGTCGCCGAGGATATAGAGACCGATCAGGGCCACACCGATCCCCGCCCAGGTCCAGCGGTTGGTCGCCACACCCAGGGACAGACCGATCACCGAAACCAGCAGCATTTCCATACCGGAAATAAACCCGGCGCGCCCGGCGCCGGTATACACCAACCCCCATTGCTGCAGCGCAGAACCCAGAAACAGCCAGAAGCCTAGAATGGCACCGCCGGGCAGGCACTGACGCCAGCCCATTTTCACCGAAGCGCCCCCTTCCGGCGTGGCCACTTCTGTAGCGACCTCCTTGCGGGAGGACAGCCAGTACACCAATGGAATCAGGATCAATCCGCCCAGCAGAAAACGCCAGGCGTTAAAGGCCAGTGGCGGCAGGTGCTCCATGGCCATTTTCTGTGGGACGAACGCTATCCCCCAGAGTAAGGCGGCGATCAGGAGCAGCAATTCGGCGCGGGTCTGTTTTTGATGCATATAAGTTCGAAACTCTCGAGCTGTAGGAGACTGCTTGTAGGCCTGTTTTGGGGATTTATAGCGGGCTGATATGGCTGACCATCAGCTGCAGTGACTGCCGCCCGCGGAATTCGTTGATATCGAGTTTGTACGCCAGCTGGACTTTGTCCACCTGCGCGGGCCAACAATCCGTATCGACATTGAAAGCGATGGCGTCAATCGCCTGTTGCGGCGCGGCAACCGGTGCCACCGTCATTTTCAGGTGGCGCTCGCCCACAATCCGCTGCTGCAACATCAAAAACTCACCGTCAAATTCCGGCTCGGGAAACGCCTGTCCCCAGGGCGCACAGGCGCGCAGCAGCGCGGCGGTTTCCATGGAGAATTCGTGCGGCTGCAATTCACCATCGGTCTCAATAATCGCCTGCAGCTGGGATTCGTTCAGGCGGCTGCGTACAGCGACTTCGAACGCATCGGTGAATGCCGCAAGATTTTCAGCCGGCAGGCTGAGACCCGCGGCCATGGCGTGACCACCAAACTTGCTGATCAGATCCGGATGCGCCGCCGCCACATCACTCAGAGCATCGCGAATATGCAAGCCGGGGATGGAACGCGCTGAACCCTTTACCAGGTTGTTATCGCCATCGGCAAAGGCAATGACTGGGCGGTGGAATTTTTCCTTGATGCGGCTGGCGAGAATGCCCACCACACCCTGGTGCCAGTCGCCATCGTACAGGCACAGGCTCCAGGGCAATCCCTCTTCCGCGAGCTGCAGTTTTTCGAGGGCCGCCATGGCTTCCCGCTGCATACCCGCTTCAATGGCCTTGCGGTCGCGATTCAGGCCGTCGAGTTCCGCTGCCAGCTCCCGCGCTTCCAGCGGGTCCTGCGTCAGCAGGCAGCGAATGCCGGTACCAATATCGTCGAGGCGCCCGGCGGCATTGATACGCGGGCCGAGAATAAAACCGATATCGGTGGTGGAAAGGCGGCTGCGATCGCGACCGGCCACTTCCATCAGCGCCTGAATACCCACACGGCAACGACCCGCGCGAATACGCGCGATGCCCTGATGTACCAGAACGCGGTTGTTCTGATCCAGCGGCACCAGGTCGGCGACGGTACCAAGGGCAACCAGATCCAGATACTCCGCCATATTGGGCGGTGTAACACCGGTCTCCTCAAACCAGCCCTCTGCCTGCAGCGCACTTTTGACGCGACTGAGGAGATAGAAAATTACCCCGACACCCGCCAGGTTCTTGCTGGGGAATTCGCAATCGGGCTGGTTGGGATTGACGATGGCATCCGCCTCGGGCAGTACTTCGCCCGGTAGATGGTGGTCGGTCACAATGACTTTGAGACCCGCTTCACGCGCAGCGTTAACACCATCGATACTGCTGATGCCGTTGTCCACGGTAATCAGTAGGTCCGGGTTGTACTCCTTCGCCACCTCGACGATTTCCGGGGTGAGGCCGTAGCCAAATTCAAACCGGTTGGGCACAAGAAAATCCACGGGGCCCGCGCCGAGGGCGCCGAGGGCGAGTACCGCGAGGGTACTGCTCGTGGCTCCGTCCGCATCAAAGTCGCCAATAACGAGGATTTTGTGTTGTGCGCGTATGGCGTCGGTGAGCAGCGCAACTGCCGCCTCCAGGCCGCGCATCGACATTGGGCTGTGCAGGCGCGCCAGCTGGTGGTCCAGTGCGTCGTCGCTGTGGACACCGCGGCCCAGCAATACGCGCTGCAGAATTTCGGGGGTGGAGGACGTAAAACGGCCAGAGGACAAATCCACTGGCCGTCGTCGAATAATCGCGTTCATCGCATCCGTTCGCTTGAGGCTAAAGTCTTGGAGTTAGCCTCATTCTACCCGGACAGCGACGCCGAGGTTAACCCAGGGCGTGAGCGATAAAATCGTGTACCGCAGAAAGCTCGTTTGGCAGAACTTGTAACCGCTCCTCCCGCTCCAGCAGATCCTCCATATGGTGCGGTAGCGGCACCTTGGTGCCGGGCAGCGCCTTGTCGACGGCCTCACTGAATTTGGCCGGATGCGCAGTGGCCAGACAGACCATGGGCTCGGCACTGGACTTGCGCGCGCGACGCGCGGCTTCCACCCCAATGGCGGTATGGGGATCCAGCAGGTACTCCGTGGACTCGTACACGTCTCGGATCACTTCCACGGTGCGTTCGTCACCGACACGCTCGGAAGCAAACAGGGTGCGCGCTTTTTCCAGCACCTTTTCGTCCAGCTTCAGCGGCGCACTGCGGTCCGCCAGCAGATCGGCAACCGCTGCGCCGTCGCGATCGTACAGATCAAACAACAAGCGCTCGAAGTTGCTGGACACCATGATGTCCATACTCGGCGACAGGCTGTGCACCAGTGGCTTGGGAGAGTGGTCATTGGCACTGATGCAGCGGTGCAGAATATCGTTGGCGTTGGTGGCGATCACCAGCTGGTTGATCGGCAGACCCATACTCTTCGCCAGGTAACCGGCAAAAATATCGCCGAAATTCCCCGTAGGCACGGAGAAGTTCACCGCGCGATGCGGGCCGCCCAGACTCAGAGATGCATGGAAGTAGTAGACGATCTGGGCCATGATCCGCGCCCAGTTGATGGAGTTCACCGCAACCAGGCGGCGACCATCGGGCAGGAACGACTGATCGGCGAAACTCGCCTTCACCATGTTCTGGCAATCGTCGAAATTACCCTCGAGGGCGATATTGAATACGTTGTCGGACAGTACCGAGGTCATCTGCTTGCGCTGCACTTCCGATACGCGATTGTGCGGGTGCATGATGAAAATATCGATATTGTCGCAGTGACGGCAGCCTTCAATGGCAGCGGAGCCGGTATCGCCGGACGTCGCACCCAGTACCACCACTTTTTCGCCGCGCTTTTTCAGCAGCAGGTCGAACAACTGGCCGAGGAACTGCAGGGCAAAATCCTTGAATGCCAAGGTCGGCCCCTGAAACAACTCCATTACCCACTCGTTGTGACCAGTTTGCACCAGCGGCGCGATGGCGCTGTGGCGGAAACTGCTGTAGGCGCGATCGATAGCTCCGCGCATTTCCTCTTCGGTCAGATCCTCGGATACAAACGGCCACATAATCCGAAAGGCCAATTCCTGATAGCTCAGGCCAGCCATATCCGCGATTTCTTCGCGGGTAAAGGTGGGTAATTTTTCCGGTACGTACAGGCCACCGTCACTGGCAAGTCCGGTGAGAACGGTGTCGGCAAAACTCAAAGACGGCGCGCGGCCGCGGGTGCTGATAAATTTCACGGTAATTCGATAGTGCGCAATTAATTAGTTGAAACCTGGCGAGCGGGAACCGCTCGCCAGCTTAAAGGTTGGCCTGCAGAGTGCGATCAGCCGAGGGATTCCACACGAATGCGTACTACCGGCCCCTGAATACTGTCCAGGGCTTCGATCTGATTTACCGCTTCCTGCAACTGTGCCTCGCGGGCGCGGCTGGTGAGCAGAACCACAGGCACCAGCTCCTCGTCTTCCGCCGGTTCGTGCTGAATCAATGCCTCGATGCTGATGCCCTGCTCACTGCAGATGGTCGCCACCTTGGACATAACACCGGGCTTGTCGAAGGCAGAAATACGCATGTAGTAGCTGGTTTCCGCGTCGCTCATGGGCAGGACATCGTCCAGGTTACCCTGGCTGTCCTGAGTGACGCCCGCCAGCGGTACACGCTGGTCCGGACGCACATTCAGAGTACGCGCCACATCCACGATATCCGCAATCACCGCAGAAGCGGTAGCCTCAGCACCGGCACCGGCACCGTAATACAGGGTCGGGCCCACGGCATCGCCATTAACCAGTACCGCGTTCATCACACCGTTCACATTGGCGATCAGGCGACGCTGGGGAATCAGGGTCGGGTGTACACGCAACTCCACACCATCGCTGGTGCGGCGGGCAATACCCAGATGTTTGATGCGATAGCCCAGTTCATCCGCATACTGGATGTCTTCCTTAGCCACACCGCTGATGCCTTCGGTGTACACCTTGTCAAAGGCCAGCGGCATACCGAATGCCAGGGACGCCATGATGACCAGCTTGTGGGCCGCATCGATGCCTTCCACGTCAAAAGTGGGATCGGCTTCTGCGTAACCCAGCGCCTGGGCCTGGGCCAGGGCCTCGTCAAAACTTCGGCCCTTTTCACGCATTTCGGTGAGGATGTAGTTACCGGTACCGTTGATGATGCCAGCAAGCCACTGAATACGGTTGCCTACCAGGCCTTCGCGCAGGGACTTGATAATGGGAATACCACCGGCAACGGCGGCTTCATAGGCGATGGTCACGCCCTGCTCCGCGGCGGCTGCGAACAGCTCGTTGCCGTGCTCGGCGATCAGCGCCTTGTTGGCGGTCACTACGTGCTTGCCGTTGGCAATCGCGGTCAACACCAGCTCACGGGCTACGGTGGTGCCACCGATCAGCTCAACCAGCACATCGACGTCGGGATTATTGGCAACGTCAAAAATATCGCGGGTGATATTCATCTGGCTGGTGTCGCAGTCCGGATTGTCCCGGCGGGCACCAATCTGAACGATTTCAACCGGACGGCCACAGCGCGCCGCGATTTCCTCGCAGTTGCGCGCCATAACATTGACTGTACCGCCACCTACGGTTCCAAGACCGCAAATACCGATACGGACTACAGGCACACTGCCTGTAGCGGGTGATTTTTTTGAGACCTGGGTGGCTTCGTCGGCGAATGCGCTCACAACTTCCCTCCGCGCATGACTTGATGGTACACAGCGCAATAACTGGCGTATAAATCGAAAAAAGGTCGACAACCTTACTGAGACAGGGGGGAAATTGTCAATTAAATTGCGCAAGCTGGTCATAAGATCACCAAACCGGCCAGGCATTGATCCAATCCACCCCAAATACATTCTCCCACATTGCCAGAAACGACAAAGGCCGGCAAAAGCCGACCTTTGAGCGCGCAACCGAATGAAGTATCCGGCTTAGATTCCCAGCGCTTTGGCCAGGGTCTCCGGGGGCACATAGCCCGGCACCACGGTACCGTCTTCCATCACGATAGTGGGCGTACCGCGCACATCGATCGCCTCGTTACCCAGCTTGTACTGAGCCGCCACCGGGTTGTCGTTACACACCTTCAGAGGCACATTCTTGCGGTTTTTGAGATCGGTCAGTGTCTTGTTGGGGTCATCCGCACACCAGGCAGTCGCCACCTTGCGGTAACCCACCGAGTTCAGGCCGGCGCGAGGGAATGCCAGATAGCGCACTTCGATACCGCGGCGATTCAGTTCGGGCACGTCGTCGTGCAACTTGCGACAGTAGCCACAGTCAACATCTGTGAATACATAGACGTGGGCTTTGGTCTCTCCTTTTGGCGAGAAGACGATCATGTCGTCCAGCTTCTGCTCGTCCATCACTTTTGCGCGGTTCTTGCCGCGGCGCTGCTCGGAGAGATTGACCACTCGCTGTGGGGTCACCTCAAACAGGTCCCCCGCAATAAAGTGACCACCATCTTTGGATACAAACAGCACATTACCGCCACTGATGTCCACTTCATACATGCCCGGCATGGCACTTTCACGCACCTCACCAAAGCTCGCATTGGGGTTACTCGCCGTCAGCTTGGCCTTGATCTGTTTCGCCACAGCCTCATCGACGGCAACGGCAGGCTGCCCCATCAGCAGCGCAGCGGTAGCTGCCAGCGCAGTGAGCGGCTTGAGAGACTTGGCTAGAAAATTCATCTTGGGAGTTACTCCGGTGTTATTCGTCACTGTTGACCCATGAAAGACCTTACTCAGACCATACCCGCGGGTGCCGGTTCCAGCCCAGTATGGCATCCGACAGGATGCTCGGGATGGCATTGGCGCACGTTTGACGCGTTTTACTACACAATCAGCGCAAACGCTAATCCCAGACACCAAACGTCGCGCGAATACCCCATCACCCTTGTGACGTATCACGCACCGCAAGGCCAAACCGCAGACATAAAAAAACCGGAGCCAGGCTCCGGTTTTTTTTGAACAAGTAAAGCTTACTTGGCCAGCTTCTCTTTGATTCGAGCCGCTTTACCAGTCAGGCTGCGCAGGTAGTACAGCTTGGCCTGGCGAACGTCACCACGACGCTTCACAGCGATGCTGTCAACCAGCGGGCTGTGGGTCTGGAAGGTACGCTCAACGCCAACACCGTGGGAAATTTTACGCACGGTAAAGGAGGAGTTCAGGCCGCGGTTACGCTTGCCAATTACAACACCTTCAAACGCCTGCAGACGCTCGCGGTTACCTTCTTTTACTTTTACCTGAACAACGATGGTGTCGCCCGGGGCAAAAGCCGGCAGTTCCGCTTTCAGCTGTTCAGTTTCCAGCTGCTGAATGATTTTGTTGGTCATTTGGAGTTCTCCAAAAGGGTTTTATGTAGCCTCTCGGCTAGATGGCCGAATTACTCTCGCCTCACGGCGAATTCGACGTTATTTCTGCTCTCCGGATTCAGTCTCCTGCAGGAACTCGTCCAACAGCTTCGCCTGCTCCGGGGACAGCACCAGCGATTCCAGCAGATCCGGGCGGCGCTGCTGCGTCCGGCCCAGGGCCTGCTTGAGGCGCCAGCGGCGAATCTTCTCGTGGTTACCGGAAAGCAATACCTCCGGCACCGTCATGCCCGCAAATTCTTCCGGGCGAGTGTAGTGCGGGCAATCCAACAGTCCCTGGGCGAAGGAGTCCTCCACCGCAGACAAGTTGTGTCCGAGCGCACCGGGGATCAGACGGGTTACCGCATCCACCAGTACCATGGCAGCAAGTTCGCCACCACTCAGCACGTAATCGCCTATCGACCACTCTTCATCGATCAGGGTATCGACGATACGCTCGTCAATTCCCTCGTAACGGCCCGCCAGCAATACCAGATTGCCACTGCCGGAGAGCTGCTCAACGCCCTGCTGATCCAACTGCCGCCCCTGAGGGGACAGGTAGATAGATTTTGCGGGGCCAGTTTCCTCCGCCCAGTTACGCGCCTCCTTCAAGGCTTGGGAAAGAGGCTCTGCCAGCATCACCATGCCGGGGCCACCGCCGTAAGGGCGGTCGTCCACGGTGCGGTGGCGGTCACTGGTGAAATCCCGGGGATTCCAGCAGCGCACTTCCAGCAAACCGTCTTTCACTGCCCGGCCACTGATACCGTAGTCGGTCAGTGCCGCGAACATCTCTGGAAAGATGCTCACCAGCGCAATGCGCTTGGCAGCCATCAGAACTCCGGATCCCAATCGACCGTGATCACACCAGTAGTGAGATCCACATTGGTGATGAATTCACCGGGAAGGTACGGAATCAGGCGCTCACGCCCGTCGCTCCCCCCACGCACCACCATCACATCGTTGGCACCGGTTTCCATCAGTCGCACCACTTCCCCGAAGGGAGTCTCACGACCTTCAAACACACTCACCACCTGCAGGCCCTGCAGCTGATGCCAGTAGTACTCACCCTCTTCCAGCTGGGGCATTTCACCACCGATAACGGCGATGTCCCGCTGGCAAAGCTGCGCGGCGATATCCCGATCGTCCACATCCTTGATATGGATGATCAAGCCCTTGCCGTGATGCTTACCAGCATCAATCTCCAGGGGCTGCCACTGGGGATCACCCTTAGCGGCGGGATTGTGCAGCCACCACTGGGAGTACTGCAGTATGTTTTCCATCGGTTCGGTATAGGAATGCACCTTTACCCAACCGCGTACGCCATACACCGAGGTAATGCGCCCCACCGTGACCAACGCTTCGCTAGTTACCGAACTTTCAGTCACAGGGACACCCCGGAATACAGCCAATCAGGGATCGAAGAATCAGGCAGATTCTTTCATCAGCTTGCTGACGCGATCAGACAGTTGCGCGCCCTGGCCTACCCAGAACTCAACGCGATCACGGTCGATGCGCAGACGCTCTTCCTGACCACGTGCAACCGGGTTGAAGAAGCCAACACGCTCAATGAAACGACCGTCGCGGGATTTGCGGCTGTCGGTCACAGTCAGGTGATAAAACGGGCGCTTCTTCGCACCGCCACGAGCCAAACGAATGGTTACCATGTAGCTATCCTGTAGTTTCAACACTAACCGGTCAGGGATTATGACCGGAACATCCCGCCTCTCGGCGGTATTTCAGAAACCGCCGAGGCGGAAATCTGCTTTTAAATCAATGTTCAACAAGCCGGAGCTCGCTGAAAGGCGGCGTATTCTAATGTACGCAACCGGGTTTGTATAGCAGCGAATCCGCCGCCAGCGGTAACAGGCACCACAGGCCCTGCCGCACCCTCCCGAATCACTTTTTCTTGAAGCCCGGGGGCAGGCCGCCGGGCATTCCGCCCATGCCACCCATACCGGCGCCACCCATGCCGCCACCGCCCATTCCAGGCATGCCGCCGAGACCGCGCATCATCTTGCTCATGCCGCCGCCCTTCAGTTTCTTCATCATCTTACCCATCTGCTTGTGCTGCTTGAGCAGGCGGTTCAGATCCTGAATCTGGGTGCCGGAACCGGCGGTGATCCGGCGCTTGCGGGAGCCGCTGAGAATATCGGGGTTGCGGCGCTCATCCGGCGTCATGGAGCCGATGATGGCGTCCATACGACGGAACTCTTTCCCCATATCCGCCTGTTGCGCCGCCTGGGCGAGACCGCCCATACCGGGCATCTTGTCCATCAGAGCACCCAGACCGCCCATGTTCTGCATCTGCTGCAGCTGGTCGCGCAGGTCTTCCAGATCGAAGCCCTTGCCCTTCTGGACTTTCTTGACGAGCTTTTCTGCCTTCGACTTGTCGATGGTCTGCTCGGCCTGCTCGATCAGGGACAGGATGTCACCCATACCGAGGATACGAGAGGCGATACGGTCCGGATGGAAGGTTTCCAGGGCGTCGGTCTTCTCACCCACACCAATGAATTTGATCGGCTTGCCGGTCACATGGCGCACGGACAGTGCGGCACCGCCGCGGGCGTCACCGTCGGCCTTGGTCAGCACGACACCGGTCAGCGGCAGGGCGTCATTAAAGGCGCTGGCGGTATTCACCGCGTCCTGACCGATCATGGCATCGATGACGAACAGGGTCTCTGCGGGGCCGAGGAACTCGTGCAGCTCACGAATCTCACCCATCAACTCCTCATCCACGTGCAGGCGACCGGCGGTATCCACGATCAGCACGTCAGCAAACTGCTTACGCGCCGCATCCATCGCCTGACGGGCAATATCTACAGGTTTCTGATCAGCCTCGGAAGGCTGGAACAGCGCACCCACTTCACCCGCGAGGGTTTCCAGCTGCTTGATGGCCGCTGGGCGGTACACGTCCGCACTGACCACCATCACCTTCTTTTTCTCGCGCTCCTGCAGGTACTTGGCGAGTTTGGCCACACTGGTGGTCTTACCCGCACCCTGCAGGCCCGCCATAAGGATTACCGCCGGCGGCTGCACCGCCAGGTTCAGAGGCGTGGCCGCCTCACCCATTACCTTGACCAGCTCATCCTGCACGATTTTGACGAACTGCTGACCGGGGTTGAGCGCCTTACTGACCTTCTGACCCACCGCCGCGGTACGGACCTGCTGTACAAACGCCTTGACCACAGGCAGCGCCACGTCTGCCTCAAGCAGCGCCTTGCGCACCTCACGCAGGGTGTCGCGGATGTTGTCATCCGTCAGGCGGGCCTTACCTGTGACTTTTTTCAGTGCCGACGATAATCGGTCGCTCAGGTTATCGAACATATCACCTTCTCAAATCGTAAAAGCCGGGCTGGGGACTTTGCTTTCATCCGCGCCGAAAACGGCAGCCACCCCAAAAACGCGGCAGTATAGCCCAGCCGGGCTTTCCAGCACAGGCGCGCTGTGACACACTGCCCGCCCAGACAAATAATGAAACTGCAAGACGGACTCACCCCAATGGCGGCATTCGCCCACTGGATGGCAATCGCGCTTTATATCGCCACTACAGGTGTAGCGGTGGCCACCCTGTCTCGCCAATCACAGGCTAAAAGACAGCCCCTGTTGCTGGGCCTGTTTGCGTGCGCGCTGCTGGCGCACGCAATTTCCCTGAAATTTACGCTCGTGACCGTGAGCGGCTTTCGCTTCGACCTGCTTGCCGTCATATCCATGATCACCTGGTCTGTAGGGCTACTACTTCTCTGCCTATCCCTGCGGCACAAGCTGACACTACTCATTCTCGCCATTGCACCACTGGCTGCCCTGGCAGAATTGTTCGCGGCACACGGATGGGGAGGCACCCCACCGCCCACCCAGATTTCTCCCGGTATTGCCGCACACGCGTTTTTCTCCATTGCCGCTTACTCACTGCTGACCTTGGCCACACTGCAGGCCATCTACCTGTACTGGCTCAACCAGCAGCTGCACAATCACCGCCCGGGCGGTATCAGCCGCCTGCTACCTCCACTACAGACAATGGAAAGCCTGCTGTTTGGCCTGGTAGCATTCGGCCAGTTACTGCTCACTGCGGCGCTGATTACCGGCACCCTGTTTGTGGACGACCTGTTTGCACAGCACCTGGTGCATAAAACCGCCCTGTCGATTCTCGCCTGGATTCTCTATAGCATTCTGCTGTGGGGCCACTGGAAAAAAGGCTGGCGTGGCAACACCGCTGTGCGCTGGACCCTGTCCGCTTTTGCGATCCTGATGCTGGCATTTTTCGGTAGTAAACTGGCGCTGGAAGTCATCCTTCCCCAGCAGTAAATCACTACCGCAATCACCGGGCTGAGCCGCAACAGAATAACGAAAGTTGCGAGCTCAGCCGTTCTGATCCAATATCGCCCTATCCCAATAGAAAGAGCTCTCCCTTGAACGATCTGCCGCCCGGCCTACTCTTTGCACTGATAGGCCTGCTGATAGTTATTTCCGCGTTTTTCTCCAGCTCCGAAACCAGCATGATGGCGCTGAATCGCTACCGCCTGCGCCACCAGGCCAAAACCGGCCACCGTGGCGCCAAGCGGGCCATGGAGTTGCTCGCGCGCCCGGACAAGCTGATCGGTGTCATTCTGATTGGCAACAACATCGTCAATATTCTGGCCTCGGTCATCGCCGGCGCCGTATTTACCAGGCTCTACGGCGAAGCCGGAGTCTGGTACGCAACTGCAGCCCTCACCCTGGTTGTACTGATTTTTGCAGAAATCACCCCGAAAACCATTGCCGCACTGCACCCGGAAAAAATCGCCTTTCCCGCCAGTGTCGTGCTGCGCCCACTCCTGTGGCTGCTGACCCCTTTTGTAAAACTCATCGGGGGCGTCTCCAATGGACTCGCCCGCCTGGTGGGCGTGGAAGCCGACAAGGAAGCCGAGGCGGAACACCTGGCACCTGAGGAGCTGCGCTCGGTGGTATTTGAGTCCGGCGCCCTGCTCCCCACCAAGCACAAAGGGATGCTGCTGAACGTACTGGATCTGGATCAGGCCACCGTGGAAGACATCATGATTCCCCGCAATGAGGTGATTGGTGTCGACCTGGACAATGATGCCGAGGCCATCCTCCAGCAACTGGCAGAAAGCAGTTACACCCGACTGCCGGTCTATCGCGGCGACATCAACCATGTAGTGGGCATATTGCACCTGCGCCGCGCGGCGCAGATCCTGCGCGATGGACCGGACACGCTGACTGCGGAATCCCTGAAATCGCACCTGAACGAACCCTACTTCGTCCCGGAAGCCACCCCGCTACCCACCCTACTGATGAACTTCCAGCAGAAGAAGCGACGCATGGGGCTGGTGGTGGACGAGTACGGTGAGGTCATGGGCATTGTGACCCTGGAAGACCTGCTGGAAGAAATTGTCGGCGACTTTACCGCAAGCCAGGTACCCAGTGACGACGAAGAAATCATCGAACAGGACAACGGCTGGTATCTGGTGGACGGCGGCACGTCGATTCGCGAGATTAACCGCACCCTGCACTGGGACCTGCCCACCGACGGTCCGAAAACCTTCAACGGCCTGATCATGGAACACCTGGAAAGCATCCCGGAGGGTAACATCAGCTTGTATATTCAGGATTACCTGATCGAGATTGTGGAAGTCTCGGACAAGATGATCACTAGTGCACGGGTGAAAAAAGCGGGCTAATCCAGCCCGCCCCGCGTCAAATCAGATCCAGCTGGCGCTTGACCGGCGCAAAACTCTTGCGATGCACTGGCGTCACACCGAGACGCGCCAGCGCCTCCATATGAACCTTGGTGGGGTAGCCCTTGTGCCCCGCCAGACCATATCCCGGGTAGACAGCATCCAGCGCTACCATCTCTCGATCTCGAGTAACTTTCGCCAGAATAGAAGCCGCCGCGATAGCCGCAACCCGATCATCCCCTTTCACTACCGTATCGCAATCGTACTGCCACTGCGGTTTGCGATTGCCATCCACAAGCACAAATTCGGGCTGCACCGACAACTGCTCGACCGCACGCTTCATGGCCAGCAGGCTCGCGTGGAGAATATTCAGGTGGTCAATTTCCTCCACCGTGGCGCGCGCAATGGCAAAGCTCTTCGCCTTCTCCTGAATCTCATCAAACAGGAGCTCGCGCTTTTTTTCACTGAGTTTTTTTGAATCTGCCAAACCCACGATCGGATTCTCCGGGTCGAGAATAACCGCAGCCGCCACGACATCACCGGCCAATGGGCCGCGACCAACTTCATCGACACCCGCAAGCAAAGAACCGGTGTAGGAGCAGATATAGGGAGGCAAAGATGACTTGGGCATAGAAAAGACAAATAGAATTCACAAAGGAAATAGGCAAGAGGAGATGTAAGGAAACGAACTTATTTGCCCAGCAGCGCACAGACCGCATCTGCGGCTTTCTCCGATGCGTTGCGGCGCAGCTCCTGGTGCATCTCACTAAACTCTCGACGCAACTGGTCACCCAGCAGCGGGTCGTGAAAATAGTTCAGTAGCGCGGCACCCAGTGCCTCGGGAGTAGCATCGTCCTGCAGGATTTCCGGCACCAGCTCTTTTTGGGCGAGCAGGTTCGGCAGCGACACCCAAGGCGTGTGCAGCATGCGCGAGAAAATCGCATAGGACAGTGCCGCCATTTTGTACGCCACGACCATGGGCTTGTTCATCAACATGGTTTCCAGGGTCGCAGTACCGGACGCGATCAATACCGCATCTGCTGCCGCAAGTGCCTGCTGGGAATTGCCATCCAGAACCGTCAGCGACAGCTCCTGCAGAGCGGGGAACTGCGCGAGCTGCTGCTCCAGTTGCTCGCGACGTTGAGGGCTGGCGGCGGGCAATACAAACTTGAGTCCCGGCCGGCGCTGCTGACACCAGAGAGCGGCCTGCATGAACAACGGCCCGAGCAAACGCACCTCACCGCCGCGACTGCCTGGCAGAAGCGCCACCACCTCATCCTGCTCAGAGAACCCCAACGCGCGGCGAGCCTCCGCCACATTCACATCCAGTGGGATTTCATCTGCCAACGGATGGCCGACAAAGGTCACAGGCACCTGGTGCTCACGATAAAAATCCGCCTCGAACGGCAACAGCGTCAGCATATGATCTACGGCCCGGGCAATCTTCTTGATTCGACCGCGGCGCCAAGCCCAGACCGACGGACTCACATAGTGCACCGTCGGGATTCCCGAAGAACGCAGAGCTTCTTCCAGCCCGAGATTAAAATCCGGGGAGTCGATACCGATAAAAATATCCGGAGGATTGGCAATAAAATGTTCGCGCAGGGTGCGGCGAATTTTTAACAGCTCAGGCAGTCGCTTGAGCGGCTCCACCAACCCCATGACTGAGAGGCGCTCCATCGGAAACAGGGATTCAGCGCCCAACGCGAGCATGCGTGGTCCGGCAATGCCGACCACTTCCACGGACGAAAATCGCTTTTGCAGCGCCTGAATCAGGCCGGCCCCAAGAATGTCTCCAGAAGCCTCGCCGGCGAGCATACCGACCCGCAGGGGATTGCTGTTAACGGGGGAGGCAGCACTCAACGGACAATCCCGCGGGAAGAGTTTTTCAGGGAGTCAATCCAGGGTTGAATGACTGCAGACTCCTGGCGCATCTGCGCCAGGGATTCCAGCGCCTCTTCGGTCGTCAGCCCGCGCCGATAAACCACCTTGTAGGCTTTATTGATCAGTGCGATTTCATCGCGGGAAAAACCCCGACGGCGCAATCCTTCCGCATTGATCGTCTTGGCTTCCGCCGGATTACCGGTGACCATCACGTACGCGGGTACATCCTTTCCAATACCAGAGCCCATACCGGTAAACGCATGCTCACCGATTGTGCAGTGCTGATGCACCAGGGTATAGCCACTGAGAATGGCCCAGTCGCGCACATACACGTGCCCTGCCAGCGCGACATTGTTCACCAGAATCGTGTGATTACCGATCACGCTGTCGTGACCGATATGGGCATAGGCCATCAGCAGATTGTCATTACCAATCGTGGTCTCACCACGGTCCTGTACCGTACCGCGATGGATAGTGACGCCTTCGCGAATGACATTATTATCACCAATCACCAGCGTGGTGGGCTCACCCTGATACTTCTTATCCGGGGTATCCTGACCAACCGTGGCGAACTGGTAAATATGGTTGTTGTTGCCGAGCTTGGTGGGCCCGCTCACAACCACGTGGGAAGCGATCTGGCAGCCGTCACCAATTTCCACATCGGGCCCCACAATACTGTACGGGCCAATTTGCACCCCTTCGCCGATGGTTGCCGACGGGTCGACAATAGCGGTCGGATGAATACTGGTCTGCATTTTGTGGCTTTCTCCTCACCGGCTCGATAATGCATCGGCTGGCGGCAGCGAGGACTCCCTCGCCATGGCGCCAGAAACGACGACGATACTTTACCCGTGAATGGCGAATATAAAAATCAATTTGGTCACAATGAATTGCACAAGCCGCCCTTACAGGCGCACCCTGTGCAATCAGATTTTTTTCACCGCACAAAGGATATCGGCGGAGGCAGCGAGATTGCCGTCTACCGTTGCCTTGCCAGCGAATTTCCAGATGCCGCGGCGCTCGGAAACCACTTCCGCTTCCAGCTGCAGACAATCACCGGGCACCACCTGGCGCTTGAAGCGCACATTGTCGATACCCGCAAACAGGTACAGGTAGCCATCTTCCGGTTTTTGCCCAAGGGTTTTGAAGCCGAGAATTCCCGAAACCTGCGCCAGCGCTTCCACGATCATTACACCCGGAAAGATCGGCACTTCCGGAAAGTGGCCGTTGAACACCTCCTCATTGATCGAGATATTCTTATAGCCCTTGATCGACTTCCCCTCTTCCAGCTCAACAACCCGGTCCACCAAGAGGAAAGGATAGCGGTGTGGAAGGTATTGACGAATTTCCTGTACGTCCATCATGACGATTTGTCCCCAGAAACCACTTCGGGGCGCCGTACGCCCCGAAACTACGATTAAATCTTGTAACTACAACTGGTGAAGCAGGTATAGCTTAATTCGGCGCTTACTCCTGCTGCTTGAGTGCCACTTCCAGCGCTTTCAGGCGACGCGCCATCAGATCCAGCTGCCCGTAGCGCACGGCATTACGACGCCAGCTACGACTATCCATAAAAGGAACGCCGCTGGAGTAAGAGCCGGCCTCTTCAATGGATTTTGTAACCAGGGTACGCGCAGTGACGTGGCTGCGATCTGCAATGGTGACATGGCCAACGATCCCGGCCCCACCTGCAATGGTGCAATGCTTGCCGATAACCGCACTACCGGCCACCGCAGAGCAGGCAGCCATGGCTGAGTAGTCACCAATCTGCACATTGTGCGCGATTTGCACCATGTTGTCGATCTTCACCCCGCGGCCGATTACTGTGTTACCGAGGGCACCGCGGTCAATACAGGTACAGGAACCTATCTCGACTTCATCGGCAATTTCCACACCGCCTAATTGATGGATTTTGGTCCACTGCCCCTGAGCCGGCGCAAAACCGAAACCGTCCGCACCAATAACCGTATTACTGTGCACGGTGCAATCAGCGCCGATAGAGCAGCCGTGATAAACCACCACATTGGGAAACAATCGCGTGCGAGCGCCAATTTCACTACCCTCACCGACCACGCTGCCAGGGCCAATAACGGCACCCTGACCGATTCTCGCATGCGCTTCCACCACGACGCCCGGGCCAATACTGGCATCCGCAGCTACCTCTGCGCTGTCATGAATTATGGCTGAGGGATCAATTCCTGCCGCCGGGGTAGGCGTACGATCATAAATCGCAGTGGCCCGGGCAAACGCCAGGTAGGGGTTGGGCACAATCAATGTAGTGCCCGGACAGGACTCCACATCGTCGGCAGAAACCAGTACTGCACAGGCATTGGTGGTGGCGAGAAAACGGCGGTAGTTGGCACTGGCGAGAAAGCTGACTTCACTTTTCGCCGCATCCTGTAATGTATTGAGGCCAGTCGGCACCTGATCGCCGCTGGCCCCAGCCGCCAGGCGCAATTCCGCGCCCAGTTCGTCAGCCAACTGCGCCAGCGTTGGCTGAGCGTTTTTCATCATTGCTTTACTGTCGAAGTTACTTGGCAGCGTTGAGGCGCTTAACCAGCTCTTCGGTCAGATTGGCAGTTTTGCCAGCGTAAACCGCAGCACTGGCATCCAGTACCAGATCCAACTTCTGCTCCTTGATCACTTCCTCCAGAGCCGCTTTGGCTTTCGGCAGCAGGTCTTTCTGCAGATCCTGCACTGCCTGACCTTCCATCGCACGCAGCTTTTTCACCGTGGTTTCGAAGTCAGAACGCTTGAAGTTGATCTTGCGCTGCTGCTCGGCTTTCTTCTCTTCAGACCAGGTTACGCCATTCTTTTGCGCGTCTTCAGCCATTTTCTGAACTTCTGCACGAATACTTTCGGCGCTGTTTTGCAGCTGGGAGTACTCGGAGCTGGTCTTCAGGGCATTGATCTTGGAGGTCGCCTTCTCAGTGCTCATGATCGCAGCCTGGATATTCACCACGGCTACCTTTGACTGTGCGCTCGCGGTTCCCGCAAAAAGCAGGCCAGCCAGCAGAATCGCACTCACTTTTACAAATTTGAACACTTTTTATTCTCCGTATTTCTGTAAATTTGCGGCCACTTCCACAGTGGCCCTTTTCAATGAGAAGTCATCTGGAAGGCCACCGCTTACCGCTCAGGAGTGAACCCTAAACAGTTGCGGCGGCAATTTCCAGTGGTCAGAAGCTATTACCCAATGAGAACTGGAATACTTCGATCTCGTCGTCTTCGTTTTCTTGCAGAGCTTTGGACAAGCTGAAGGTGAGCGGACCAAAGCCGGTAATCCAGGTCAGACCGATACCTGCAGACACATTGATATGGTCAACGTCGATATCGTAACAGTTGAGCTGAGAAACACCGCAGTTGGTACTGAATACATTACCCGCGTCGATAAAGAACGCGGACTGCATGGAGCGCTGATCCTTCACGAACGGAATCGGGAAAATGATTTCGGCACTGCCCTCCACAAGAATGTTGCCGCCGAAAGGGTCTGGACGGCGATTGCTCACCGGAGTCGTTTCCAGCTCACCGGTTGCGTCGTCCAGCACATAACAGAATTCGGTTACATCACCCTCTGCATCAACCGCACAAGGTGCTGTTCGGTAATTCACGGCAGGTGTTGAACGCGGCCCGAGTGTGTTGCGCTCAAAGCCGCGCACAGAACCAAAACCACCACCGTAGAAATTTTCAAAGAACGGCAGCTCATCGGTTTCGCCGTAGCCTTCGGCGTAGCCCAATCGCGTACGCAGACGCAGCGTCAGGTCTTTGGTAAGCGGGCGGAAATACTGTCCGGTATAAATAAACTTGTAATACTCGAGGTCTCCGCCAGGAAGCGCTATTTCTATGGAAGCGCGCTGGGACGCACCGCGGGTTGCGAGAATACCCCGATTCAGTGTTGAGCGTGCGTAGGACGTCGTCAGGGACCAGGAATCAAACTCATCGCCATACAGATCAACGAAGCCATCCGGGTTAGTGTTCAGAAGACCGGTATCCACCGGCATACTCAGATCCAGCGCAATGCCGTCTTCGACGGCCATCTCGAGCTCTTCGAGAATATCCGCCTCATCATCGGAATTGATCTCACCGTTTACCCCATTGATCGGCACAGGGCTGTCTTTGATTTCCTGCACGGAACTGCTGTGGGTGCTCAACTCCAGGTGATTGAAGCCGATATTCAGGCCGATACGAGAAATCTCAGAAATCGGGTAACCGAAGCTCAAACCCGCACCATAAGTGGTGGTGTTATAGCTGGACAGGTTGATCTCAGAGTAATCGCGTTCCTGATAGAACACGTTGAAACCACGACTGACACCGTCTGGCGTGAAATACGGGTCGGTATAGGAGAAGTTAAGTACCGTCTGATAGGTCGAGGTGTTTACCGCAAAACCAACAGATTTACCGGTACCCAGCCAGTTGTTTTCCTGCACATTAGCGCCGAGCACCAGGCCGCTGCCCTGCGCGTAACCCACAGTACCGCCGATGGTACCGGAAGGCTGCTCTTCTACTGTGTATTCGACATCGATCTGGTCGGACGTGCCCGGTACCTCGGTGGTTTCCACCTGCACTTCCTTAAAATACCCCAGGCGCTCAAGACGAACCTTGGACTGCTCGATACGGGCAGAAGAGGCGGAAGCGGATTCCATCTGGCGCATCTCACGGCGCAACACGTCGTCAGACGTACGAGTATTGCCACGGAAGTTGATACGACGTACATAGGCGCGCTTACCCGGATCAATAAAGAAGGTGACCTTTACGGTTTTATCATCTTCATTGGCTTCCGGAATTCCATTCACCTCGGCAAAGGTATAACCCTCATTACCCAGGCGTTTGGTAATGTAGTCGGAAGTAGTGGTCATCAGTACCTGAGAGAAGGTCTGCCCTTTACGCACCAGCAGCAGGCGGCGAATTTCTTCCTCGGACACCACCGGATCGCCGGCAAGCTCAACTTCGGAAACAGAATAGACATCACCTTCAGTGATATTCACCGTGATGAATACACTTTGTTTATCCGGGCTCAAAGATACCTGAGTGGAATCAATTTTGAATTCCAGGTAACCGCGGTCAAGATAGTAGGACTCTAGGCGCTCCAGGTCGCCGGTGAGCTTTTCACGGTTGTATTTGTCGTCGCTATTGAGCCAGGACAACCAGCCAGTGGTCTGCAGCTCAAAGATCTCACCTAGCTCGTCATCGGAAAACGCCTGGTTGCCGACGATATTGATATGTTTGATGGCAGCAACAGAGCCTTCATCCACCACCACCTTCAGCTCCACCTGGTTGCGTGGCAGCTCTTTCACTTCGGTGGTAACACTGGCGCCATAGCGGCCCTGCGCCACATACTGACGCTGCAGCTCCTGCGCCAGACCTTCGAGGGTCGCGCGCTTGAAGATTTGACCTTCGGCCAGACCGTTGTCGTTCATGCCCTTGAGCAGGTCTTCGGTCTTGATGGCTTTGTTGCCGGTGATCTCAATTTTGGAAATGGCCGGGCGCTCGCGCACGGTGATGACGAGCACACCGCTCTCGCGTCCAATCTGAATATCCTGAAAGTAACCGGTACGAAACAGCGCACGAGTAGCGCTCTGGATTTCGACACTCTCAATCTGGTCACCGACCCGAACAGGCAAAGCGGCAAAAACAGTACCGGCGGAAACACGTTGCAACCCCTCAACGCGAATATCGTTGACTACAAACGACTGGGCGTAAGCAGCAATGGGCAGTGCAAGGCCGAGACTCGCCGCCTTCAGGAAATCTTTCATCTACTAATTCCGAGTGTTTATTCGCAATTCCATAAGGGCAAAATTGCCCGATACATCAGAGGCCGCGCCTCTCGCATGATCCGATTGCATCATCAGATCAACTGGCGCCCGTCCCTCCTACTTTCGCCCTAAATGGGAAGCCCCACCAAGAACACAGAATAGGACAGAGGTCACCGGCAAAAATTCATTAGAGACGCAGAATATCGTTATACAACGCCAGCGCCATGATCCCCAAAACCATCGCCATCCCCACCTGCAAGCCGATCATCTGCACCTTTTCCGACACCGGGGAGCCTTTGATCGCTTCAATACCGTAGTAGAGGAGATGGCCGCCGTCGAGCACGGGAATCGGCAAGAGATTCAACACTCCCAGACTAATACTCAGGAGTGCCAGCAAAGACAGGAATGACTGCCAACCTGCGTCTGCCGAAGTGCCGGCAACTTTAGCAATGGTGATAGGGCCACTCAAGTTACGGGTTGAGATCTCGCCAAACAGCAGTTTTTTCAAACTGTTCAGGGTAAATACCGTCTTGCTCCAGGTCTCTTCCAACCCCTTATTGAACGCGCCCAGCACGCCATAGTGATAGCGCCGCACCTTGTCCTCTGGCCAGGATGCAGCCACCGGCAACACGCCGATACGGCCAATTTTTTCACCGCTATCGAGGCTCACCAGCTCCGGCGTTATGGTAACCACCTGCTCACTATCGTCGCGCAGCACGGTAACCTGCACACTCTGCTCCGGATGGGCCTTGATATAACTGGTCCACTGATCCCAATCACTGTAATCGCGCCCATCGGTAGCGATGATTTCATCGCCCTCTTGCAGGCCACCTTTCTCTGCGGGGCTTCCGCCCACTACCTGCGCCAGGCGCATACTGATGCTGGGAATCCACAGTTTGACGCCGATCTCGTCCAGCGGGTCCGGCACTTCCTGCCCTGCCAGCCATCGATCGATGTCCGCATACATGTGATATTCGAGGGTGGAATCGGGGTAGCGCACGGAAAACTTAATATGCCCCGTGTCGCCGAGACGATTCGCCAGGCGCCAGTTGAGCGCCTGCCAGGTGGGTGTGGGGTGGTCATCGATGGCAATGATTTCCTGGCCGGATTCCAGGCCTGCGTACGCTGCGATACTGCGGGGCTCGACCTGATCCACTATGGGTACAGGGCCGGAAGTCCCCCCCATAAAAACGCCCCAGAAAAGCGCTATGGCCAGCAAGAAGTTGAACACGGGACCTGCGGCGGCGATCGCCATCCGCTGCCAGACATTTTTGCGGTTGAAAGTCCGATCGAGATCCTCCGGCGCTACGGTACCTTCACGCTCGTCGAGGAACTTGACGTAACCGCCCAGTGGAATCGCCGACACGGTAAATTCAGTGCCATGGCGATCGTAACGGGAAAACAGGCGTTTGCCGAAGCCTACGGAGAAACGCAGCACTTTGACACCACACCAGCGCGCCACAATGAAGTGGCCAAACTCGTGGAAGCTTACCAGTACGCCAAGGGCAACGAGCGCCCAGGCAGCAGTCTGTAGAAAATCTAACATGGGGTCAGTTTACATTGATCTCGTTTGCGGCCGCTGCCCGTTGGTATTATCACCGTCGACGCTGTGGACGCCGCACAGCTCGCTCAGCACCTCATGAGCTCGCGCACGCGCTTCCCGATCAGCCAGTTCGACTGTACCCAGATCCGTCAGTTCAACCATTTTGGTAGAATTCATGACCTTTTCGATCAAGTCAGCGATTCCGGTGAACGGGAGCGTCCCTTCGAGAAACGCCTCCACCGCCACCTCATTCGCCGCGTTGAGCACGGTTGGCGCGCTGCCACCCTGCTCCATTGCTTCCCGCGCCAGACGGAGGCAGGGGAATCGCGCCTCATCCGGCGCCTCAAAGTCCAGGCGTCCGGCAGAAATCAGATCCAGCGCACCTACACCACTGTCAATACGCTGGGGAAACGCCAGGGCATGTGCAATGGGTGTACGCATATCGGGTTCCCCCATCTGCGCCAACAGGGAACCATCCCGATATTGCACCATGGAGTGCACGATGCTTTGCGGGTGTACCACCACCTGAATATCGGCAGGTTCCGCGTGAAAAAGGTAGCAGGCCTCAATGAATTCCAGCCCCTTGTTCATCATGGTGGCGGAATCCACCGAAATTTTGCGTCCCATGGACCAGTTGGGGTGGTTACAGGCCTCATCTGGCGTAACCCGGTGCAAACTCTCAGGGTCTGCGGTGCGGAAAGGCCCGCCCGAGCCTGTCAGCAAAATACGCTCCACACCGGCATCTGCCAGGCTATCGCACGGATACGGCAGACACTGAAAAATCGCGTTGTGCTCGCTATCGATCGGCAACAGTGAGGCGTCACTTTCCGCCAGAGCCGACATAAACAGCGGCCCGGCCATCACCAGCGACTCTTTATTCGCCAGCAGCACCTTTTTCCCTGCCTGCACGGCCGCCAGTGTCGGCTGCAATCCGGCCCCGCCTACAATCGCAGCCATAACTATGGCCACCTGTGGGTCAGATGCCACCTGGCATAAACCTTCCACACCACTCAGCACTTGCGTGGAGAGCCCTTCTTCAGCGAACTCGCCACGAAGTCGCAGCGCTTTCCCCTCGTCCAATACTACGGCATAGCGTGGATTAAACCGGCGGCACTGCTGTGCCAGCTCGGCCACGCGGTCGCGCGCAGTCAGGGCAAAAACAGAATAATCCTGAGGGTGACGGGCAAGCACATCCAGCGTACTCACCCCGATGGAACCGGTGGACCCGAGCACACAGACAGGTTGTGGGGTCGTGGTTTGCATGAATTCGAAATACCTCTGCGCCCAAATCAACTATCGAAGATTACAGATATTTGGGCAGTTCGCTGGCAAGCGCCGCCATGGTAAACACGGGCAGCGCTGCAGTAAGACTATCCAGGCGATCCAGAATACCGCCGTGTCCCGGCAGGATTCGGCTGCTGTCCTTGATCCCCCGATGGCGCTTGAACATACTTTCCACAAGATCACCAATCACGGATGCCAGTGCGGTCACCAGCACGCCGATAGTGAAAAGCACCGTATTTTTGGTGGGCAGATCAAACGCCACGGACACGCCCAGCGCCAGAACCAGACAGGCTGCGAGACCGCCGAAAAAGCCCTCCCAGGATTTTCCGGGGCTCACTTCCCGCGCCAGCTTGTGTTTGCCGAACTTGCGCCCCACAAAGTAGGCACCCACGTCGGCAGCCACGACCACCGCAACCACAAACAGCACCAGCCAGGCACCGTGATCCTGCCCCTGCAGAATAACGACGGACAACCACGCTGGAACCAGAACCACCAGACCGATCAACCCGCGCGCCCACCGATTCCCCCACAACATGGCACTGGCGGGGTACCCCTGCACCCATAGAAAGGCCAGCGCCCACCAACCGCAGGCAACCGCCAGTATCTGACGTGCGCGATCGGTATCGGGGGTTGAGAAATCAAAACTGAAAACATAGTGGGCCGTGGCGATCAATGCACAACCCAGTGCGGCGAGAAAAACAAAGCGCAGGGCACGGTTCAGATTGGAGAGGTTGGCCCATTCCCAGCCACCCAGCAGAATGACCCCGGCGATCACAATGGAGAACCATTGCAGGGGCACAAAAAACAGCAACCCCAGGAAAAGAGCAACCAACACCAGCGCGGTAATTATTCTTTGTTTTAGCACCGTTAAACCCTTAAAAACCTTTAACTATTATCAATCGGTAATCCGTGCTCGTCAGCCTGGCAGATCCGGTTCTGTCAGGCTTGAGCCCCCAGGCCATCCTCGCCGCGCCCACCGTAACGACGGTCCCGCAGTCGAAATGCCTCCAGCGCAAGATCCAGCGCTGGCACGTCGAAATCCGGCCACAGCGTATCGGTGAAATAGAACTCGCTGTACGCCGCCTGCCAAAGCACGAAATTACTGATTCGCTGCTCCCCACTGGAGCGAATCAGCAGATCCACCGGCGGCAGGTCCGCCAGCTGGATGTGCGCGCCCAAAGATTCCTCGTCGATGGAATCGGCAGAGCGTTGACCGCTAGCGACCTCTTCAGCCAGCGTACGCGCGGCCTGGGCGATATCCCACTGGCCACCGTAATCGGCAGCGATCACCAGAGTGCCATTTTGGCCATCGCAGGTGATGGATTCCGCTTCCACAATCGCCCGCTGCACCCTCGGTGAAAAGCGGTCGCGCCGCCCAATCACACGCAATTGCACACCTTGCTCCTGCATACGCCGGGCCTCCCGGCGCAGATAGGAGTGGAACAGGGTCATCAGCAGCTCTACCTCCTTGGGCGGACGCTGCCAGTTCTCACTGGAAAATGCGAACAGGGTAAGCACCTCGATCTGGCGCTCTTTACACGCTTCGATCAGATCGCGGATCCGCTCAACGCCCGCCTTGTGCCCGGCGGACGGTGACAGCCCGCGACGCGCAGCCCAGCGGCCATTCCCATCCATGATGATGGCAACATGTCGCGGTCCCGCCTGCTTGAGTGCTGTCACACCAGTACCGCCAGAAGACATCAGATTTCCATCAGGTCTTTTTCTTTTGCCGCCAGTGCCTTTTCCACCTCGGCAATATATTTATCGGTCAGTTTCTGGATCTCGTCCGCTGCACGACGCTCGTCGTCCTCGGAGATTTCCTTATCCTTAACCAGCGCCTTCACTTCGGCCAGGGCATCGCGACGATTGTTGCGGATGGAGACCCGCGCGCTTTCCGCTTCGCCTTTGGCCTGCTTGATAAAGTTCTTACGGGTTTCCTCGGTCAGCATCGGCATCGGGATACGGATTACCGCACCGGCGGTGCTGGGGTTGAGGCCCAGATCGGACTTCATAATGGCCTTTTCGATTTCCGGCACCAGGTTCTTTTCCCAGGGAGTAACAGACAAGGTACGCGCATCTTCTACGGTCACGTTGGCCACCTGAGACAGCGGCGTGTCGGAGCCGTAATAGGACACCTGGATACCGTCCAGAATGCTCGGATGGGCGCGGCCGGTACGAATTTTATTGAAGTTGGTACCCAGCGCATCGATGGCTTTACCCATGCGCGTTTCGGCCTGTTTCTTGATATCGTTAATCACGATTCACTTCCTCTTCGATCAGTGTGCCCTCTTCACCACCCACAACAATATTGAGCAGTGCGCCGGTCTTATCCATGCGGAACACCCGCACAGGCATATTGTGTTCGCGGCAGAGGCAGATTGCGGTTAGATCCATTACCCCGAGTTTCTTGTCCAGAACCTCGTCGTAAGTAAGTTGGTCGTAGCGGGTGGCGTCGGGCACCAGTTTCGGGTCCGCCGAGTAGACGCCGTCCACCTTGGTGGCTTTGAGCACCATTTCCGCCTCAATCTCGATACCGCGCAGACAGGCAGCGGAATCGGTGGTAAAGAAGGGGTTACCTGTGCCGGCGGCAAAAATCAGCACTTCGCCACGCTCCAGGTAACGGATGGCGGCGCGGCGGTCGTAGTGGTCCACGATACCGCTCATCTGAATGGCCGACATAACGCGGGAAGATATATTGGAGCGCTCCAGGGCATCGCGCAGAGCCAGGGCGTTCATCACGGTGGCCAGCATGCCCATGTGGTCGCCGGTTACCCGGTCGAGGCCTGCAGCGTTCAACGCGGCACCGCGGAACAAATTGCCGCCACCGACCACCAGACCAACCTGGACACCAATACCCACCAGCTGGCCGATCTCAAGGGCCATTTTGTCGAGCACTTTGGGGCTGATACCAAACCCCTGTTCGCCCATCAGCTCTTCTCCGCTGAGCTTTAACAGGATTCGCTTGTACTTGCGGTCTTTAATACCTGGCATCCCTTGTTCCTCAACTGTTACGGGCTAAATTCTCTGTTGAGACGCAACCGCAGTTCCGGGTCGCGCCCGCCGAACATTACAACAAATTCGGCGCTTTACCTATGGCTATACCGATCTGGCCTGGTTCAAAGTGCGGGATAGCCTCACCCGCCACCAATTTCGCTCAAATATCGAGCAGAAACCCTTAGTGGTCCAGATACAACAGCGGGGCGCCCCGGACGTATTCAAATGAACACACCGGGTGCACCCCGCTGGCGCCAGCGACCGCTTGGTCGCCGGCTGATTCAGACATCAAGAGCTGGCTTTAACCTGAGCGGCCACTTCCGCTGCAAAGTCAACGTCTTCTTTCTCGATACCTTCACCCACCTCAAAACGCACGAAGCTAGCAACGTCGCCACCGGCATCTTTCACCAGTTTGCCGATGCTCACGTCCGGGTTCTTAACGAAAGGCTGTTCCACCAGGCTGTTTTCCTTCAGGAACTTCTTGATGCGGCCGCCCATCATCTTCTCGACGATTTCGGCAGGCTTGCCTTCCATATCCGGCTGCGCCTTGATGATGTCTTTTTCCTTCTCCAGCACGTCAGCCGGCATATCTTCCGGCTTAACCACCTGCGGGTTGACCGCAGTTACGTGCATGGCCACGTCGCGCGCGGTTTCAACATCACCGCCACTCAGGGCAACGATGGCAGCGATACGGCTGTTGGAGTGCACATAGGCACCCACTACCGGCGCTTCAACCAGCTGAATGCGACGAACACCGATGTTCTCACCGATTTTCTGTACCAGCGCTTCGCGCGCTTCTTCCAGCTCACCTTCCATCAGTGCAGCAACATCTTCCTGACGATCGGCAAATGCCTTGTCGACAACCTTGCCAACGAAAGCTTTGAAGCCTTCATCGCGGGCAACGAAGTCGGTTTCGGAGTTCACCTCAACCAGAACACCGTAGCTGCCGTCTTCGGCAACTTTGGCAGCAACAACGCCGTCAGCAGCGGTACGGCCAGCTTTCTTGGCCGCTTTCAGGCCGGAAGCCTTGCGCAGGTCTTCAATCGCTTTCTCGATGTCGCCATCTGCCTCGTTCAGTGCTTTTTTACACTCCATCATCGGCAGACCGGTGCGCTCGCGCAGTTCTTTTACCATTGACGCGGTAATCGCCATGATTCAATCCTCGGGTTCAGATTCAAATTCTTTGTTGGATTTGAAAAAAAGGGGCCGGATAAGTGGCCCCTTTTCCCTGCAGCGTAACCCAAAAATGTTACACCGCCAGTAGCCTGCGGCTAGTACTCCGAATTAGGAGTCCGCAGCTTGCTGATCGTCCTGCGCTTCAACGTACTCATTCTGAGCAGCAGCGCCACCAGCTTCGGCAGTGCCAGCCAGTACAGCGTCGGCTACCGCAGTGGTGTACAGCTTGATGGCACGAATCGCGTCATCGTTACCAGGGATGATGTAGTCAACGCCTTCCGGGCTGCTGTTGGTATCAACGATACCGATCACAGGGATACCCAGCTTGTTGGCTTCCTGGATAGCGATACGCTCGTGCTCCACGTCGATCACGAACAGTACGTCCGGCAGACCACCCATGTCTTTGATACCACCGATGGAGCGCTCAAGCTTCTCCATGGTGCGGGTACGCATCAGGGCTTCTTTTTTGGTCAGCTTTTCGAAGGTACCGTCTTGAGACTGGGCTTCGAGATCGCGGTAACGCTTGATGGAAGCACGAATGGTTTTGTAGTTGGTGAGCATACCACCCAGCCAGCGGTTGCTGACGTAGGGCTGACCCGCACGTTCGGCCTGCTCTTTGATGGACTTCTGCGCAGCGCGCTTGGTACCAACAAACAGGATCTTCTTCTTCTGCGCTGCCATGCCTTTGATGACTTGCAGAGCTTCGTTGAAGGCCGGAACAGTGTGCTCCAGGTTGATGATGTGAATCTTGTTGCGAGCACCAAAGATGTATTCACCCATCTTCGGGTTCCAGTAGCGAGTCTGGTGACCAAAGTGGACACCAGCCTGCAGCATATCGCGCATGCTGACTTGCGGCATAATAAACCTCAATAACAATAATACGGAGGCAGCCGACCGTAACTTAAAGGCCGAATGCTTCCCGGGTTTGATCCTCCATATACCCCATTCACCAATCCTCGGGTTTCACCATCAGATGGGGAACCACAAAGACACCCAGGAGAATGTGCCGGTATATGTGCGGCGTTTGTTAAGTGCGGTGAAATTCACCACCCTTTGTTTAGTTTCACCTCGGGCACTGCCCAAAGCGGCGCGCTTTATACCATATTCCTCAGGGCGCTGGAAGTGTGAACAGCGCCACGAAAGCGGATTCTGCAGAATCGCTCTGGGTCGGACACGAATGCTGACATTCCGGTCACCTAATGCCCTGCCCCTGTAATTCCGCTACAATATCGCGCCGTTTCCGGGCCCAGTCTGACCTCGGGGCCCTGACTGCACCAAAATTGCGTTAAAAGTGTGCAAAACACGCGCACTTCTGCCAAAAGCCACGAATACCCGGGAAGATTCATGACCAACGCTGTAAAAAGTCCAGAACAGATCGCCAAAATGCGCACCGCCGGCCGCTTGGCCGCCGAAGTGCTGGAGATGATTGGCGAACATGTGGTTCCCGGTGTCACCACGGAAGAACTGGACCGCCGCTGTCATGACTATATCGTCAATGTTCAGGAGGCCATCCCCGCCTGCCTGGGCTATCGCGGCTTTCCCAAATCCATCTGCACCTCCGTTAACGAAGTGATCTGCCACGGCATCCCCTCCGAGTCCAAGGTGCTGAAGAAAGGCGACATCATCAATATCGACGTCACCGTCATCAAGGACGGCTGGTACGGCGATACGTCCAAAATGTACTTCGTCGGCAAACCCGCCGCCCATGCGGAACGCCTGGTCAAGATCACCCAGGAATGCCTGTACAAGGCGATCGAGATCGTGCGCCCCGGCACCACCCTTGGCGATATCGGCCACGTGATCCAGCAGCACGCAGAAAAAAATTACTACTCCGTGGTCAAAGACTTCTGCGGCCACGGCATCGGTGACGTCTTCCACGAAGACCCGCAGATCCTCCACTATGGCAAGCCGGGCACCGGCCAGGTACTGGAGGAAGGCATGACCTTCACCATCGAACCGATGATCAACGCCGGTAAGCCCGGCAGCCGAGTGCTGCGTGACGGCTGGACTGCGGTCACTGTCGATCGCCGCCTGTCCGCGCAGTGGGAGCACACTATGGCGGTCACCAGCGACGGGGTTGAGATTCTCACCGCGCGCAAGGAAGAGTCGTTCTGACCCCGACCAAAAACAAGACACATTTCAGCGCTCGCGCTGGCCGACAGGGTAAACCGGGTTCCGCATCTATGAATTCCACGCAGCTTGCGCAGTTACCGCATTTCGAAAAGCCCCTGTTTTTCTTCGACCAGTCCCGGTTCCGGAGAGATCTGGCGGAGGGTGCCCGCCCCACTCTGGAAATTTTCAAGGATGCGGTAGGCGCGGCAGATACCCATATGGCACGCCGTTTCCGCGAGGGCGAAGATGTTCGCACGCTGGTCTACGAGCGCGCCCTGTTTGTGGACTGCCTGCTGCACTACGCCTGGCACCAGTTCCAGTGGCCGAGCACCATCAGCCTGCTGGCCGTCGGGGGCTACGGCCGCGGCGAACTGCATCCCAATTCCGATATAGACCTGCTCATTCTCTCCACCGAAAAGCCGGACGAGACCGTCGTCGACAATATCGAGCGCCTGGTCGCCTTCCTGTGGGATCTGAAACTGGATATTGGCCACGCCGTGCGCACCGTGGACCAGTGTGTGGAAATGGCGGCGGAAGACATCACGGTTGCTACCAACCTGATGGAATGCCGCACCGTGGTCGGCAACCCGGCCCTCTGTGAAACCCTCACCGAGCGCATGACACCCGACAATCTATGGCCCGCAGACCAGTTCTTCAGCGCAAAGTACGAAGAGCAGGAAGCCCGCCACAGCAAGCAGCAGGGTGCCGAGTACAATCTTGAACCCAATATTAAAAACGCCCCCGGCGGCCTGCGGGATATCCAGACCATCAACTGGGTGGCCAAGCGCTATTTTCATGTGCGCACACTGAAACAATTGCAGGGCAAGGGTTTCTTCACCGAGGAAGAGTTCGCCATCCTGCAGTCAGGCGAGGACTTCCTGTGGCGGGTGCGCTACGGCCTGCACCTGCTGGCTGGCCGCCCTGAAGAACGGCTGCTGTTCGACTACCAGCGGGAACTGGCGCGAGACTTCGGCTACAAGGACAACGACACCCACCTGGCGGTGGAGCAGTTCATGCACACCTATTACCGCATCGTGATGGCGCTGCGGGAATTAAACGATGTGATGCTGCAGTTCCTGGATGAAGTGATCCTGCAGCGCGGCAAGCATCTGCCGGTCACCCCCATCAACGAGCGCTTCCAACTGCGCGGCAATACCATCGAGGCAGCGGTAACACGCACCTTTATCGAGTACCCGCCCGCCCTGCTGGAAATCTTTGTGCTGATGGCAAACAACCCGGAAATCCACGGGGTGCGCGCCTCCACCATTCGCCTGATGCGCGAACACCGCCATCTGATCGACGATCAGTTCCGCGCGGACCCGGCAAATGCGCGCCTGTTTATGCAGCTGCTGCGCAGCCCGCGTGGCCTGTCCACGCAGCTGACCCGAATGACCCGCTACGGCATCCTCGGCCGCTACCTGCCGGAGTTTGGTCGCGTCACCGGGCAGATGCAGCACGACCTATTCCATATTTACACCGTGGATGCCCACACCCTGCAGGTAGTGCGCAATATGCGCGGCTTCCGCAGCGACGAGGCCTGGGAGAAGTTCCCGCTGGCCGCAGAAATCCTGTCGCGCATGCGCAAGCCCGAGCTGCTGTATATCGCTGGCCTCTATCACGATATTGCCAAGGGCCGCGGCGGTGACCACTCCAAACTTGGCGTGATCGATGCAGATGCGTTCTGTCGTCGCCACGGGCTCTCAGCTCGCGACCGCCGCCTGGTGTGCTGGCTGGTAGAAAAGCACCTGCTGATGAGCGCCGTCTCCCAGAAACAGGACATTACCGATCCGGAAGTGGTCCACGCCTTTGCCGCCGAAGTGGGCGACCGTGAACACCTGGACTACCTCTACGCACTGACGGTGGCAGACATTAACGCCACCAACCCGGACCTGTGGAACAGCTGGCGTGCCAGCCTGATGCGCCAGCTGTATCAGTACACCCAGCGCGCCCTGCGGCGCGGCCTTGAAAACCCCATCGACCGCGACGAAATCTACGTGGAAACCCAGGCACAGGCGCGCAATATGCTGCGCGCCATGGGAGTCCCCAGCAATGCGGTGGAAGATATCTGGTCGGAAATGGGTGAAGACTATTTCGTACGCGAAAGTACCGACAGCATCACCTGGCACACCGCCGCCATCTATCAGCTGCAGAAAGACCCGGCGCGGGACGAAGACAGCGACTCTGTGGTATTAACCCGCAACTCGGGCCCCGGAGAACACGACGGCGCTACGGAAGTATTTGTATACACCCCGGACAGACCCAACGTGTTTGCCGCGGTGGTTACCGGCCTCGACATGCTCAACCTGAACATTCACGACGCGCGGCTGTACAGCTCCGCCGGTGGCTACACACTGGATACTTTTTACGTACTGGACGAGAGTGGCCAGCCACTGCTGGACGAACCCCACCGCCTGGAGCAGATCCGCAATACCCTCCACAAAGAACTGAAACTGGTGGAGGATTATTCAAAAGTGATCAAGCGCCGCACCCCGCGCCGCCTGAAAATGTTCCATCTGCCGAGCCAGGCCCATATCTCCACTGAGCCCGGCGACACCTACAGCACCCTGGAAATCACCAGCGCGGACCGCCCTGGCCTGCTTGCGCGCATCGCACGGATTTTTATTACCCACGATCTGCGACTGCACAACGCAAAGATTTCCACGCTTGGGGAACGGGTCGAGGATATTTTCCATATTACCGCCGGCGACGATCAGCCGCTGACCGACGACAGCCTGATCGAACTGTTGGAACAGGCGATCTGCCAGGAACTGGACGCGCACCAGGCCACCTTGCCGCCGCAGCCGTGAACCGTCGTGAGCGCCCCTGAATAGAGTCGTAAAACGCGTTACAAGCAGACAATAATATGAACCCGAATTTGCAACAGCTGCAGCCCTACCCTTTCGCCAAACTGGCAAAACTGAAAGAGGGTATTGAAACGCCCGCAGCACTGCCGCACATCGCGCTGTCCATCGGTGAACCCAAACACACGCCGCCGGCGTTTGTCCGCGACGAACTGATCGACAACCTGGAAAAACTCGCCGCCTACCCGCTCACCAAAGGGCTGGACGCGCTGCGTGAGACCATCGCCAACTGGCTGTGCAATCGGTTCAAACTTTCGGCACTGAATGCAGAATCGGAAGTGATTCCGGTCAATGGTACCCGCGAAGCGCTGTTCGCCTTCGCGCAGGCGGTAGTGACGCCAGGCTCGAAGGTGGTGATGCCAAACCCCTTCTACCAGATCTATGAAGGCGCTGCGTTTCTCGCCGGTGCCTCGCCCCACTTTGTAAACTGCAGTGCGGAAAACGGCTTCAAACCCGACTTTGCTGCGGTGCCAGAGAGTGTCTGGCAGGAATGCAGCCTGCTGTACCTCTGCACCCCGGGCAACCCCACCGGCGCGCTACTGAGTACCGACGATCTGAAACAACTGATCGCGCTGGCGGACAGGTACGACTTCATCATCGCCTCCGACGAATGCTACTCGGAACTCTATTTCGACGAGGCCAATCCCCCAGCGGGCCTGCTGCAAGCCTGCGCGGAACTCGGGCGCGATGACTACCGCCGCTGCGTGGTATTTCACAGCCTGTCCAAGCGCTCCAACCTGCCCGGCCTGCGCTCCGGCTTTGTGGCCGGCGACGGTGAAGTTCTGGAAAAATTCCTGCTGTATCGCACCTATCACGGCTGCGCCATGCCGGTACCTACCCAGTATGCGTCCATTGCCGCGTGGCAGGACGAACAGCACGTGAAAGAGAACCGCGAACTGTATCGCCAGAAGTTCGATGCAGTACTGGAAATACTCGACGGCTGTATCGAGGTACAAAAACCGGAAGCGAGCTTCTACCTGTGGCCGAGGGTCGGCGACGGTGAATCCTTCGCCCGCGAGTTGTTCCGCCAGCAGCACATCACTGTACTGCCCGGCGCCTACCTGGCCCGCGAGGCCAACGGAGTAAATCCCGGCGCGGAATATGTGCGCATGGCCCTGGTCGCCACCCTGGAAGAATGTATCGAAGCAGCAAGGCGCATTCGCAGCTTCTGCGAAAAGAATCCGTTGTAGGAGCCTGCTTGCTGGCGAATAAAATGACCGAAGAATTTGCAGTGAAAAAAAACCTGCTCAAGCAGGAACGGGTAGATTACATCCTTCATAGACTGGAAGAGCTCTACCCGGAAACCCCGGTGCCCCTGGACCACTTCGATGCTTACTCTCTGCTGGTCGCGGTTTTACTTTCCGCGCAATGCACCGATGAGCGGGTAAACCAGATCACCCCGGCACTATGGGAGCTCGCGGACAATCCCTACGACATGGCCAGGGTGCCGGTAGAGAAAATTCGCGAAGTGATCCGTCCCTGCGGATTGTCACCGCAGAAGTCCAAGGCAATTCAGAAACTCTCCGAGATTCTGGTCAACGAATACCACGGCCAGGTGCCGGAAAACATGGCCGCTCTGGAAACCCTGCCGGGAGTGGGCCACAAAACCGCAAGCGTAGTGATGGCCCAGTCCTTCGGCCACCCGGCCTTTCCGGTGGATACGCACATCCACCGCCTGGCCCAGCGCTGGGGTCTTACCTCAGGTAAAAATGTGGCGCAGACGGAGAAGGATCTGAAGCGGGTTTTCCCGCGGGAGAAATGGAACAAACTACATCTGCAGATTATTTTCTACGGCCGCGAATACTGCTCCGCCCGCGGCTGCGACGGCACCGTATGCGAAATCTGCACCACCTGTTACCCGGCGCGCAAACATCCGAAGAAAACAAAAAAAGCCTGAATCCAGAACTTCAGGCCTGACAGAACGACAGAAACTGGAAAACCAATGATTACCCTGTACGGCATCAAGAACTGCGACACCGTAAAAAAGGCCCGCAAGTGGCTAGAACAAAATGGTGTGGAATACACCTTCCACGATTTCCGCGAAGACGGTATGGGCAGCGTGCCGCTAACCCAGTGGCTGGAAGAATTTGGCTGGGAGCAGGTACTGAACCGCCGCTCCACCAGCTGGCGTGCCCTGGATGAGGCGCAAAAAAACGGCATGGACAATGGCAGCGCAAAAGCCCTGGCCCTTGAGACCCCAACACTTATTAAGCGCCCGGTGATGACCAAGGGCGGCGACACCCTGTTCGGCTTCAAGGCCGACAGCTACGCCAGCTTCGTCAAGTAATCCCCGGCAGCTAACCCCGACAGCAACACATTAACAAATTCAGACTCACGAAAAGGAAACCATCATGAGCAACCTGTACAGCATTGGCTTCGGCGTCGGCACCTGCAACAGCAAGGGCGAGTGGCTGGAAGTGTACTTCCCGCAACCGCTACTGAACCCGAGCGAAGAAATCGCCAAGGCCGTGACCGGCACTCTCGATATCAATGGCGGCAACGTAGCCGTTGCTCTGGAAGAAGCACAACTGCAACCGCTGGCAGATCAACTGGCCAGCGCCGGTGCCGAAGAACAGGCAGCCATCCTGCGCCAGTTCGCCAACAGCCAGCGTCCGCTGGTGGCGGTAGTGCTGCACAGCGATGACGCGCCGCAGTCTGTGCCGGAGGCCTACCTGAAGCTGCACCTGCTGTCCCACCGTCTGGTAAAACCTCACGGCACCAAGCTGGACGGTATCTTCGGCCAGCTGGCCAACGTAGCCTGGACCAACCAGGGCGCCATCGATCTGGCAGAACTGCCCCAGCGTCAGCTGGAAGCACGCCTCAAGGGCGAGCTGCTGGAAGTTTCCTGCGTGGACAAGTTCCCGAAAATGACCAACTACGTTGTGCCGACAGGTGTGCGTATCGCCCACACTGCCCGCGTGCGTCTGGGTGCTTACCTGGGTGAAGGCACCACCATCATGCACGAAGGTTTCGTAAACTTTAATGCCGGCACCGAAGGCCCGGGCATGATCGAAGGCCGCATTTCTGCCGGTGTATTCGTGGGCGCTGGTTCCGATCTGGGCGGCGGCAGCTCCACCATGGGTACTCTGTCTGGCGGTGGTAATATCGTCATTTCCCTGGGCGAAGGCTGCCTGCTGGGTGCCAACGCGGGCACCGGTATTCCCCTGGGCGACCGCTGCACTGTTGAGTCTGGCCTGTACATTACCTCCGGCACCAAAGTCGCCCTGCTGGACGACAAAGGCGAAGTTGCCGAATCTGTTAAAGCTCGCGACCTCGCTGGCAAATCCGACCTGCTATTCCGTCGCAACTCTACCACTGGTGCAGTTGAGTGTTTGACCAACAAAAGTGCCGTCGAGTTGAACGCTGAACTCCACAGCAACTGATTTTTTCGTCGCTACCGGGTCCATTTGGTTTCCGCACTGTGGCGGCAAAACACCTGGTGGAACATTTCGGAATCGCTGTAGATACATCCCTGTACGCTCCGGCGGTGCCATCCCTGGCACCGACGGTTCCGAAATGTTCCACCAGGCGCATTGCCTTCAGTCGAAGTTCAGCACTTCGCACTGAAAAACCGGGCAACCAGTTGAACCTGTTCAATTATATGCGTTTCAACGCGAAGGCCTGCCTGCCGGGGGCTGTTCGCGAGACCTTCTGCGAGAGGGACCTCGCAGAAGAGCCCCCATGGATGGGTTCACGGCGTGTCTCGCGAACAGCCACCGGCAGGCAGGCCGCCACAAAATAGGAACAGCGCTCCCAATACCACGGAGCCAGTAGAAACTCCCATGACCCCGACAGTAAAACTAACCTGCGACCTGATTAGCAAAAGATCCGTAACCCCTGAAGACGCGGGTTGTATGGACCTGATGCTCGAGCGCCTGGAAAAAATCGGCTTTAAAACCGAGCACCTGCGTTTTGGCGATACCGATAACTTCTGGTCCGTACGCGGCGAAGAAGGCCCACTGTTTGCCTTCGCCGGCCACACCGACGTAGTGCCAACCGGCCCGGAAGCAAACTGGAAATACCCTCCGTTCGAACCACAAGTGGTCGACGGCATGCTGTATGGCCGCGGTGCAGCCGATATGAAAGGTTCACTGGCCGCCATGGTGGTCGCCTGTGAAGAATTTGTCGCGGCACACCCGGACCACAAAGGCCGCATCGCCTTTCTGATTACCAGCGACGAGGAAGGCCCGGCAAAGCACGGTACCGTGAAAGTCGTCGAGTGGCTGGAAGAGCGCAATGAAAAAATCGACTGGTGTCTGGTGGGCGAGCCGTCCAGTACTACCCTCGCCGGCGATGTGATCAAGAATGGCCGCCGCGGCTCACTCGGCCTGGAGCTTACCGTATTCGGAATCCAGGGCCACGTCGCCTACCCGCACCTTGCAGAAAACCCCGTGCACAAACTGGCACCGGCACTGGCCGAGCTGGCGGCGGAAGAATGGGATCAGGGTAACGACTTCTTCCCCGCCACCAGTTTCCAGGTATCCAATATCAACGGCGGCACCGGTGCCACCAACGTGATCCCTGGAGACGTGAAAGTCGTGTGCAACTGGCGCTTCTCAACGGAAACCACCGCAGAGGAACTGGAAAGCCGCGCCCGAGCCATTTTTGACAAGCATAGCCTCAATTATGAAGCCAACTTTAATCTGAGCGGTCAACCCTTCCTGACCGCCGAAGGCCCGCTGGTAGAGTCCGCCCAGGCCGCCATTCGCAAAGTGACTGGGCGAGAAACCGAGCTATCCACCGCCGGTGGCACCTCCGATGGCCGTTTTATCGCCCCGACAGGTGCACAGGTGGTAGAACTCGGCCCGGTGAACGCCACCATTCACAAAGTGGATGAGTGCGTGAAGGCCGATGACCTCGACCTGGTAAAGGATATGTACCGGGAGATATTGAAAGGCCTACTAGCCTAGTCTCGCACCACAGCAACGAAGCGTGATACATATCACATAGATGTCGCCCAATCTGTTTTCCAATAGACTGGTGTCTCGAGGATCGATCATTTTCGATCCTCGAGTAACAGAAACGGGCGGCCGTTTACGCAAGGTGATCTACTGACCGATGCTCAGGCCCCCCGCCCGGAAGAATCGAAGAAGTACACGGAGTCACCATGCGTTTTGTTTCTGCTTTGACCATAGCCCTGCTCGCAATGGTCAGCCCTTTTTTCGTCTCAGCCGCCGCGGTTCCCCTCGAAGACCTGATCCGCCACCCGGAAGTTCACCAGGTAAAAATCTCCCCAACGGGATCGCATATGGCTGTCGCCCGCAGCTATGAGGGAGAGCGGGTGCTGGTCTTTATGAGCCTTTCCCCACTGAAAATTACCGGTTCCCTGCGGTTTCGTGGCAAGGAAGAGGTCGGAGAGTTTTACTGGGCAAACAACGAGCGGGTTGTTGCCGAGGTTATGAGCCGGCGCGCAGCCCTTGAGGCCCCGGTCAACTATGGCTCGCTGTTCGCCATCAATGCAGACGGTAGTCGCGGTAAAAATATTTTTGGCTACGCCGCCGGTGAGCAGCAACTGGGCAGTCGCATCAAAAAAGCCGAGGCAACGTACGCCCACGCCACCATTATTGACCCACTGGTAGACGACAAGAACGAAATCCTTATATCCACCTCCCCCTGGGCCCGGGACTTTGAAAGCCACGGCGATGTATACCGGCTCAACATTTACACCGGGGTGCGTAAAGAGATCGTCGGTCTGCCGCAAGTGGGTGGGCGGGCGTATACGGATGGCAGGGGTAACCTGCTGTTCGCCAACGGAACCAATCGCGAGAACAAATACGAACTCTACGCCAAGGCCGACAATGGCTGGTCACAGATCACCCACCCGTTGCTGCGCAACGCCTACCCGGTTGGGTTCGATCACTCTCGCCAGTTGAGTTATCTGGTGGTGGATACCCCCAACGCTACGGAAACACTGGTCACCTGGGACGCAGAAAACAAAACTCTCGGAAAGGTGCTGCAACACGAAATCGCGGATATCAGTGACATCATCCTGCACCCTCACACCCAGACTCCTCTGGGTGTCTACCTGAACCCGGACTACCCCACCGCGCAGTTTTTCGATGAGGGCGATGGCTTCGCACCCTTCTATCGCGGACTGAAACAGGCCTTCGAGGGCTACCATATCAACTTCACCAGTTTTACCCGCGATGGCAAGAAAGGGGTTTTACAGGTATCCGGCGACCGCCTGCCAGGGGACTACTTCCTCGTCGACCTGGAGTCCAAAAAAGTCGACTTCCTGCTTTCTTCCGCAGAATGGCTGGATCCGATGAACCTGAACCCGATGCGTGCGGAATCCTTCGAGGCTTCCGATGGGCTGCGAATCAGTACCTACCTGACCTTCCCGGCAGGCCGTGAAGAAACCGGCAAACTGCCGATGGTCGTGATGCCCCACGGCGGACCGCACGCGCGAGATTTTTGGGGGTACACCCGCGACGCACAAATTCTTTCCCAAAACGGCTATCTGGTACTTCAGGTGAATTTCCGCGGTTCTACCGGGTTTGGCGATCACTTCCAGGATGCCGGAAAAAATGAGTGGGGCGGCGCAATTCAGCGGGATATTGCCGAAGCCGTACAGTGGGCAGTGAAGCAAGGCCACGCCGATGCAGATCGCGTATGTATCTACGGAGCCAGTTTCGGCGGTTATTCTGCGCTCATGAACCCTATCCGCTATCCGGCACTTTACCAGTGCGCTGCGGGCTATGTGGGTGTTTACGACCTGGAGTTGTTGTACAAGAAGGGAGATATTCGCCGAAGGGATCGCGGTGTCGCGTATCTTGGTGGAACCATTGGACAGAACCCGGAGGTTATGCGCGCAAACTCTCCGCTGTATCACACCGATAAGCTGGACCTGCCGCTATTTATCATTCACGGTGAAGAAGACGAGCGCGCGCCGGTAGCCCACGCGGAAGCGATGCTTGAAGAGCTGGAGAAAAGCGGCAAGCCGGCCCAGTCCCTGATCGTCAAGCACGAGGGGCACGGATTTTATAACGAGGAGAACCGGCGCTTGATGTACACCCAGTTACTGGATTTTCTGGACGCCCATATCGGTGTGGGCGCCGCGGAGAAATAGGAAAAATTGAAACGTGGCCGGTGGGTTAATGCAACCTTCCGTGCCGCGCTACCGGCTCCGTCTGATCGTGGCCATCGTAGCCGTGAGCCATCACAAAATAGTAAAGCACCTGTTCTTCGCCATCCGCTTCGGCCATCAGATCGAAGATCACCTCGTCCTTATCGCCGGGCGTCATACGCACGGATGTCACCAGATCCGGCTCGATAAATACTTCTCCGATCAAGCGTTTACCCCGCACCAGCTGAACCAGCAGTGTGCGCGGGTTCTCCTGGGTGAAACGCCAGTGAAAATCATCGTCGTCGTAGAGTATGGAGTCCGGGGTACCGGCGCGCAGGATACAGTTACAGTGATCCGCAAGCCAAGGCCAGAAATCCTGCAGTGCCATGGAAGCCGTGTGCATGTCCGTTTGCGTCATGACGCTATCAATCCTCGATCACAGCGATACTTTCTGCACCACCTTCCAGGCCAAATTCTTCCGCGATCTGCTGGCACCATTCGTTCAGGCGCGCGCAGGTCATTTCTTCCTGCTGATCCTCATCGATCGCCAGGCCCACAAACAGGTTCTGCCCGGCTATTTCCGCTTTCGAGGCTTCAAACTCGTAGCCGGCGGTAGACCAGTGACCCACGATGATCGCTCCATTGGCGACGATCACATCGTGCAGCATTCCCATGGCATCGAGGAAATAGTCCCCATATCCAAACTGGTCGCCCAGGCCAAACAGAGCAACAGTCTTACCGGTAAAGTCGATTTCCTGCACATCTTCCCAGAAATCTTCCCAATCTGACTGGATCTGCCCAAAGTCCCAGGTAGGGATACCAAAAATCAGTTGTTCATAATCCGCTATTTCCAGCTGGGTAACATCGGCAATATCGTGGACTACCACCCGGTCTTCCCCCAGACGCGCGGCAATACGCTGGGCGACGCCCTCGGTGTTGCCCTCGTCGCTACCGTAAAACAGGCCGATCTTGCTCACTGTATATCCTCTACTGCCAATTGCTGCCCCGAACGGCGCGACTCGGAAAGCGAATTCCGGGCGATATTCGTGGGGCGGGCATTTTCCCAACAATGGGCGGGTTCAGCAAGGCGCGTCGCCTTTCTCGGGACATTGCCCGGCAAAACGAAAAAAACCCCTGCAGAACAGGGGCATCAGGGGGATGGACCCCACCGGCTGTTGGGGTGGGCGCCGGCGAGTCCGATGCTGCATTCACAGCATAAGGGTATGACTGACTGCTAAAACAAGAACCTGAGAGCGTCGCTAGCGCTTAATCCGCCTGCTTTTCCGCGCGACGCGCCTTTCGCTCCTCGAAGCGCGCCTTGCGCTCCGCTTTCATTTCTTCCAGTTTGGCCTTCTGCTCATTGGTCAGGATGGCCTCGAACTGCTGGCGCTTCTGGTGCATCCGCTGCATTTTCGCCACTTCCAGCTTGCCCAGCTGCGCACCCAGACTGTCGAGGGTCGCCTGGTCAGCACCGGAGTCAATGGCCTCGCGCAGTTGCTTGTGCAGCTCGCGCATCGCCTGGCGATCCGCCTTGCGCGCCTCTTTGCCAGCTTCGCGATCCGCTTTCAGTTGCGCTTTCTGGCCTTCGGTGAGATCGAGTTCTTCCGCCAGGCGCTCAAACATGCGCCCCTTGTGGTCACCACCGCGGTGGTGCTCTCCCTTGTGATGGCGCGGGCCGTGATCCCCGTCGGGGAAGGCCATCACCAGGCCGGAAGTGGTCAGTGCGCTACCCAGGATCAGGGTGCCAGCGAGTGCCTTCCATTTGTTCATAGTCAGTTGTTTCATATTGAAATCCTCAAATAACGCTGTGCTGTAAGGCAAACCACTTTGTCGTTCACGTAGTCTCTCAAGGACCCGCTTGGCGGTTTGCGTGTTTCCCGAGTCGGTATGTGCATACTAGGCTCGCGCACTGTAAATAGGGGCTAATGGCGGTAAACATTTGTTAAGAACGGTAAAACACACAATCCTATTTCCCGATTCTCCGCGACACTGCGCATATAATTCCCCAACACTGAGCAGCAACCCTGCACCACCCGGAAATGTGAGCACTTATTCATGAGTCATATTCTGCTGGTAGACGACGACACCGAACTGACTGAATTACTGGAAGAGTTTCTGGTAGGGGAAGGATTTGAGGTAACCGTGGCGAACGACGGCGGCCGCGGCCTGGAACTGGCCCGCAGCATGCCGTTTGACGCACTGGTACTGGACGTCATGCTGCCGGTACACACCGGTTTTGATGTTTTGCGCAAGCTGCGCGAAGACGCCGCCAACCCCGGGCACTCGCTACCCGTGGTCATGCTGACGGCGAAAGGCGATACCGTTGACCGGATCGTCGGACTGGAAATGGGTGCGGACGACTACCTGCCCAAACCGTGTAATCCGCGCGAACTGGCGGCCCGTCTGCGCGCCATTCTGCGCCGCGGGCGCAATGAGTCAGAATCGAGTAGCGATGACCTGGTCAACGGCTCCCTGCGCCTGCTACCGCGGGAACACCTGTGCCAGTGGAATGATCAGCCGGTCAACCTCACCGGCGCAGAGTTTTCCGTACTCAAGGTTCTGGCAGAGAGCGCGGGCCAGGTGGTCAGCAAGGAAGTACTGACGCAACAGGCCCTGGGGCGCAAACTGATGCCTTACGACCGCTCCATCGATGTGCACGTGAGCAACATTCGCAAGAAGCTCACCGAGCAGGGCGCGCACCGGGAATTGATCATCAATATCCGGGGTGCTGGCTATATGCTGACCCGCACTCAGAGCTAACCTGATGAGCAGCTTGTTTGGACGCATTTTCTTCGGTGCCTGGCTCACCGCGATCATCATGGTACTGGCGGCGGTCTACATCACGCATATCCGCGAGTTCGGCGATCCAGCACAGAGAGATCGCTGGGAGGGGCCCGAGCTGTTCCGCGAGATCACGCACAACTTGCGTATGACCCGCCGCCACGGCATCGATCATTTCCAACACTGGCTGGAACAACAGCCGAAGGATGTACAGAAGCGCGTCTACGCCATCGACAGCGACGGCCAGGAAATTCTTCACCGCCCCATCCCCAGAGACATGGCGCCATTTTTCACCGGCCTCAACTTCCGCAATCGCGAGGCGCGTGGGCTGGTGGACAGAAAACCCAGTGTGGGCTTTTTCGTCCACCAGCGCGGTGGCGAGACACTGCGCGTGGTGTTTATTGCCGGGAAGAGTAAGGAAGAGCTACTGCTGCGATTTATCCTGCGCAGCTTTTGGCCGATTCTGGTACTGGTCACCCTGGCCTCTGGCCTGGCGTGCTATCTGCTGGCCCGCTACCTGAGCAAGCCCCTGGACAATTTGCGCATTGCCACCCGCCGGGTGGCGGCCGGGGACCTCAGTTACCGGGTAACCCCCACCCTGCGCGGCCACGGGCGCGAGCTGGGGGAACTGGCCGGAGACTTCGACTCTATGACCGCACAGCTTCAGGAGTCGATGTCGGAGCAGCGCCGACTGATCAAGGATGTGTCCCACGAGTTGCGCTCCCCCCTCGCGCGCCTGCAGGTGGCACTGGGTATCGCCCGCCAGAAGCAGATCGAGGCGTTGGACCCCGAGCTCGACAAGATCGGCAAGGCGGCGGATTACCTGGAAGACATCATTGCCGATATTCTGTCCCTCCCGGTCAGCGGAGACGCTGAGCGGCCACTGGACGACGTGGTGGAAATCAACGGCCTGCTTCAGGCGCTGAGCGATGAACTGAAAGACGAAGCCCGTGGCAAGCAGGTCTCAATATGCCTGCGCGGCGAAGGCAGCGAGTTACTGGTGGCCACCCGCGGCAGCTCCCTCACGGCGGCACTGGAGAATATTTTGCGCAACGCGATCAAATACAGCCCCGAGGGCGGCCGCGTTACGGTGACCGTGGATTCAGTTCCCCCACCTGCAGAGCAGGCTGGCTCGCCCAATGAGGAGGGCTGCCAGATTCAGGTGATCGATTCCGGGCGCGGTGTGCCGGAGTCCGAGCTGCAGGCCATTTTCCGCGCCTTCTACCGCACCGACGAAGCACGCAGCCGCGAAAGCGGTGGTTTCGGGCTTGGCCTGGCCATTGCCCAGCGCACCGTTGCCCAGCACCGGGGGCAGATCGAGGCCTTCAATGCCCCCGGTGCCGGCCTTGCCGTGCGTATCACCCTGCCGGTCCTGGACAACAACTTTTAGTCGTCAGACAGCGGATGGATAAGGATCTCATTCCCGTATCCATCCGCTGGCGAAGCTGAAATTCTCCCAGTACACTTTCCTGCAGGCTTTGCAGGCCGGTGATCGTGCAGTTCCCTCCCCCTGCCAGAGTCCCTTTCTCACACTTTCCTCTAGGGGGTCCGCGATGCGCTGGATACTGTACATACTGCTTTTTCTCGCCCTGCTGGTACTGGCCGGCTTTCTGTTTCCGCGTGTCGCCACCACTGAGCGCAGTGTCTACATCGCCGAACCACCGGAGGTGGTCTTCCCCTATCTGAACAATTTCCGCAACTTCAACAAGTGGTCCCCCTGGTACCAGATCGACCCGAATACCGAATACACCTACGAGGGTTTTACCGAGGGCAACGGCGCCATCATGAAATGGACAAGCGACAACCCCAGTGTGGGCAGCGGCTCTCAGACCATTACCGCCAGCGAACCCTACTCACGTGTTGCCACTGACCTGGACTTCGGCACCCAGGGGCAGGCCAAGGCTGAATTTACCCTGCAGCCACAGAGTAGCGGCACCAACGTAACCTGGTCATTTGAGTCGGAAATGGGCGGCAGCCCCATCGCACGTTGGATGGGCCTGATGGTGTCGCGCATGGTTGGCAAGTCCTACGAAGATGGACTGCAGAAGCTGAAAACCCTGGTGGAGTCCGAAGCCGGCGCCGGTACTCCCCCGGTCTCAGCGGATGAAGCGGTCCCTTCCGAGGGCGGCAATATCGAACCGGAAGTGACAGACCCGGGTATGGAAAACGAGATCATCGAAGGCGATGATATTGAAGTGCCGGATTCCGACGGTGATGCGATTGAAGATTTCGAGCAGGATGAACAGCCCTGAACCACATCGGCGACACCGTCGCCGGGGCACAAAAAAGGCAGCGATCACACTGCCTTTTTTTGTGCTCAACCCGTGCGCAAACTCAGTGGCTATTGCGCTTTGGTGCGCGGCCACCCGAGGGCACCGGTGACTTACGAAGCTTGCGGCGCTGGCGCTGCAGGATTTCTTTCTCCGACTGAGTAAGCGCGCGCTGCCCCAGCTTGGGCAGTCCCGCGGTAATACACAGGTCGTCGATCTCTTTGGGTTCCATTTCAATCCACTGCCCGACGCGCACGTGGGACGGGATAAATACACTGCCGTAGCGCACCCGCTTCAGACGGCTGACACGCACGCCTTGGGATTCCCACAACCGTCGTACTTCCCGGTTGCGTCCCTCCATAACCACACAGTAAAACCAGCGATTGGTACCCTCACCGCCGCTTTCCACAATATCGGTAAAACGGGCATCGCCGTCATCCAGCGAAACACCTTTGGTCAGGCGCTTCTTCATGTCGTCGTCCACCTGCCCCTGAATCCGCACCAGGTATTCCCGATCGATCACCGACGACGGGTGCATCAGTTTGTTTGCCAGCTCGCCACTGTTGGTAAACAACAGCAGCCCGCTGGTATTGAAATCCAGTCGCCCGACAGAAATCCAGCGCCCGGTCTTAAGGCGCGGCAAGCGGTCGTAAACCGTGGGACGGCCTTCCGGGTCGTGGCGGGAGCAGATCTCGCCGGTGGGCTTGTTGTAAAGAATCACGCGTACGCGGTTTTCGTCACCACCGGCAATACGTTTGCCGTCAAACTCAATCTGGTCGTCTTCGCTGACCCGCTCACCCAGCCCGGCCACTTCGCCATTGACGGTGACTCGGCCAGCTTCGATGGCGCGCTCCATTTCCCGGCGCGATCCAAGGCCGGCTCGGGCCAATACTTTTTGCAGTTTTTCGCCCAGTGGCGCTGCTTCATCACTCATGAGTGGAGATTTTCCGGGGATTGCTGTTCATCTTCATCCTGTTCGTCGCTAGGATCATCGTACTTGGCGACGTCTTCCTCTTCAGCTTCCGCTGTCGGGTCGCCATCTTGTGCTAGAGACGCCTCTTCAGGGTAGTCCTCGTCGCTGTCGCTGTCTGCGGTTTCTATTTGTGGTTGTGCCGGCGCGTCTGAAACTTCATCGTCCGCTGGCGACATGTCGCCTTCCTCCGTCACTTCGAGGGCTGAAGCTTCGCCACTGTCGACCGAGAGACCTTCGGGCGCTGGTTCGGCTTCCTCACCATCGGCAGCCTGCTCTTCCGCTGAACTGGCAGCAGGCTCGCCCTCCTCCCCTTCACTGTCTACGGTCGCATCGCCCTCCGCTGGTGCCGGTGCACCATCGCCAAGGTCCAGGACGGCATTGAGGCTTTCGATATCCCGGATTTCCGCCAGCGTCGGCAGGTCATCGAGGCTCTTCAGATTGAAGTAGTCGAGGAACTCACGGGTAGTGGCGTAAAGTGACGGCTTGCCCGGCACGTCACGCTGCCCGACAACCTTGATCCAGCCGCGCTCAGACAGGCTTTTGACAATATGCGAACTCACCGCCACACCGCGGATCTCTTCGATATCACCACGGGTGATGGGCTGCCGATAAGCAATGATCGCGAGAGTTTCCAGGGTCGCACGGGAATATTTCTGCGGTTTTTCTTCCCACAGTTTGTTTACCCAGGGGGCCAGATCTTTCGGCACCTGAAAACGCCAGCCACTGGCGACCTGTGTCAATTCAAAGCCGCGCTCGGCACAATTTTCCGCGATGTCTTCCAGAGCCTGCTTCAGCTCGGCTTTCTCCGGGCGCTCCCCTTCGTCGATCAGGGACAGAAGCTTGTCTTCCGACAGCGGCTGCGCTGCGGCCAGCAGGGCGCCCTCGACGATCCGGCGCAGTAATTCCGGGGCGATACTCATGTTGTTGGATTCACTCACTCTTCACTAAACCCCGGCGCTGTGCGCACTGGTGATTCAATACTGGTTTCTTGTTCGGTCTCGGTATCAAACGCGAGTTCACCATTGGGCTGAGGCGCTTCCGCTTGCGGTGCGCCCTCAGCATCGTCAACGATCGCGTTTTCTACGCTTTCATCGCTGTAGAAAGTATCGGCCTCACCGGAATCCTCATCGCCGGGCACCTCTTCATCCGGGGCTTCCGACACTTCGCCGCGAGCGCGTACGTGGATGGGCCCAAAGGCGTCATTCTGTACCAGCTCCAGCAGAGATTCCTTCACCAGCTCCATTACCGCCAGAAAGGTCACCACGACCCCGAGGCGGCCTTCTTCCGCTCGAAACAGGCTGACAAATGGCACAAACTGGCGGTGCTTAATCTTGTCCAACACCTGCGTCATGCGCTCACGGGTAGAGAGCTTTTCTTTCTCTACCTGGTGGCTTTCAAACATGTCTGCGCGACGCAGAACGTCTGCCAGGGCGACCAGCACTTCTTTCAGGTCCACCTCTGGCTCCGGCCGGGTCAACTTGCGATCCGGGCCGCTGGCACTGGCCTGATGGATATCACGGCCCACCCGGGGCAGTTCATCCATATCTTCCGCTGCCGTCTTGAAACGCTCGTATTCCTGCAGGCGCCGAATCAGTGCAGCGCGTGGATCCTCACCCTCTTCTTCCTCCGCTTCCGGCGGGCGCGGCAGCAGCATGCGGGATTTGATTTCAGCCAGCATGGCGGCCATCACCAGATACTCGGCGGCCAGCTCAAAGCGTATGGAGGTCATCATATCCACGTAGGCCATGTACTGGCGCGTGATGTCCGCCACATTGATCTCGAGGATGTCCAGGTTTTGCCGGCGGATCAGGTACAAAAGCAGGTCGAGCGGACCTTCAAAGGCCTCGAGGATCACTTCCAGAGCATCTGGCGGGATATACAGGTCACTGGGCAGGTCTGTGAATGCCTTGCCCTCTACCATGGCGAACGGCATTTCGCCCTGTCGTGGGCTCGCGGAGGTGTCCTGCTCACCGGAAGACCCGGGCTCGTCCTCTGCCTCGGAAGTGCTTGCCGCACCCGCTGTCTCTGCGGTCGCGGACGCACCGCTGAGCTCGCTGGCCGCAGGCGCCTCCTCGGCCACAGGCACTGTCTCAGCCTCGACGGAATCGGCCGCAACGACTTCATCTAATTCTTCACTGGACACACAATCACCGGACATCTAAGGGGCAGCGCGCGCCGGAGCCCACGCCAAACGCGCGATTATACATCAGCGTCAGCCGAGAATTTCATCAATTGCACCACATCCCTGACGCACCAGTACCGGCTCGTCACCGGTGAGGTCCACCACGGTGGTCGCTTCGAGGCCACAGAATCCGCCGTCGATGACCAGCTCAACCTGATGTTCCAGGGTATCGCGGATGTCGTAAGGGTCGGTGAGCGGCTGTTCCTCCCCGGGCATGATCAGACTGCAGCTCATCAGGGGCTCACCAAGTGTGCTGATCAATCCCTGCACGATGGGGTTGTCCGGCACCCGCAGGCCAATGGTCTTGCGCTTGGCCTGGACCAGGCGACGCGGCACTTCGGAAGTGGCCGGCATGATAAAGGTGTAAGGCCCCGGGGTGTGGTTCTTGAGCAGGCGGAACATCTGGTTGTCCACCTTGGCGTAACTGGCCAGTTCAGACAGGTCCCGGCACATCAGGGTAAAGTTATGATTCTTGTCCAACTGGCGCAGGGCGCGAATGCGCTCCACCGCCATTTTTTCACCCAGACGGCAGCCGATCGCGTAAGCAGAATCCGTGGGAAATACGATTACTCCGCCAGACGCGACAATATCGGCCGCCTGACTGATCAGACGCGCTTGCGGATTTTCCGGATGAATCTGGAAGAATTGCGCCACTACCTACCCCCTGGTTCTCAAAGCGCAGAGCAACAGCTGCGCAACAATTGTTTATTGGCGCCAGTTTGCCACAAACACCTCGGACGAGCAGCCTCCCCCGCGGCAAGCACCGGCAGAGCGGCACCGCGCGTGACACCTGTTAGCTGCGCCACAGCGCCCATACGGGCTCGACACTGCCCGGCAAATGCACACTGCCCAGTGCCCGCCAGGGCTGATCGGGCTGATGGAAATCGCTACCCAGAGAGGCAAGCAAAGACCGGCCACCCTGAGCAGCCCGGTCATCAACCTCGGCCATCAATGCCTGGATCTCCCGGGTCTGAACCGGGTTTTGCTGGCCGCACACCACCTCCGCGGCATCACCGCCGGCAGCGTGAAAGTCCTTCAGGAGCGCCAGCAGGCGGGTGCGGGTCAAACCGTACTTCAGCGGGTGGGCAAGTACCGCGGCGCCGCTCGCGCCGTGAATCGCCGCCACCGTTTCCCTCAGATCTGGCCAGGGAACCAGTACGTCACCGATCTTGCCGGTGCCCAGATACCGCTTGAATGCTTTGGCGGTGTCCGCCACATGCCCCTCGGCCACCATCCAGCGAGCGAAGTGCGGACGACCGATCTCATCCCCGCCGGCGAGCGCGCGGGCGCCTGCAAATGCGCCCTTGAAGCCGCGCTTTTCCAGGCGCTCCGCGATTTCCAGGGCCCTCTGCCGCCGCAGCTTGGCGCGTGCCGAAATCGCTTCCTGCAGAACCCCGGACGTACAGTCGATATTCAGCCCGACAATATGAACCACCCGTCGCCCCCAGCGCGCGGTAAACTCGATACCGGGCATCAGCGCGACACCTTCCGCGGCGCCAGCGGCTGACGCCTCATCGATCCCGGCCACGGTGTCGTGATCGGTCAGCGCTAACAGCGTCACGCCAGCGGATTTCGCCCTCGACACCAGCGCTGCAGGACTTAAAATACCGTCCGACGCAGTGCTGTGGCAGTGCAGATCGATTTGGCCAGATAGCGCCTCGTTGGTCACGACGGATCGGGCAGTGTACATATCAGAGTCCATAACTCGTGTTAACTTGTGTGGCAATGGTGTGTGGCGTTGGGCCGGCCTGAGAGGCGCTGCGAAATTGACGCCAAACGGAACTGTTTAGCCCCGTTACTGTCACAGTAACTCGCAGGTTAAACCGCCGATGCAGCCGTCACCGTGGCGCGCCACAGACGCCCTACTGACAGGCCTGCCACTTCAACCGGTTTACCGGTTTCAGGGATAAGGCCCCACACGGGGGAAAGTTACTTCGCCACTGACAGCTGTACCGTCAGCCAGCGGGCATTATCACCGGAACAGAAGATGACTGATAGCAACCAGACCCACTCAGATACGGCGCAGCCCGCCGCATCCCCAGAAAACACTGCCGACAAGCCCCACAAAGAAAGCTTGCTGGGCAACCTGCTGCTCAACATCGTCATCCCTACCCTGATTCTTACCAAACTGTCAGGCGATGACTGGCTGGGCACCAAGTGGGCCATCGTCGTGGCCCTGGCATTTCCTCTTGGATACGGCCTGCGCGACCTGCAACGCTCAGGCAAGGTTAACTTTTTTTCCGCGTTGGGCGTGATCAGCATTCTGCTGACCGGCGGCATAAGCCTGCTGGAGCTGGATGCAAAATATATCGCGATCAAAGAGGCCGCCATTCCCGGGCTGCTCGGTGTACTCACCATTGCCAGCCTGTACACCCGCTGGCCGCTGGTACGCACCCTGATTTACAACGACCGGATTCTCGATACTCGCAAAATTGCCAACCGCCTCGCAGCCAAAGGCAACGAGACCGCGTTTAATCGCACCCTGCAACAGGCTTCGTGGATGATCGCCGGGTCCTTCTTTCTGTCGTCGACCCTGAATTACATTCTTGCGGAAGTGTTGTTGCAAAGCCCCCCGGGCACCGCAGCGTTTAACGAAGAGCTCGGAAAGATGACCGCGCTCAGTTTCCCGGTAATCGCCCTGCCCGCCACCATCATTCTGATGCTGGTGCTTGTGTTTCTGTTTCGCCGAATCGGCAAACTGACCGGGCTGACGCTGGAAGAAATTATGGTGCAGCAGTAACGCACTCTCGCGAGCAAAGAGTTAAAGCGAACTGCCACCCGAAACACGACTATCGCCGAAAACGATAACGAACCAGGATTCCGATACAGATTATGTGGTACGCCATTATCAGCCAGGATGTCGAAAACAGCCTGCCCCTGCGCAAGGCCGCGCGCCCCGAGCACATCGCGCGCTTGAACGCCCTGAAGGATCAGGGACGCCTGTTGATCGCCGGCCCGCACCCGGCCATCGACAGTGAGGAACCCGGTGAAGCGGGCTTTACCGGCAGCCTCGTGGTCGCAGAATTTGCGTCACTGGCAGACGCGCAAAGCTGGGCCGATGCCGATCCGTATATGAGTGCCGGCGTTTACGCCTCTGTCACCGTCAAACCGTACAAGCTGGTTCTGCCCTGAGCCGACCTGCGACACCATAACTATTTGAGCTTCCGATTTCCCCGACCATGAAGAAACTGATCTCCACACTCACCGCCTCCCTGATCGCTCTTGCGGCAAGCCACAGCCAGGCCATCAGCTCCGAGCGCTATATTACCGATGAGCTGCATGTGCCCATGCGCTCTGGTCAAGGCAATGAGTTCCGCATCCTGCACCGCGGCCTCCCCAGCGGCACCAAATTGACCCTGCTGCAAGACTCCCCGGATACGGGTTGGGCACAGGTGCGCACCCCCGGCGGTGAAGAGGGCTGGATACGCCGTCAATACCTCGAGTCCGAGCCCGTCGCCAAGATCAAACTGGCCCAGGCAGAACAGCGCCTCGAACATATTGAAAGCATGCAGGGCGATCTAGGTGGTGAGGTGCGCCGTCTGGAAGAGGACAACACCAAACTCACCACGGCACTGAAAATTGAGCAGGAGCGCGCCGAGGCGTTGGCGAAAGAACTTAAGGAACTGAAGTCACTGTCGGCAGACGCAGTTGCACTGAACCAGCGCCACCAGAACCTGCTGAACCAGCACGAGCTGCTCAAGCAAAAGCAAACCATGAACCAGGCTGAAATTCAGCGCCTGTCTTCCAGTGACTCCCAGAAGTGGTATATGTACGGCGCCATCTCGGTACTGCTCGGTGCGATTCTGGCCATGGTTGCACCACACTTCAAACCGCGCAAACGCAATTCCGAATGGGCCAATTAAACGGAATTTTCCCTTCACCGAACGCTGCGGTTAGAATCTCAAGGCCCGGTTACCCACCGGGCCTTTTTGTGTTTGTCATTTGTATTCGCCAACGGAAGAGAATATGAAATACCTCCCCACCTTTCGCCCTCTGCTAAAAACTGCCTTTACAGGATTCTTGCTGGGCCTTTCCAGCCTGGCACTGGCGGTTACCAATAACCCGCGAGTCGAGCTGGAGACGGATCTCGGCACCGTCGAACTGGTGCTGTATGCGGACAAGGCGCCGGCCACGGTGGAGAACTTCTTGCATTACGTAGACAGCGGCTTTTACAACGGCACAATTTTTCACCGGGTAATTCCCGGCTTTATGGCCCAGGGTGGCGGCTTCACATTCGACTTCCAGGAGAAGCCCACCAACGACCCGATCAAAAATGAATCGGACAACGGCCTGTCCAACGAGCGCGGCACCATCGCCATGGCGCGCACCAATGATCCGAACAGTGCTACCTCTCAGTTTTTTATCAACCTGGTGGACAACAGCCGACTTGACGGCAGTGCCGACAAACCGGGCTACACCGTATTCGGCAAAGTGCTGCTTGGCATGAGCGTGGTACAGCAAATTGCCGCCGAGCCCCGCGGTCAACACAAGGCCTTCCGCGATGCACCGAACATGTCAGTGCGTATACTGAAAGCCAAACGTAAAAACCCGGACGCCGCGCCTTCCGGGGAACAGAAGACCAGTGGAGAAAACGCACAGTGATTGATCTCAGCGTCAACCTGAACAAAATCGCCCTGATTCGCAATTCTCGCGAAGGCAACTACCCGGATGTGGTCGCCCACGGGCGCACCTGCCTGGACTCCGGCGCCAACGGTATAACCGTGCACCCGCGCCCGGACCAGCGACACATTCGCCCGGGTGACGTGCGCGATCTCGCCGCCCTTTGCGCATCGAGGGGCGTAGAGTTCAATGTCGAGGGCAACCCGTTTGCGGGCCCGGCGGGTACATATCCTGGCTTACTGCCGCTGGTATTGGAGACTCACCCCCAGCAGTGCACCCTGGTACCGGACAGTGACGATCAGCTCACCTCCGACCACGGGTTTGATCTGACCCGCGACGGCGCACGCCTGGAACCCATCATTCAACAGCTGAAGGAAGCGGGTATTCGTGTCAGCCTGTTTATGGATCCCGACAAAGCTCAAATCAGCCTCGCAAAAGACGTCGGTGCCGATCGCATTGAGCTGTATACCGGCCCTTTCGCGGAAGCGGTGACAACCCAGAGCCCCGATGTCGATCGCATTTTTGCGGAACACTGCGCCGCCGCGGAGCACGCCCTGCAATTGGGCCTCGGCGTCAACGCGGGCCACGATCTGAACCTGATCAACCTGCGTCGCTACCGCACCCTGCCCGGCTTACAGGAAGTGTCTATTGGCCACGCATTGACCGTAGATGCCATCAGCATGGGACTGGCCGACGCAGTGGCCGCTTACGCGACCTGCCTGGCAGGAAACTAATTGCAAACACTGAATATCATTGGTGCCGGCAGGCTGGGGCAAACACTTGCCGCCCTGTGGCACCAGCGCGGCTTCCTCGAGATCGGCGGCATCCTCAATCGCCAGACAGGCAGTGCCGCGCGTGCGCGGGCGTTTATCGGCGCAGGCAGGGTCATCGATGACTTGCAGCAGATGCCCGCCGCCGATATCTGGATGCTGGCAGTGCCAGACGATCAGATTGCAGCCACAGCGAAGGCACTGGCGCCGACTCTCCGCAAGCAGAATGCACAGCCTCTGGTATTTCACTGCAGTGGCGCACTCCCCGCATCGACACTTGCCACATGTGGCGCACAGAGACTGGCCAGTGCACATCCGGTGCACAGTTTTGCAGACCCGAAGCGCTCACTGGCGGACCTGCCCGGCGCCACGGTAGCACTGGAAGGCGCTGCACAAGCAGTAGAGATACTGGAAGGCGCTTTTCTCGCACTGGATTGCCACTGTATTAACCTCAGCCCCGCACAGAAAGTGCTCTACCACACCGGATCGGTGATGGCGTGCAACTACCTGACGGTCTTATTGGATCAGAGCCTGCGGGTTCTTGATGCCGCGGGTATTGACCGCGAAACCGCCATGCACATGCTGGAACCCATCGTGCTGCAGACCGCGCGCAACAATTTCTCTCTCGGCCCGCAGCAGGCACTCACTGGGCCACTGGTCCGGGGAGACCTGGCGACGGTTGCGCGGCAGGTAAAGACCCTGCAGCAAACCAGCCCGGATACGGCGCGGGTTTACCAGACACTGGGGCTGGCGGCACTGCCACTGGCGAAAAAAGCCGGGCTGAGCGAAGATGCGCTCCGCCAATTGCAAACCATTCTTGACGAAAATCTATCGTGACCGACTCACCCGAATACCTGAAAAAGCGCGCCTTCTTTGACAGCCTACTCACCATTTACGGTCGCAAACCGGTACTGGAAGCACTGGAAGACAACGCGCTGCCGGTCCACAAGCTGCACCTGGCTGACAGCAACCGCAAAGACCAGCTGATTTCCCGTATCGAGCAGCTAGCGGCGGACCGGGGCATCGAAATTGCCCACTGGGACCGAAAAGGCCTGTCGCGAATCTCCAAAAATGTCCGTCAGGATCAGGGCGTGGCGCTGGATCTGGCACTGCCCAAATACGGCAGCGCCGAGCGTTTTCTGCGGGAAAATGATGGCAAGCACTTTGAATTGCTGGCACTGGATGGCATTACCAATCCGCAGAATCTGGGCATGATCATCCGCTCGGCCTGTGCCGGGGGTATCGACGGCATCCTGCTGCCGAAAAAAGGTTGCGCGCAAATCGATCCACTGGTGATCAAGGCGAGCGTCGGCACCCTCTTCAAGACACGCATCCTGCGCTGCGACCAGCTGGGGGCCACCCTGGAAAAGTTCAGCGCGCAAGGTGCCCGCGTGTGCGCCCTCTCCTCCCACGCCGCGGATACCCTCGGCACACTGGACTCAACGGCGGCGACCATTTTTGTACTGGGCAACGAAACCCACGGGGTGAGCCCTGCAGTGGCAAAATCCTGCACCCACCGCATTCGTATTCCGATGCAAAACGATGTGGAAAGCCTCAATGTGGCCATCACCGCGGCCCTGATCAGTTTTCGCCATCAATTCTGAATCTTCGGGTAACTTCACAGCGTCATTTTATTCCGAACAACCTACCCCGGCTGTCGCTGCCGGGGCATGCGCCGGCCTCTCAATATGCCGCAGTTTCACGCCGAACCCACAATCCAATATCAACACGTAAACTTTCGCGCCATTTATCACCATCCCACCTCTATAGCACTGGCAAAGTCGCGGAGATCAACTAAAAGTAACGGGAAGAAGTAAAAGTGCTCGAAACAGCAACGAGCTTCTAATTTTTTTGTGACTTGGAGTGCGTTCGATCTCAAGAGCTCTTAACACGCACCCCATAACCCGACGCCTCTGACACCAGCGTAAAAAAACGATCTCTGCAAATGAAAATGCCAAGGAAGACTTCTATGCCTTTCAAAATCTTTACCCCCAAACTATCCGCGGGGATCACGCTCGCCGCCGCCATGATTGCCGGCAGCCAGGTGACCGCACAGGAAACCAGTTATATCGACATCATGGCGGTGGGCACACGCGTGGATAAGGACCGCCATACCGAGCGCCAGGGCGCCGGGGCCCGGGCCACTTACGGCTTCCAGACCAGTGGCAACTGGTTTACCGAAGTGCAACTGTTTGGCGTCAAACTGGATGAGGACGACAACCTGTTTGGTAACCCGCAACCGAGCATTGTTTACGACCCGAGCAACCCACCAGCGGGTACTATCAGCAACGACTATACAATCAGCGAGTATCCTTACGTGTACACGGGCGAGCTCTACCCCTCGGGTGATGTAGAGCTCGCGGGCCTGGGCATGGATGTGGTGTATCACTTCAACGGTCGCCAGGGGTACTCGCCATTCCTGCTCGGTGGTGTCGGTGTGTCTCACAACAACACCAAGTTCGATTACGGAATTCAGGAAACCAACGCCTTCGTCAACATCGGTGCCGGTATCGTCAGTGGCCCGATCAGTGATAACGGGGTCAAAGTGCGTGCGGAAGTGCGCTACCTGCGCGACTTCTTCGCCGGTGATATGAACGACTATCAGTTTGGTATCGGCATCAGCATTCCGCTGAACTGCCCGCCACCACCCGCGCCCACCGTGGCCTACGCACCGCCGCCCAAGGAAGAACCGGTCGAGCAGATCAACCTGGACGACGACGGTGATGGCGTGCTCAACCAGAACGACCGCTGTCCAAACACGCTGCCCGGCGCCAAAGTGGATGAATTTGGCTGCGTGGTGGCCGACCAGACCATCACCCTGGATAACATCCAGTTTGAATTCAATTCCGCCAGGCTCACCCCCCGCGCGGAAGCCTCGCTGGACATGGTGGTGCAATCGCTGCGTAGCCAGCCAAATACCCTGGTGGAAGTAGCCGGCCACACCGACAGCAAAGGCAACGACGGTTACAACCTGCGCCTTTCCGGGCAGCGGGCGGAGTCTGTGCGTAAGTACCTGGTCTCCCGCGGGGTGAATACCTCACGCATTACCGCCAAGGGTTACGGCGAGACCAAGCCCGTCGCGTCCAATGCAACGGAAGCCGGCCGCGCACAAAACCGCCGGGTGGAATTGAACTTCCGCTGATCTGACCAATTGATTCTGTTGCGTTTGCCCCAGGTCAGCGCCCGACAGACTTACAGAGCAGTAGCACAAAAGCCGGCAGTCGCCGGCTTTTTTATTCACAATCCACAGAAACTGTGGATATGTCTGTGAGCAACGTACGGGAAAACGCCGCCAGCCCGCATGACTCCGTTGTAACCACTTTGTGAAGAAAATTTAACCAAATTAAATTTTCATTACAAATCAGTCACTTACAAATGTTTTCAAAACAGGGTTGACAAATTTCCGCTGTAACTAAACCCCCTGATCGGTTCACACGTCACTGTGGAAAGCTTTTTCGACTAGCCCGAAAGAGCTATCAAAATTCAAGGTTTTTTTGATACAGAAGGCGCCAGACAGGTCTTCGCCCCCATTGCGGGCACAGATTGCGTAGCGGTCAGTCAGGTAGCACCAGTAAATTGCGGAGGAAGATGATACTCGCGCCGCCGAATACGACGCGAGTCAATAACGGCCGCCTCAGGGATCTAACGGGCGAAGGCTGCAAGCGGGTGAGTAGTGGTAATAGCCATCTGTACACGGGCCCCAGGTTCCGCATGTATCTCGTGGCTGGTGCGGACCTTGAGCTGCACGCCATCGGCAATCTGCACTGCGAACAGGCGCGAGCAGCCCTCGTAGCGCACCCAGTCCACTACACCATTCCCCATCTCTGACGGGATCAGAGACAGGTCATCCGGGCGCAATAGCAAGTCCACGCTGCCACTCGCACCATCGATCGGAATACCGGGGGCAGGCCCCAGAGCAGTGGTTACCTGGTGCCCTTCCAGCGCGCCGGGAAGAAAACTGGCCTCACCGAGAAAGCGCGCAACGAAACGGCTCGCGGGCTCGGAAAAACACGCTTCCGGAGTATCGAGCTGCTCAAGCTTGCCGCCGTTCAATATTCCCACACGGTCGCCCACGGAAAGTGCTTCTTCCTGGTCGTGAGTAACCCAGATGGCGGGAATGCCCGCGGCCTTGAGGGCCTCGCGGATTTCCCAGCGCAGGCTGTCTTTCAAAGCGGCATCGAGATTGGAAAGCGGTTCGTCCAGCAGGATAAACGCGGGCTGATGCGCAATCGTCCGCGCCAGGGCAACCCGCTGCTTTTGTCCACCAGACAGGCTTGCAGGCTTCGCCTGCCGGAAATCTTCCAGCCCCAGTAACTTAAGCCAATGATCGGCCAGCGCGGTATCCTTGAGGCGGAAGCAGACGTTTTCCTGCACGGTCAGGTGCGGAAAAAGCGCAAAATCCTGAAATACCATTCCCACATTGCGCTTTTCCGGTGGTACCGGCTGCCCGGCAGTAGAGCGCCAGCTACCCAGCGCGATCTCCCCTTCGGACACAGGGATCAACCCGGCCAGCGCCTGTAGAATGGTGGTTTTACCACAGCCGGTGGGGCCAACAAGCATCAACACCTCATCCTCTCCGAGGGCAAGGTTGAGATCATCCACCACGCGAGTGGAACCGTAGTCGACAGACAAGTGGCTTACGTTCAGCATTACCGCAGTTATTTTCCTGAAACTTCAAGTTCGGCCCGGCGCTCCCCGGACAACATCAATGCCAGCCCCAGGGCCGACATCAATACCAGCAACAACCCGGGAATGGCCGCGCGGCCAAAATACCCCGCTTCGTACACTCGCCACAAGTAGGTTGCCAGCGTTTCAAATCCGGTGGGGCCCAGCATCAGCGTGGCGGGCAGTTCGCGCATGGCCTCGAGAAAAACGAGTGCCGCACCGGCAATCATGCCGCGCATGGTCAGCGGCAGCGTCACCCGCTGAAACGCCTCCCGCGGGCTCGCCCCCAATACGCGGGCGGCTTTTACCAGGCTGGAATCCAGCCCTTCCGCGGTAGAACGCACGGAACCTACCGCCAGCGGCAAAAAGCGCAGCACATAACACAACACCAGCAATCCCAGGGTCTGATACAGGAACGGCAGCTTGAGGCCGACGTAAACCAGTGCGGTCCCCATGACGATGCCCGGCACGCCAAAGCCGAAGTAGGTCACCCGCTCCATAACACGACCAGCCCGGCCAGCAATCGCCGCGTGGGCCACGGGAACAGCCAGTACCACAGCCAGAAGCGCCGCAAGAAAGGACGCGTGCGCAGAATTCCAGGCGTAACGCAGATCGAATCCGCCACTGCCCTCACGGGCCAACCAGACGGCAAAAATGGCTAGAGGCAGCACCACCGCCAGCAGGATCACCGGCGAGACCATCAGCCCAATAAGCAGCCGCTGAGCACGGTTGGGCCACAGTGTCAGGTGCCGCCCCGGTTTCTCGCGGCTGCCGCGTACCCGCGATTCGAGGAATAGCACCAGTCCAACAATCACCAGTAACTGCAGGGAAAGCATCGCCGCCTGACTCAGGCCAAACGCGTTGTACTCGACGAAAATCACCCGGGTGAAGGTATCCAGGCGCATGATCGCCGGAGTACCGAAATCTGAAAGCGTATACAGAGCCACCAGCAGCCCACCGGCGGCTATCCCCGTGGCAACACGCGGCAATACCACCTTCCACAGGCTCATTCCGAGCGACATACCAAGAGTACGCGCCGCATTCACCAGGCTCGCATCCAGGCTCAAAAGTGATGCGCGCGTCGTCAACATCACAAACGGGTAGGAATACAGGATCATGACCAGTGAAGCACCGAGCAATCCGTCCATCGCCGGCAGCGGTATCCCCAACAGACTGTGGATTTCACCCCCGCGGCCAAACGCAGCGTAAATGGTAAAAGCACCGATATAACTGGGAATCGCCAGCGGCGCAGCCAGCATCACCAGCCACAACCGCCGCCAGGGAAACTGCGCATAGGCGGTGACCAGTGCCAGTGGTACGCCAATCAGCACCGAACCGAGCACAGTAAATGCCATCAGCAAAAGTGTGTTGGAAAGCACACGCAGGTTATGCGCATCGAACAGTGCCGCCTCGTCGGCGGCCAGATCGACCAATACACCAATAGGCAGAATGGCCAGCAGCGCGATCAGCGCTGCCAGCGGATAGGAACTGGGCCAGCGGGTCATAACACCCCGATTCGGCGCATCAGGTTGAGAGTGGGACGCAAATCCGCCAACTGGGTGAGATCCACCTTGGGCGGAGAAATGGTATTGAGGGCAGGCAGCCCTTGTGGCGGCTGTACACCATTTACCAGGGGGATTTCATAGGCCTCGCGAGCCAGATAAGACTGCACTTCCTGAGTCAGCAGGTAGCGAATAAAGTTGATCGGCAGATCCCCCTCACTCAACGCCAGAATACCCGACGCATTCACCAGGCAGCCCGCATCATTGTTGGTAAATGCCAGATCCACGTTTGCATCCGGCTTGCCACTTTTCAGGCGCAAGGTGTAATAGTGGTTGGCAAAGCCGATATCCACTTCACCGCGCTCCACCCCCATAACAACACCCAGCTCACCCGCGTAGCTTTTGGCCCGCTGGCTAATGCCCTTAAGCCAATCGGCAGTTACCTTTTCACCTTCCAGCAAGCGCATTGCGGTCACAAAGGATTGAAAAGACGCATAAGCAGGCGCCCATCCAATGGACAGGTCACTGTCCGGCAATGCCATGACACTGTCGGGAATACGATCGGGCGTCACCCGTTCGGTGTTATAGGGCAATGTGCGGATACGGCCTGTGACCGGCGCCCATTGCGGATATTGGAAACCCGGCTTCAATTGACCGGTGAGGTCTGCCGGCAGAGCCCGCGCAAGCCCCGCATCGGCGACCAGGCCGATCGCTCCGGAATCCACCGCCCAGAAAACATCCGCCCGTCGCACCCCGGCCTTGGACTCGGCAACAATCGTATTGGCCAGAGCAGCGGTAACACCGCGGCGGATTTGCAAATTAAATTTAGGGTTGCGCTTGCGGATCGCGTCGAGAACATTTTCATAAAGCCCGCCTTCGCCGCGCCCCAGGTAGAGGGTGAGATCCCCCTCCAGCGGAGGCAACTGGTCCACAGACAGGGCCGTTTTTTTCGCATCCGCAGCCAGCGCGGAAAATGGCAGGCATCCCATGGCTCCAGCCACGGCAAAACTATTTAAACAGGCACTACGTAAAAAAGCTCTGCGCTGCACGGATGGTCCTTATTCGATTCGATGGGACGGGGCCAGAAGCCGCTCGACCGCGGCTTCCTCGTGTATGCCCTTGGGTAAACGCACATGGGGCAGTTAGAAAACGTCCTTGCGCTTTTTCTCGGCGGCAACCAGCAGCGCCTTGGCGCGGTCGATTTTAACCTGCATGGACTCCACGACCTTGCGTACGTCATCGACGCTGGATTTACCGTTCAGCGCCTGCGGCAGAGTCACATTGAAGTCTTTCTCCAGATCTTCCACCAGTGCAGCATCCTGCTCGATCAACGCACCTTCTACCCCTTCGAAACGGTGCAGGTAGGTATCGTGAACGATGGTGGTCGCGGCTTCTGGCAGCTTCTCGGCGTATTTGGCCACGACGCGATCCAGGCGATGCTTAATATCGTCCAGCGTCTCCGGCATGGTGGTAGGCTCGGATTCCGTGGTCTGGATTTTGGCCAGCAAGCCCTTTTCCTGGAACTGAGACGCTAGTTTCACCGCCCCCAACGCCTGCCAGAAAGCACTGTTCAGCTTGTCCTGCTCGGCGCGCACTTCGGCTACCGGCTTACCCGCTTCAATGGCCTGCTTGATACCATAAATGCCCTGCCAGATATTCGCGTAAACAGGTACATAGTTGGTTTCGATCGCGGAGTGGAAATCCACCTCTTCCCAGAAGTCGATCAGCTGCTGGGTCTCTACTGCCTTCTGCCCCTTCGCTTCGTATGTATCGACTACGCCGTCATATTTTCCGACCAGCCAGCTTACCTCTTCCGAGTACTGCCCCAGATGTCCTTTCAGGTCATTTACGTGGTCGCCGATTTCACCGTTGGCTGAAGCATATACGGCAGCCAGCATGGAGAGCAGGCCAAGTACCAGCCCTTTTCCGCGGCCAGCCCGCACTTGTTGTTGAGATTGCATGGTCACTCCTGAAGTTCAATTTTCGCAAATGATACTTATTATCAAAAACAAGATAAAGCATCAAAGCTTGGCCTTGCATCGCGCACGGACGGTTGCAGCCAGAAACGTGGAGACTTTCTTGAGACTGATGGTGGAATCGAGAATCTGTTCGCACTCCAGTGCCGCGGAATGCTACCAGCCCGGGCGGGGTATTTCACCTACTTCATCGGGCCGGCGGCAGGCACCGGACTACCCCCGGCTTGCACGAAGCACGCGGAAACCGATAAATGAAAAGAGTACGGTCAACAGCGGGTTTAACAGGTTGAAGAAACAGAAAGGCGCAAATGCAATGGTCGAGCTGCCGAGGGCAGCGGCCATATAGGCACCACAGCTGTTCCAGGGTATCAGTGGCGAAGTAACCGTGGCGGAATCCCCCACCACCCGCGATAGCATGACCGGCGCATAACCGCGCTTCTCAAACGTCGGACGGAAAAGCCGTGCCGGCAGAACGATGGCAATGTATTGATCCGACGCGAGCACATTGGTTCCGAAACTCGTGGCCACCACAGAGGACACCAGTGCGCCGGCCGAGCGCGCCCTGGCAATGAGCGGCCCCACAAGACGCTGCAACAGCCCCGCGTGCTCAACCACCGCCCCGAACGCGAGTGCGGTGATGATCAACCACACCGTGTTCAGCATACTTGCCATGCCGCCCCGGGACAGCAGTTCATCGACGCGCGCATTGCCACTGTCCGCGGTAAACCCGGTGGCAATGGCGGCCCAGACACCTTTTACGTAGGCCAGTGCGGTGGGGATATCACTGTCGCCCGCCAGCGCCAGCACACTGTCCGGCGCGGTGATTACCGCCTGGCCACCCCCTACCAGCGCACCGATAAAGATCGTTACAAAAGGCGGGAAACGCAACAGCGCCAACACCACCACAACCGCCAGGGGTAACAGCGTCCACAGAGATACGGTGGCGTGGGCACGCATGGTTGCGAGTACCGGACTGGCATCGAAATTCCCGGGTTCACCCAGCAGGGCGAACAGCCCCACCGCAAGCATCAGCGAGGGAACCGAGGTCCACAGGGACTCGCGGATATGATCGAACAGATTTGCTCCCGCCGCGGCACTGGCCAGGTTGGCCGTATCCGACAGGGGGGATGCCTTATCACCAAAGTAGGCGCCGGAAATCACCGCCCCGGCAGTAATGGCCGGCGACAGCTGCATACTGTGAGCGATGCCCATCATGCCGATGCCAATAGTGCCCGCCACTGTCCAGGAGCTGCCTACGGTAAAGCCCACAATCCCACAGATGATGGCGGCCGTGGCATAAAAATAACTGGGACTGAGTACTTTCAACCCGTAGTACACCATGGTGGAAATGGTTCCAGACATGGCCCAGGCGCCAATCAGGGCACCCACCGCCAGCAATATCAGAATGGCCGCCAATCCGGTCGAAATACCACCGACTACCGCCTGGCGGATACCATCTATAGACATCCCATTCTTGAACGCTACCGCCATGGCAATCAGCGCACAGAACAGCAGGGCAATCTGGTTGGGGCCGTAGGACGCATCGTCGCGAAACAGGTAATAGGAAAGACTCAACAGGCACAGCAGGGCCACTACGGGCACAAGCGCATCCAGCAGCGACGGTGTTTTTACCGGCGGATTCGACACACCTGATTCATCGCTCATCTTTACTCACCCATCCATCAGAGAATTGTTCCCACCCCACACGCCGCGCGCAACTACCGGGTACTACCAAAGCTTAGATTGCAGGCGCCAGATAGTGACCCATACTGAAAGCATCCGGGTCGGGGCCACCCTAGAGCGTGTGGATAGGCGATCCGTGCTTCAGCAACACAGCAACTATCGCCGCGCGAGGAGTCATACGTGAACACCGGCAATGAATCCGACCAACCCCCATCACCAAGCCCCGAGACACAGGAAAAGCGCTTCAGCTTCCCCACTGCGTTCACCATCCTCTTTGGTTTGATCATTTTTGTGGCCGCGTTGACCTGGATTATTCCGGCGGGTGAATACACTCGGGAAATGAATCCAGAACTGGGGGAAGAAGTTCCGGTGCCCGGCACCTATCACGAGGTAGAGTCCGATCCGCAGCGACTGCTGATTTCCATGCTGATGGCGCCGGTCGACGGCATGTACGACACAGACACCAACGAGGCCCGCGCCATTGACGTGGCACTCTTCGTTCTGATGATCGGCGGCTTTCTCGGTGTGGTCACCCGCACCGGCGCCATTGATGCGGGCATGAGCCGCACCATGCAGGCGCTCAAGGGGCGAGAGATCTGGATGATCCCGTTTATGATGGCGCTGTTCGCACTGGGTGGCTCGACCTACGGGATGGCGGAAGAGTCCCTGGCATTTTACGGCTTGATTATTCCGGTAATGATCGCCGCCGGTTACGATGCGGTCACTGCCGTGGCGATGATTATGCTGGGCGCCGGTATCGGTACTCTCGGTTCCACCGTCAATCCATTTGCCACGGTCATCGCCTCCAACGCCGCGCAAATTCCCTTTACCCAGGGAATCTGGCTGCGGGTGGTCATTCTGGTGCTCGGCTGGCTCGCCTGCGTCTTCTATGTGATGCGTTACGCCAAACGGGTAAAGGCCAACCCGGAAACCTCTCTGGTCGCCGATATGCGGGAAGAAAACCGCCAGCATTTTCTCGGCGGAAAATCGAGCCTCGAAGCCATCGAGTTTACAACCACCCGCAAAATCATTCTGGTCATTTTCGCGCTGACCTTCGCGGTCATGATCTGGGGCGTGTCCTCCGCAGGCTGGTGGATGGGGCAGATGTCCGCCCTGTTTCTCGGCGCCGCCATACTGATCGGCATCATCGCCCGCCTGGGTGAGAAAAATCTGGTGAACACCTTTCTCGATGGCGCCCGCGACCTGCTGGGCGTGGCACTGATTATCGGTGTGGCGCGGGGCGTAGTGGTCATCATGGATAAGGGCAAAATCACCGATACGCTGCTCTACTGGGCCGAACAGGCTGTGGGCGACCTGCCCTCAGTGGCGTTTATCAACGTAATGTTCTGGATCGAGGTACTGCTGTCGTTCTTCGTGCCCTCCTCTTCGGGGCTCGCGGTGCTGTCGATGCCCATCATGGCACCACTGGCAGAATTTGCCGAGGTGAGCCGACATCTGGTGGTCACCGCCTTTCAGTCCGCCAACGGGTTGGTAAACCTGATCAACCCGACGTTCGCCGTGGTTATGGGAGGCCTTGCCATCGGCCGTGTGGGCTACGACCGCTGGCTGAAATTTATGGGTCCCCTGCTGCTGATTCTGGTGATCATGATCTGCGCCGTGCTCAGCCTGGGCGCGCTGTGAATATTTCGTGTCTCGTGTCGGGATATTCTACCGTTCGGGAAAACTGAACTAAGGTTTTATATATCCCTGTTGACTGGCAGTCGCTGTTCCGCAATCCGGAGACTCCACTATGACAAAATTCGGTGTTCATTCAGAAGTCGGCAAATTACATACCGTAATGGTTTGCCGCCCCGGCCTGGCCCACCAGCGGCTGACCCCGGGCAACTGTCACGACCTGCTGTTTGACGATGTAATCTGGGTGCACGAGGCGCAGAAAGACCACTACGATTTTGTGCTGAAAATGCAGGAACGGGGCACCGAGGTACTGGAGCTGCACGATATGCTCGCCCAGACCATGGACGTGCCCGACGGGCGCAAATTTGTACTTGATCGGCGGGTCACCGCAAACAGTGTCGGTCCCTATACCGCCGAACTGATCCGCCCCTGGCTCAACGAAATGTCCAGCAAGCAACTGGCGGAGCACCTGATCGGCGGCATCGCCATTTCGGAACTGCCGGAAAATCAGGACAAGAAGCGGATGATCGACGCCTTCGGGGCGGAAGAGTTTATCCTGCCTCCGGTGCCCAACTCCCTGTTCCAGCGCGACCCCTCCTGCTGGATTTATAACGGGGTCACGGTCAACCCCATGTACTGGCCCGCGCGCAAGCCGGAAACCCTGTTGCAGCGGGCGGTCTATAAATTTCATCCGCGCTTTGCCGGCGGTGACTTCAATATCTGGTGGGGAGATTCCGACACCGACTTTACCGGTGCCTCCATGGAGGGCGGCGATGTCATGCCCATTGGCCAGGGCATTGTGCTGATTGGCATGGGTGAGCGCACCACCCGGCAGGCCGTACTGCAGACCGCGCAGGCGCTGTTTGCCGCTGGTGCCGCGGACCGGGTGATCGCCTGCCAGATGCCCAAAAGCCGCGCCGCCATGCACCTGGATACCGTGTTCAGTTTTCTCGACCGCGACGCGGTAACCGTGTTCCGGGAAGTTGTCGATCAGATCCGCTGTTACAGCATTCACCGCGGCGACAAAAAGGGGCACTACGAAGTGCGCACCGAAGAAGCGTCGCTGCTCGATGTGGTGAGCAAGGCCCTCGGTATCAAAAAACTGCGAGTGGTGGAGACCGGGGGCAATGTCTACGCCGCCGAGCGGGAACAGTGGGACGACGGCAACAACGTGGTGGCCCTGGAACCCGGTGTTGTGATCGCCTACGACCGCAATGTCTATACCAATACCCTGCTGCGCAAGGCCGGTATTGAAGTGATCACCATTCGCGGATCGGAGCTCGGCCGCGGTCGCGGCGGCGGCCACTGCATGACCTGCCCGATTGCGCGGGACCCTGCTGACTGATATGGCAGCGTTCTCCTCCCGCAACCCCTCGCCCCTCAAGCCCCAGCGTTCCACAGGAGAGACCCGGCATGAGTTTCAATTTACGCAATCGCTCCCTGCTCACCGTTCAGGATTTCACCCAGCGGGAATTCAAATTTCTGCTGGATCTGGCACGTGACCTCAAGCGCGCCAAATACGCCCGCACCGAACAGAAGCACCTGGAGGGCAAGGCGGTCTGCCTGATTTTCGAGAAAACCTCCACCCGCACCCGCTGCGCCTTCGAAGTGGCCTGCAGTGATCAGGGCGCGACGGTCACCTACCTCGATCCTGCGGGCTCGCAGATCGGCCACAAAGAATCCTTCAAGGACACCGCCCGGGTTCTCGGCCGGATGTTCGACGCCATCGAGTATCGCGGCTCCGCGCAAACCGGTGTGGAAACCCTGGCCAAATACGCCGGTGTCCCGGTGTACAACGGCCTCACCAATGAATATCACCCCACCCAGATGCTCGCCGATGTGATGACCATGCGAGAGCACTGTGACAAACCGGTGCACCAGATCAAGTACGCTTATGTGGGCGACACCCGCTCCAACATGGGCCATTCGCTGATGCTGGTGGGTTGCCTGATGGGAATGGATGTACGCATCTGTGGCCCGAAACCCCTGTGGCCAGATCAGAGCTACCGCAACATTGCCGAAGAGCTGGCAGAAAAGTACGGAGCCAAACTCACGATTACCGAAGACGCGAAAGCCGCGGTGCAAGACGTGGACTTCATCCACACCGATGTCTGGGTCTCCATGGGCGAGGCGAAAGAAGTCTGGAAGGAGCGCATCAAATTACTGATGCCCTACCAGGTCAACCGAGAACTGATGTCGGCGAGCGGCAACCCGCATGTCCGCTTCATGCACTGCCTGCCCGCCTTCCACGATACTGAAACCACCGTGGGAAAACAGATTGCCGAAGAGCACGGTATCGACAACGGCCTTGAAGTCACCAACGATGTATTCGAGTCCGAAGCCAACGTGGCCTTTGAACAGGCTGAAAACCGCATGCACACCATCAAGGCGTTGATGGTGGCGACTCTGGGAGACTGATGCCATGCGTGTTGTAGTGGCTCTGGGCGGCAACGCCCTGCTCAAACGTGGCGAACCCATGACCGCAGAAGTGCAGCGTGCCAATGTGCACCTTGCCGCCCAGGCACTGGCCCCCATCGCCCGCGAACACCAACTGGTGATCAGCCACGGCAATGGTCCGCAGGTGGGCCTGCTGGCATTGCAGGGCGCCGCCTACAAGCCGGACGAGGCCTACCCACTCGACGTGCTGGGTGCGGAAACCGAGGGCGGCATCGGCTATATGATTGAGCAGGAGCTGGGCAACCTGCTGCCGCAGGAAGTCCCCTTCGCCACCCTGCTCACGATGGTGGAAGTGGACCCGCAAGACCCCGGCTTCGAGAACCCCACCAAATTTGTCGGGCCCGTCTACGACAGACAGGAAGCCGATCAGCTGCAGGCGGACAAAGGCTGGGTGTTCAAACAGGACGGGGACAAATGGCGCCGAGTGGTGCCGTCACCCCTGCCCAAGCGCATTTTCGAAATACGACCGGTCAAATGGCTTCTGGAGCGGGATACCATCGTAATCTGCGCCGGGGGCGGCGGCATTCCCACCCTGTATGAAACCCGGGGAACAGAACGCAAGCTGGTGGGGGTGGAAGCGGTCATCGACAAGGATTTCTGCTCCGAACTGCTGGCCCGGGAGCTGGACGCAGACCTGTTCGTCATGCTGACCGACGCCCCCGCGGTTTACCTGGATTGGGGCGAGGCCACCCAGCGGGAAATCCGCCGCGCCACACCGGCATCCCTTGCCGACATTCCCTTCGCAGCGGGCTCCATGGGACCGAAGGTCAAGGCAGCGTGTCAGTTTGCCGAGAACACCGGCAAGCGCGCCGCCATCGGCGCGCTGGGGGACTTGCAACACATCATCGCCGGAAAAGCGGGCACCACCATCTCCGTCGACGGCGATGGCATGGATTGCGAGAATTGAATCGATTCACGACACATAAATCCTCAAACCGGCCAATCCGGAGGTGAATCCGCTGTCCGGATTTACCCCTTGCGGCCCCCTGAAATTCCCCGGTGTCTTCGTGCGACACTGGTCATAAATCGGCCAGAAATTTGCTATAATTTCCCGGTTCGGGGCAGCGACCACCGCGTTCTGCCTGCTGCCTTCCGGTCACGCCAGACAACACGGACAGGTTCAGAGGCTCCCCGGTACACATAACGAATAATCCTGAGCGCATCTCATGCGTCCCCTGACCGGCTATCTATGACCACCGAAAACAGATCGACAATGAAGCGCGTGATTGCCGGTCTACGAGTGCGCCTGGCGCGTCTGCGGCCCCGTCACGTCCCCATCGCATTCAAGCTGGCACTGGCCATGACATTATTGCTGGTGCTGGGCATGACGACCCTCGGCCTGCTGATCAGTGACAAACAGAATCACCTGATTCGCACCCAGTTGCATGATTTTGGCAACGCCATGGCGGCCCAGCTGGCGAGTCAGGCCAGCGAACCCATTCTTTCGGAGAACAGTCTCAGCCTGAGCCTGCTCACTGCCAATCTGGGTGAGGAAGCGAAAGTGCTCGGCGCCAGTATTTACGCCCACAGCGGCGAACTGCTGTCCACCTCCGGTATTCAACCCGCGCTTGCGTCCTCCGCACTGGCCTCCCCCAAAGGCGGTGCGCACCCGTGGTTTCACCGCGACCCGGCCGCAGCTCCCGAGCGGGTCATCAGCTTTGTAGCACCGGCGATGTATCAGGATGTACGGGTTGGCTCAGTGGTGGTCACGCTGTCGGCCTCGCTGATGGATCGTGCCGCCAGCGAGGCCCGCACCGCGGTGATCTACGCCACCCTGGCCATGATCCTGCTGGCCTCCCTTCTGGCCTACTGGCTCAGCCGCCGCCTGTCACTGCCGATTCATCGCCTGATGGAGGCCACCGAGGCCATCGGCCGCGGCGATCTGGCAACCCGAATTCACCAACAGCGCAACGACGAAATTGGCTACCTGTTCGAAGGCTTCAACAATATGGCCGCCGGGCTGCTGAAAAAGTCTCAGGTTGAGCAGGTATTTTCCCGCTACGTATCGAAAAGTGTTGCAGACAAGGTGCTCGCCAACCTGGATGAAGTGCGGCTGGTGGATCGCCCCATCGAAGCCACGGTCCTGTTTGCGGATATCACCGGCTTTACCGCCATGTCGGAAGAGCTGGAGCCCTGCCAGGTATCTGAACTGCTCAACGAGTACTTCTCATATATTTCCCGCGCCTGCGCACTCTATGGCGGCGTCGTCGACAAATTTATTGGCGACTGCGCAATGCTGGTATTCGGGGTGCTGGAAGATGATACGGACCACGCCTTCAACGCGGTGAGCTGTGGCGTTCTGATTCAGCAGATGGCGGCGCGGCTGAACCAGCAGCGACGTGCCGAAGGGCGCCCGGAAGTACAGTTCCGTATCGGTATCAACTGTGGAGCCATGCTGGCGGGGAACCTTGGCTCGGATGAGCGCATGGAATATACCGTGGTCGGCGACGCCGTCAATCTTGCCTCCCGCCTGTGTTGTGAGGCAGCGCCGGACCAGATCATTATTCGGGAGCAACTCTTCAATATTTTGCAACCACGCATCGTTGCCCGCAGAGAGCAGGCTCTCTCAATACGCGGCAAATCTCTTCCGGTACAGGCCTATTCTGTACACGATATCCGCACTGACGCCCGCAAGACGCTGGAAAGCAACCTGCAACAGATACTGCAACATCACACGCAATCACCAGTGCGGAGAGCTGTCGATCATGCCTGATCGCCGGCACGCGCCCGCGTGGTACCTGACCGGCCTGTTGCTGCTACCGCTCCTGCCGGGCTGCAGCCTGCTGCCCGTTACCTCACCGTCACTACCGGGTTTTTCGCATCAACAAGTCGCACAGGTTCGCCAGCAGTCTACAGCTTTGAAACAGCTGCAGAAGCAACCTCACCCCTCCCCCGCACAACAGCAGCAGACCACCCAGCTCGACGAAGCTTTGAAGGCGTTTGCACGGGACGCCGTGCATACGGCGACAGAATTGGAGGCGCAGAATGACTGGCACAGTGCCAGCGAGCTACTCAACGGCGCACTCGATCTGCTGCCAGACAGCCCTACGCTCAACAGTGCCCTGCAGCAACTGCAGACCCGTCGTCACCTGCATGAAGACCGGGTGCGTATGGAGCTGGCCATTCACCGCGGAGAGCAACTGTTAAAAGACGCGCAAGCGTACCAGCGCCTGGAGCAGTTGCAGGGGCCAGGTGTCATGAACTGGCTGGAGCTAAAAAACTTTCACCGCAAACGTAACGCATCCGCGAAATCGCTGCTGGAATACGCTCAGCGGGCATTACAGCGAGAACAACGCACCGACGACCAGCTGGCGCGGCGCGCGCTGACCGTGGCCCAGGGCCTTCTGGGGAGCGACCTGCAGCTGGCTGAGAACACGGCATTACGAGATGCGATCCAGCGGGATCTGAACAGCGTGGAAAAGCGGCTGCGACCGGCGCAGCCGCGCCGCGCAAAACCACCGCGCAAAAAAATGGACCCGCTACCCATTGCGGAATTGCAGCAGGCGCTGGCCAGTGGCGACCTGATCCGCGCACAGCAGCATTTAAACCAGTTCCAGAAAAAAGCACCGCGACACCCACAACTGACACCGCTGCAGGCGCAGTTCAACGCCCAGAAAAGTGCCCGCGTAGCGTCTGCGCTGAAAACCGGCAACGAACTGTACAGCCAGGGCGAAATTGAGCAGGCACTGGCGGTATGGCGCAAGGCACAAGCCCTCGTCCCGGAAAATGTCGAGCTGCAAGCCAATATCGCCCGGGCCGAGAAGCTACTGGAGAACCTGCGGGCGCTGTCCGCGCCATTTGGGCACAGGCGCTAAGCCCCACAAACCTCCATCTCTCACCGCTTACGCCGGGACATTGGCCGCGAGGTTGCGGTACTGTCCCCTGAAATACAGCAGCGGTTGCTCGGGGATATCGGCGGGTGACTGCAGGGCCTTCACTTCACCAATAACAATGACATGGTCGCCGGCGGCGTGTTCGGCGTGTATTTCGCAATCGAGCCAATGCAGGCAACCCGCAATCACCGGGTTACCCAGGGACGATCGCTGCCAGTCGATTCCATGCCATTTATCTGCCCCCTGCCGGGCAAATTGATTGGACACGGACACCTGCGCGCCAGAAAGTATATTCACCGCAAAGCGCCCTGCCCTGCGGATCTTGGGATAGCTGTATGAGCTTGCCATCACGCTGAACGAAACCAGTGGTGGGTGCATCGATACGCTATAGAATGACTGACAGGTGAACCCTACAGGCTCCTCACCAGCCTGCGACGTAATCACGGTGATTCCGGAGGCATAGTGTCCGAGGGCCTGACGAAAGTGCAGCGGCTCGATGGCCGTCTTGGGTAGTGACATAATCCGTCCTGAATCTGGATACAACAGTGAGCGCCGGGACAGGCTCTAGATCGGGGGCTCAGAATCGAGAGCGCCCGATCGAGAGCACTGCCGGAACAGCGCTAGCGCGACAGCTCTCCCCGGACAATCTCGGCACCGGCACTCAATGCGTTTAACTTGCCCTTGGCAACACTACGGGACAACGGCGCCATGCCACAGTTCGTACACGGGTAAAGCTTGTCCGCATCTACAAACTGCAGGGCTTCACGCAGGGTATTGGCCACCTCTTCCGGAGTCTCGATGTCATTGGTCGCCACATCAATAGCGCCCACCATCACCTTTTTACCTCGCACCAGCTGCAACAGTTCGATAGGCACCCGGGCGTTATGGCACTCCAGAGAGATCAGGTCGATACTGGACGTTTGCAGCTTGGGGAAGGTCTCTTCGTACTGTCGCCATTCTGAGCCCAGCGTCTTTTTCCAGTCCGTATTCGCTTTGATCCCGTAGCCGTAGCAGATATGCACCGCGGTCTCACAGCGAAGCCCTTCGATGGCCTTTTCCAGGGTGGCGATTCCCCAGTCGTTCACCTCGTCAAAAAACACATTGAACGCAGGCTCATCAAACTGAATGATATCGACACCCGCCGCCTCAAGCTCCCGGGCCTCCTGATTGAGAATCTTGGCAAACTCCCAGGCGAGCTTTTCACGGCTCTTATAGTGGTTGTCGAACAACGTATCGATCATCGTCATCGGACCAGGAAGGGCCCACTTGATTGGCTTGCTTGTTTTCTGTCGCAAAAATCTGGCGTCCTCCACAAAAACCGGCTTTGGTCGGGACACTGCTCCGACAACCGTCGGTACACTGGCATCGTACCGATCGCGAATTCGCACAGTCTCACGCTTGTCAAAATCGACACCGGTGAGATGCTCAACAAAGGTGGTTACAAAATGTTGCCGGGTCTGCTCGCCGTCGCTGACAATATCAATACCCGCCTGTTGCTGTTCCTGCAGCGCGAGGCAGAGTGCATCCCGCTTGCCCTCCGTCAACTGAGCAGTCTCCAGCTTCCAGGGGGACCAGAGTTTTTCCGGCTCGGCCAGCCATGACGGCTTGGGCAGGCTGCCCGCGGTAGAGGTCGGCAATAATTTTTGCATAGTAAAAATCTTATTTTCTGGTTGATCAAACAGCGTAATTAGCTGCCCACTGATCGAGGATACGTTTATACGGTTTTATAAACCGCTCTTCGGTGAACTTCCCCTGCTTTAACGCCAATTGATTACGCTCTTCCCGGTCGTACTGAACCTGGGTCAAAGAATAATCGGTATGCTTCAGGCTGGGCCGAAAGATTTTCCCAGCGGCTGAATTCGCGTTATATATTTCCGGCCGATAAATTTTCTGAAACGTTTCCATGGTGCTGATGGTGCTCGCAAGCTCAAGGTTTGAATAATCCTCCAGCAAATCACCAGCGAAATAAAACGCCAGGGGAGCAACACTACCCGGAGGCATAAAATAACGAACCCGCAACCCCATCTTCGCGAAGTATTCATCCGTTAATGAATACTCGTCGTTCCTGTACTCGACACCCAGCACCGGGTGCTTATTTTCTGTGCGATAGTATGTCTTACTACTTGAGACACTCAGACAGATTACCGGTGGCTTTTTAAAACTTTCTTTATAGGCATTGGAGCCCAGGAAAGACTTGAATATTTTTCCGTGAAGATCACCATAGTTTTCCGGGAGGCTGAATTGCTGCTTTCCCTTATTATGCTCCGACAGTAATATGCTGAAATCATAGTCCCGCACGTAAGACGAAAAATTATTGCCCACGATACCTTCAATGCGCCTACCAGCTTTGCGATCGATAATATTCGTTTTCAGAACCTCTATCGTCGGAAAAGTCTCTCCATTACCTTGTACATCGATGTCCACGGAAATGATTTCGAGTACCACGGAATAGCGATCCGCATTCGGGTTATCCCAGTGCGCCAGGGCATTGAAGCGGTTGTCAATCATTCGCAAAGCATTGCGCAGATTCTCCTGTCGACGCTCCCCACGGGCCAGATTGGCGAAGTTGGTAGTGATCCGAGAATTTTCCAAAGGGTGATAGTTCTCGTTGAAATCAATGCGCTTGATGACAAATGTGAACTTGTTGCTCATAGTAGTCCTTTATCCCTACATCTGACCCCGACCTCTGAACTCATACTGCACTGAGTATCACGGTATTCGGGCTTTTTTCTGACAGCGGAGCTTCAAACCGCTGACGCTGAATACCCGTATTCTAAGGCAACAGCAACATTAATTATATTGAATACATTTAACCTAAACTTTAAAACTTTTCATGATGAGAGTGTAGGGATACACTGAATAACAGGGCAGGTATAGCGCTAGCCAATTGCGAGCCTGAGCTCGACATGGAGCGATTATCCAGGGTTCTTGAAATTGACTTGCGAGGATGAAGAGTTGAAATTTAAGCGTCTTAATACGCCAGCACTACTAAATGATCCGACGTAATCAGCTCATATTACTTTTTCCATAAGCCCGTTGGACAACGGAAATTACAATTGCTGTAGTCCAACCAAACATGATGATACCGCTGGCGGCCTGAAATGAACCGAGTAAACGCCAACGGGCATCCAGAACAATATCGCCGTAACCAAGTGTCGTAAACGTCACCATTGAGAAATAGGTTGCGGAATCAAAATTCTCGATAGCCCCCAACAACGTATAAGCGTACGCCCAGGCCATCACCTCGAGCACTGACACGACAAACAACAAAACAACAACAGAAGAAATTACCAGTGGCTTGATAAGCGCCAAACTAGGATGCCCCATCTTAAACCGCAAAATATCGCGACTACAGCGCAAAGAAATTTCCATTCCCGCAGCATGAATCACTGTAGTTATCACAAGTAAAAGTGAAGCAATAAGTAGATTATTCAGCATGAAGACACCTCCAACGCAATAAAAAGCTGTAGTGGCACACTGACACCAATACGTATTCGCACCACTTCATCATGAGAAATCAGCGCTTCTATACCGTTTTAGATGACATGCAGTGTAGACAACGAGCATGTCCCGGGATCTACACTATATTTTCACTATGTTATCGCTGCACGAATGGTAGCGCGGATGACCTTTCCGCTGACAAGTACCACAAAAGAATCCCTGAAAACGGCTCTCGCCCTGGTAGTGACTTACGGCATTGCGTTGAGCTTGGGTTGGCACAATCCAGCCTGGGCTGGTTTCGCCGTAGTATTCGTCAGTCTTGACTCTTTGGGCTCATCACTCAACAAAGCTGCCATGCGAATGGGCGGCACTCTACTTGCCGCCGTCATCGCCATCACGATCATCGCTCTGTTTTCACAACAGCGCTGGCTATTCATAATTGCCCTGTCATCCTGGATCGCGATCTGCACCTATATGCAATTGTACAGTCAGCGCGCCTATTTTTGGGTGGTGGCCGGCTTTGTCTCAGTCATTATTTGTGTGGATGCGGCGACCGCATCCGTGGACCCCTTCAAGGTAGCTATTCTACGTACACAGCAGACCGGACTCGGGATACTGATTTATTCACTAGTGGCCTCTCTATTATGGCCCCGTACCTCTGGAAGTAAACTGACTACACAGTGCGAGATATTACGCAATATACAAGTTTCGTTGCTTCACGAATTGTCGTCGAAGAAAAACCGGCTTCAAGCCGAACCCCAACACCTGCTTCGACAACTGTATGCGGAGCAATCCAAACTGGGAGCACTTGTTACTGCTGCCATATCAGATACTCAATCTGTACGCACGTTACGTCGCCAATGGCAATACCTTGCAGATAACTCAGAACGCCTCACCGATACATTGCTGCAAATCAATAGTGAATGGAAAGAAACAAGCAGCTTGCCCGTTCGTGAATACTTTCCAAATCTGGAAATATTCCAGCAGTGCCTTATTGATTGCATGGAAAAGGCTGACCCCACTGCGTCAGCGGAATGCAATACCACCCCCCCCAAAGCCCCCCCCCTGCAGACCAACACTGGAATATTAAACCAGCTAGGGGAGATAGAGGTGGCCCGGCTGCAGCTAATCAGAGATGTATTAAACGAACTACAAGCATGTATTCTCTCTATGTGGCAAAGCGCATATGCGATACGAACAGGCAGTAGCAGCAGTAAGATTACATCGTCCTCTCCCGCCGCCGACGCGACAGCTCACTTCATGCTACCTGATCCACAGCAACTTGCGGCGGTATTACGAGCCTACTTCACGATGTGGATGGCCTACCTGCTGTTCATTTATGTCCCGAGTCTCCCTGGAGGACCAAATCTTGTAATCACCGCGGCCTCACTGGGCCTGGCATTGGCGCCAGTACCGTTCATGTCACCGTGGCTTCTCGTTGGTCCCATTTTGATCAGTATCGGTTCGGCCGCAACTCTATATCTACTGGTACTGCCCCACCTTTCGAGCTACTGGGGCTTGGGCACAGTACTATTTCTGGCGATATTCGCAATCTGTCAGTCTTTCTCTTCACCCGCCAAAGCTGCAGGAAAAGGCGTTGCACTCGCTCTATTTCTAAACGTTTTCAACATACAAAGCCAACAGGTTTATAGCTTCCTCGCTGTTGCAGATCTGGCTCTATCCATGGTGATTGTCGTCATAATTTTGGTAGTCGCGGCCTACATTCCCACCCCCCCAAAACCGGAAAGAATATTTGCAAGGCTACTAGAAAAATACCTCGACAGCGTTGAAATTTTAGTCAAACAGATATACGCCACTAAGCCGCCCTCAAGCAGCCGGAAAATATTTCAGTGTAAATGGTTTTTCAAGTGGCGCACCCACTATCATCGCAATGTACTGAAGAAAATACCCCCGAAGCTTGTATCGCTAGCGGGGCTGGTAAGCCCTAATCTGCTACCTGACAATGGAATTTCCGTGCTTCAGAACATTGCAGAAAACGCCAAGATTTTGAGTATCCGTATCGACAAGTTGCTAGAAGCAGTCATTGCGCTGGAAGCTTCTCATGAATACGTGCCGACACCCGCGTTTGTGGCATGGCGCAATGCAATTATCAGCGACATCCAGACTCTATCCCATCATTGCTTTACCCATGACACATGCCCACACGACTCCAACGTGTGGCGCAGAATACAAAAAGAGTCGTCCACGGTCCCAGAATCGGGACTAAAGTGGAATGGTGTCCCGAACCAGCGCGATTCTCAGCTGTTGCTACTCGGACTCGCACACTGTACCGGCGGGACGCTTTCTGAGCTGTCAACGGCCGCAACTCATATCGACTGGAAGAAGTGGACGGAGACACGCTTTTACTAAATGTACTGCGGACAAGGATATTCCAATGGCACACGAAATTTCCTTGGGCGGCGTGTATTTTCCGCCGCTATTGATCGCCAGTATCGTTGGTCTGATCGCTACCCTATACTCTGCTCGCCTGATGGATCGTTATCGAATTTCGCGACATTTTGTCCACCCGCCACTGGTACTGCTAAGCATATGTGTCATTTACACATTGGTGATCGGCAATCTGTTTATTGGGATCTGACCCTTGAAGTTGTTCAGCAAGTACCTCCTGACCGGCTCTGTCCTGCTGATAGCGTTGCTCATTGCGCTGCTTAAATTCTGGAGTTCTCTAAACAACCCTTGGACACGCGACGGACAGGTCCAGTCGAATATCATTCAAATGACACCGAATGTTTCCGGTCAGGTGATTGAAGTGCCAATCAAAGATAATCAGTTTGTACACCAGGGAGATCTACTTTTTCAAATTGACCCACGTCCCTATCAGGCTGCACTGGCCGGCGCCAGAGCACAATACGACAAGACTGATGACAGCTATTTGGCACAGGAACAAAAAGTAGAAGCTGCAATAGCGCAGGTTGAGGAGTCTGACGCAGCCGTGTGGCAGGCGGAAAGTAGAATCAAAGAGCTCGACGCCGAAATCAAAAAATACCAAGCGGAGCTCTTGCGCCAACAACACTTACTACCACAAAGAGCCACCTCTCAAAGATCACTGGAATCGGCGCAGGCACAGTATGATGTTGCCCTGGAAAAGCGTAGGGCCGCGCAAGCGGCCTTAGCTCAGGCTAGGGCGTCACTTTCCGGTACGCGCTCACAACTAAAGGAGGCTCGAGCAGAGCTTGGCCAACTGGGTGAAGCCAATGCCAGTATTCGCGCCGCCCGGGCTGCCGTGCGCCAGGCAGAGCTGAATCTTGAATTTACACGACTGGTTGCGCCAGTTGATGGCTATGTCACCGACTTGAATCTGCATGTTGGTAGTCATGCGATGGCGAACCAGCCAGCCTTGGCGATCGTCAGTGCCGAGGATTATTGGATCGAAGGCTATTTCAAAGAAACTACAATTGCGAGAATACGGCCAGGTGATGATGCCGTAGTTACTCTGATGTCGTACCCTGACCACCCACTTCAAGGACGCGTGGAAAGCCTCGGCTGGGGTATCTCACAACAGGATGGTAGCCCAGGCTACGATTTACTGCCCAATGTCAGCCCAACCTTTGAGTGGATTCGGCTTGCACAGCGGATACCGGTTCGAATTCGCCTAAAAATGATCCCGGAAAATATCGCCCTCAGGGTAGGCACTACCTGTTCGATCACAGTCAGGAGTGGAACAGCCACTGTCCATGATGGCGCTGAATCAAGTGAAAAATAGGTGGCGTAATTTTTACCTCCGCAGCCGATCGACCGTTGCCGCCGGCTCCTGTGTCCTCCTTGTTAACGGCTGTACGCTCGGCCCAGACTACCGAGAACCACCTGTTCCCGTACAGGAGAGCTGGATTTATGAAACTGATTCCCGTTTAACCACTGAAATTCCGGTTAACGTGGCATGGTGGGAAACGGCTTTTTCCGACCCTGTTTTGAATGATCTAGTGGGTTTTGCGCTACAAGAAAACTTGTCCCTGAGTTCTGCATCGCTACGCGTCCTTCAGGCACAACAGCAATTAGCCATCGCCATCGGCAATCAGTTCCCCCAATCGCAACAGCTAACCGGTTCTGCTTCAAGAAGTAAAGAGAATGACATCATCATCGATGACTATAACGTAGGATTCAATCTCAGCTGGGAGCTTGATATGTGGGGGCGACTTCGCCACGGGGTTGAGAGCGCAGCCGCTGAACTCAGTGCTAGTGCCGCAGACTACGATGGTGTTCTAGTATCATTAGTGGCACAAATCGCCCAGACCTATATCCTGATACGCACAACTCAATCACAGATTTTTGTTGCGGAACGCAATATTGACCTGCAGAAACAAAGCTTAAAAATTGCGCAGTCAAAATTTGACGCCGGTGCCGTTAGTGGCCTGGACGTCGCGCAGGCAGACACGCTATTAAATAATACAAAGGCATCTGTCCCTGTACTGGAGACGACGCTTCAGCAATTGAAAAATTCATTGGCTACTCTCCTCGGGCTTCCCCCCGATGGCGTCAGTCAACTCGAGGGAAAACCCGGCAGGATTCCTTCGCCGCCTCTGAAAATCGCCATTGGCATGCCACAAGATATGCTGCGCCAGCGACCGGATATACGCGCAGCAGAAAGACGTCTGGCCGCGCAAGGTGCGCAAATCGGGATTGCGCGTGCAGAGCTTTATCCTGCATTTTCTATCGCCGGATCTATCGGTTCGCAAGCTACTACACCTGGCGATCTATTTACAAGCAAGAGCGAAACCTGGGGTCTTCTCGGGGGCTTTCAATGGAATCTGTTTAACTACGGTCGACTGCGCAGCAATGTACGTCTGCAGGACGCCCGTTTCCAGGAGCTGGTGGAGGAATATCGTCAGTACGTAATAGATGCACAAGCGGATGTTGAAAATGCAATCGTCGCCTATTTAAAATCATTTGATCGACTCACACTTCTACAGCGTGCCGCACGGGCATCGAGTGAGTCCGTCACCATCTCCACTACTCAGTACACAAACGGGCAGATTGGGTTCAACACCGTTATCAGCACACTCACTGCGGACGCACAGCAACAAGACTTGCTCGTGCAAGCACAAGGCGCGGTTGCGGTAAATCTGATCCAAGTCTATCTCGCGCTTGGTGGTGGATGGGAAGTACGGACTGGTAGTAATCCCATCAATTTATTGCCAGAACCGGTGAAGGAAGAAATGCGCGACCGCACCGGGTATTGGGACAAAATATTTGAGCAATAAATACACTATACCGGATAGACCACGTTCCTTATGCGCGCCTTAATAGGTAATCGAAGGCCTAAATCGACAGTACTTGTAATCCAGGTTATACACTTCCCAGAAGAGCACCGATACGGAATGCACTTGCCATGGGCAGAGCGCCAAATCAACAAATCCGTTTGAGTCGACGCTGGAATTCCTACACGCCGGAAAAATCGATCCATTGGCTACCTATCGCGATAGGTGTTACCTGTTCAATCAGGAGTGATAAATGCCAGAATTGACACTATTTCTTTATTTGCGGAATGTAACTACGCGAACTATACAGTATTTGCGGGGAGCGCCATTATTGGTGTAGTCAACGACATAGGCTGCAATTTCCAGCCTTGCATTAAAATTCGGTTACAGAATTGAATGACATTTAGTCTACGCCCACCGATGGCTGGCGCAGATATTTACTCCTGTTCGAAAAAATGCAATTGGCGATACAACATTCAACGTCAGGATGATGGAAGGAACACCTTGGGAACAGAAAACTCGAGAGCGGAATTCCTCACGAGGAACCGCCGATCAATTGTCGCCGCATTCTTCTCCTGTTTGTTATGTGCGGTTCCGTTGAGCTACGCCTTCCACCCCATTTCAAAAAAACTGGAATTCATCACTACTTACCCCACCTACCCGCCGGTAGACTACGGCACCGGTGCCCAGGCTCAGACAATCCGGCGTGGAGAGTACTTGGCAAAAATCGGTGACTGCCTGGCCTGTCATACGACTACCGAGGGCGGCAAACCTTTCGCCGGTGGACTGCCCATCCCAACTCCATTTGGCACTTTCTACACTCCCAACATCACACCTGACCAGGCTACTGGCCTGGGCAATTGGAGCGAAGCAGACTTTATAAAGGTAATGAAGGAGGGAATTCGACCCGACGGCTCAAATTCTTTTCCAGCGTTTCCTTACATCTACTTCAATCGGGTAACTGAGTCAGATCTAAAAGACCTCTGGGCCTATCTCCAGGCCATTCCCGCAGTAAAACGTGAGAACCAGGAAAACACCCTTCCCTTTCCAGCGAACGTGAGGCTTGCACAGTACGGCTGGAAGTTGCTGTTTTTTTACCCTGATCGAGGCAAATTCACGCCGAACCAAAATCGTTCCGAGACATGGAATCGCGGTGCATATATCGTCGAGGGCCTTGGCCACTGCAGTATGTGCCATACACCCATGAATCTGTTGGGCGCCACCAAGGACCGCTATTATCTTACCGGCTCAATGATCGATGGATATTGGGCGCCAGACATCACCAGCCGCGGGCTGGAAACGGCACCCCGCTTTCAGATCGCCGACGTTTTCCACGAAGGCAAGTTGATTAACAGCGCAGGAAATGTGCGCGGTCCCATGGCAGATGCCAACCATAATAGTCTGCGACACCTTACCGAAACCGATGCACTCGCGGTGGCAGAATACCTGAAATCGGTGCGCAGTAAGCAACCGCGACCGCTGGATGAGCGCAGAGCCGGTCAGCCACATTTGAAACGCGGCGAACAAGTGTTCTGGAATGCCTGCAACTTGTGTCACGTCGATGGTGAGGCGGGTGCACCTCGCATCAAGGACAGTGATAACTGGTGGCGCCGCCTCCAGGCCCGACCTATCGCCACGCTCTACCAGCATGCCATTGCAGGCTACAACAATATGCCCGCGCGCGGCGCGTGTGTGAGCTGCGATAATAAGGATATTGAATCAGCGGTAGACTACATCATCAAAAAATCCCTCACAGACTCGCAATGGCGGCAATATACCGGCATTGTTCAGTCGCCGAGGCCGGTTGCTATCAGTCACAATACAGGCAGGGCTATATACCTGGCTTCTTGCGCATCCTGCCATGATAAAGGTGCTCTGGGAGCACCCGTACTGGGTGACCGACAACAATGGGCTGCGCGACTGAATAAGAATTTTGACGTACTGCTGCACAACACCCTTAAGGGAATGAATGGAATGCCTCCTATGGGGGGGTGTACCACATGCAGTGGCGAAGAAGTGGTCGAGGCGGTGAAATACATGGCCGAGCAGGCCCAACCGGATAAGGATTTCTCGTTATGGTAGTCCTACTCTGCGCGCTGGCCTTGAGCCTGGTTTCCAACGCCGCGGCGGCTGCAGCGCAAGTCAATATGCCGCGCGGCGTAACCCCCGTCAGCCAGGGAATCTACGACCTGCATATGCAGGTAATCTGGATTGTCGTCGGTATCATGGCTGTGGTTTACGGAGTCATGATTTACTCCGTCATCCGTTATCGAAAATCCAAGGGTGCTGTCGCCTCCACCTTCTCCGAGAACAACCTCCTGGAAATCACCTGGACGGTGATTCCTATCGCCATCATCACCGCAATCCTCATACCGTCCATCAGATTACTTGTGGATATGGACGACTACGACGCTGCCGACCTAACGGTCAAGGTGACCGGATACCAGTGGAAATGGCAATACCAATACATGGATCACGGTATCGGCTTTTACAGTAACCTGGCCACGCCTATGGCGGAGGTGGTCGGGGCCAAAGCGAAAAACGATTGGTACCTGCTGGAAGTAGACGAACCACTGGTTCTTCCGACAGATCGCAAGGTGCGCTTCATTGTCACATCAAATGATGTCATCCATTCCTGGTGGGTACCAGAGCTGGGTATAAAGCGCGACGCAGTCCCCGGCTACATGTACGAAGCTTGGGCGCGCATTGATCGACCGGGTATTTATCGAGGTCAGTGCGCCGAACTTTGCGGAGTCAACCATGGCTTCATGCCCATTGTGGTCAAGGCAGTCGAACCACAGAAATTCGATCAATGGATCGCCGGACGCAAAAATGTTCCGATAAGAAAATCCTTGAGCCAGAATTGGACCTTACCCGCGGTAATGGAACGCGGCGCCGCGTTGTACGACCAGCACTGCAGTGCCTGCCACAAGCCAGACGGTAGCGGTATGCCGCCCACCTTCCCCTCGTTGCGTGATAGCTCTATCGCCACAAGTACCGATGTCAATCGTCACATCGACCTGGTGATGTTCGGCGTGCCCAATACCGCCATGCAGGCCTACGCCCCCCAGCTCGACGACGAGGAATTGGCTGCAATCATCACTTACGAACGGAACGCCTGGGAGCACGATACCGGCGACCTAGTGCTCCCTTCCCAGATCCAGGCGCGCAGGAGATGAATACCGTGCAAAGCGAAACTTTGACAAGCCAAGAGAGCAAAGGTAGGCGCGTACTGGATTTCCTCCATCGCTGGGCCACCACCACCAACCACAAGGACATCGGCACATTATACCTGTGTACCGCACTGGTGAACTTATTTATCGGCGGCGCTTTAGCCCTGTGTATTCGCGCAGAGTTGTTCATACCCGGGCTGCAATTTGTCGAGCCAAATTTTTTCAACTCGCTAACCACTCTTCACGGCCTGGTAATGCTATTCGGTTTTATCATGCCTGTGGCGGTCGGCTTCGCCAACTGGCTAATACCGTTGATGATTGGTGCACCCGACATGGCCCTGCCGCGACTAAACAATTTGAGTTTCTGGCTGCTGCCATTCGCCACCGTGCTGCTTTCCAGCACCCTGTTCATGGATGGCGGTGCCCCAAATTTCGGCTGGACCATGTACACCCCTCTGTCTACCACGTACGGCCCGCCCAGCACTGACTACATGATTTTCGCAGTCCACATGCTCGGCATCTCCTCAATCCTCGGTGCCATCAATATCATCACTACCATTTTTACCATGCGCGCGCCGGGTATGACCTTCATGAAATTACCAATCTTTGTCTGGACATGGCTGGTCACAGCCTTTCTCCTGATCGGGATCATGCCAGTACTGGCCGGTGCAGTGACCATGATGTTGTTCGATCGCAACTTCGGCACCGCCTTTTTCGACGCTGCCGGCGGTGGCGACCCACTACTATTCCAACATATATTCTGGTTCTTCGGGCACCCCGAAGTGTACGTGCTTGCGCTTCCGGCATTCGGCGTAATCTCCCAGATCATTCCTACGTTCAGCCGTAAACCGCTGTTCGGCTATCGCACCATGGTCGCAGCCACCGTTCTCATAGGCTTCCTGTCCTATATCGTTTGGGCACACCATATGTTCACCAGCGGTATGCCCTATGGGGCACAAATGTATTTCATGCTGGCCACCATGCTGATTGCGGTTCCAACCGGTATGAAAGTATTCAACTGGATCACCACTATATTTCGTGGGTCGATAAGCTTCGAAACACCCATGCTGTTTGCAATCGCTTTCGTTTTTATGTTCACCTTCGCCGGCGCTACCGGAATCATGCTGGCAGTAGCTCCAGCCGACTTCCAGTATCACGACACTTACTTTGTTGTGGCCCACTTTCACTATGTACTGGTTAACGGGCTGCTTTTCGCTTTTCTTGGAGGAGCCTACTATTGGTATCCCAAATTCTGGGGGCGCATGTACGATGAGCGACTTGGGAAATGGCACTTCTGGTTGTCGACAGTTTCAGTGAACATGCTTTTCTTCCCGATGCATTTTCTTGGGCTAGCCGGAATGCCCAGGCGCATTCCGGACTACGCCCTGCAGTTCTCCGATTTCAATTTAATCTCGTCCGTGAGCGCGTTCGTCTTCGGTTTCAGTCAGCTGATATTCGTGTACAACCTGATCGTCTCTCAGCGCCGAGGCCAACTTGCAAGCAACCGGGTATGGGAAGGTGCCGAAGGCCTGGAGTGGAATCTGAGCTCGCCACCACCACACCACAGTTTCCAGAGCCCGCCGAAGGTGGGTTGAGTATGGCGAAGAATGAATCTGCCCCAGCGCGGCGCCCGCTACTGATTAAGCTGGCGCTCACTACACTGATAATGTTTGGGTTTTCTTTCGCGCTGGTACCACTGTATGACCTCATGTGTGATGCGTTGGGCATTGGCAAGATACGCATATCCGAGAAGCCTTCTGCTGGCAGTGTTCTTCCCCCACACTCGCTAAAGGTCGAGTTTGTCACCACCAATGCTGAACAGCTCAATTGGCATTTCTATCCCCTAGTTAAATCTCTACAGGTAACTACCGGAAGGACTTATCTGGTGAATTTTGTGGCGAGAAACAACAGCGCATCCACCATGACAGTACAGGCAATACCCAGTATCACTCCGGTCCAGGGTACAGACTATTTATTCAAAACCCAGTGTTTCTGCTTTGAGCAGCAAACATTGGAACCCGGCGAGTCGATCAAGATGCCAGTGGTGTTTTTGATCGACTCCGCCCTCCCAGAAAAATATGCCACTCTTACCCTATCCTACGCACTGTTTGCACTCCAGCGTGAGGCGCCCCCGAAGCACAGCGGTGCAATCAAACCAGGGAATCAATCATGAGCGAGCCCGGCCCTCCGAAAGGAAAATATTATGTCCCCGCTCCATCCTACTGGCCCATACTCTGTGGCCTCTCTCTACTGATTTTTTTCACCGGTATCGGCCGCTGGCTACACGAACTCCCCAGCGGCCCCTGGATTTGGATGTGCGGGGCCACCCTGTTATTGGTGGCGCTGTGCGGCTGGTTCGGCAAGGTAATCGACGAGAATTTATCGGGGGTCTACAACGAGCAGGTGGGGCGATCATTTCGCTCCGGAATGAAGTTGTTTATTTTATCTGAAGTTATTTTTTTTAGTGGTTTTTTCGCGGGCTACTTCTTCATCCGACTGTGGGTGATTCCCATGTTATCAGGAGAAGTACACCCAATAACGAACGTAACTCTGTGGCCGGATTTTCAAGCCCAATGGCCCTTGCGTGAAAACCCGGACAATCAGCGTTTTCTTGGAGCCACGGAGCTGAGCAGCCCCTGGCACGTGCCACTAGCCAATACTTTGTTACTACTCACAAGCAGTCTGACCCTGACCTTTGCCCACCGAGCAATGACCAAGGGGCACGGTGTCATACTAAAAGTGGGCCTACTACTCACTATTCTGCTGGGTTTTACCTTTCTCGGACTGCAGGCTCACGAATACATTGACGACTACCAACGCAATAACCTCACTCTCAATGCCGGCATCTACGGCAGTACTTTTTACCTATTGACCGGTTTTCACGGCTTCCACGTCCTAGTGGGAGTCATCATGATCACGACTATGCTCGGTCGTGCCATCAGGGGCCACTTCGCCCACAAGGGAGATCATTTTGCGTTAGAGGGGGTAGCTTGGTACTGGCATTTCGTCGACGTGGTATGGTTGCTACTTTTTCTATTCGTATACTGGCTATAGTACTACAGTGATTAGCTGCTGTAGCGAAAAGCGCAATCTTTCTGTGATTCCGGAAGTCCCGGTGACTACCAATCGGAGCGATTACACATTCGTGTAATATAGGCAGCCGGCAAAGTGGCAGCAGCCCCCTCAAGAGCCTTTCCAATTGACCGGCGGCCTTTTAATCACAATGTACTCCACAGTATGGTTACTAATTCCGCCACGAATACTGACGAAACTCGTAACCATACCGGTAGCCACATTCAAGATGCGGTATCACCGCCTCCAGTGCGAATCATTTCTGCCGCCTTTTCGGCGATCATGATGGTGGGAGCGTTGGTATTACTGCCAACAATTGTTGGCATGATCGACGCGTCAATCACACGCAGCCCATCCAAGCCGTGCACACGTAATTGGCTATCTACTACCGCCATATCATCCGACCCCATCTTGCAGGTGCCAACAGGGTGAAAGACTACACCCAGTCGGTCGCGTATCGCCTGCTCCAGTTCCTCATCGCTCTGTTTATCCGGGCCCGGATGGATTTCTTCTTTACGATATTTATCAAAAGCCGGCGCAGCAAGTAGCCGGCGTACAAGTCGTACCCCAGCAACCAGCGTCTTCATATCATCTGGGTGGCTAAAGAACTGGAAATCGATCAAGGGCGGATCGGAGGGGTTGGCACTATTCAGGCCAACAAAACCGCGGCTTTTCGGTCTCAGACAGCAGACATGACAAGAATAGCCATCTTCATGCAACAACTTAAGATCACGACCGGCGTCATCGAACAGAAGTGGGATAGTGTGCAACTGCACATCCGGGACATCGAGTGCGGGATCGGTTTTCAAAAAACCGCCGCCTTCAATAACCGAGGCTCGCAGTTTTCCTAAATGTGCGCCATAGTATTCGATTCCTTCGCCCACCATCTGTAGCATCCCTATCGCAGATAACTGCACGCCACCGTGAAAATGACTTTTTGTGAGAACTACGGCATCCGCGTGCTCTTGCAGATTCTTACCAACTCCCGGTAGCTCATGCATCACGCCAATACCATGTGCTGCGAGCTCTTCTGGATCGCCAATTCCGGAGAGCATGAGTATCTTTGGACTATTGAATGCACCCGCCGATAAAATAACTTCACGCTTAGCACGGATGCACTTTTCCTCCCCCTTATGTTTTACAACCACGCCAACTGCGCGCTTACCTTCCAGCTCAACGCGAAGTACATCTGTGTTGGTGAGTACTGTAAGGTTATGTCGGCTCATAGCGGGATGCAGATAGGCAACCGAAGCACTGCAGCGTCGGCCGTGGGTGATCGTAAACTGGTAGGGACCAAATCCCTCGTACTCTGCACCGTTGAAATCATCATTTATCGGAAAGCCGGTTTGACGGGCGGCTTCCACGAACACCTTGGTAATCTTGAATTTCATCTCACCGTCGGAGACTGCGAGCGGGCCGCCGACCCCGTGGTATTCGTCCGCGCCGCGAACATTGTTCTCCGCCTTACGGAAGAAAGGCAGGCATTCCTCATAGCTCCAGCCCTCGTTGCCAAGATCAGCCCAGCGGTCATAGTCCGATCGGTGCCCCCTCGTGTACACCATGCCATTGATCGAGGACGAGCCACCCAGCGTTTTACCACGAGGACAGAACACAGGCTGCCCATTGCGAATATTCGGTTCAGACTTGGCGTCGTAGCACCAGTCATACTTTTTTGTGAACATAAAGTATCCGAAAGCGCCCGGTGTGTGAATGAACTCAAAGCCGTCCTTCGGACCTGACTCGATGACACAAACGCTGACTTCGGGGTCTGCAGATAGACGATTGGCGAGCACACAGCCGGCGGATCCGGCTCCAACTATTACGTAATCATACATAACTGACTTTTCCTGAAATCCAGTTCGGCTGCACTGGCAGTAGGTTAAAAAACAGGCAGGAGAACAAAGTGTAGAAACGATCGCGAAATACGACAAACGGATGCCGGCAAATAGCTGCTCAACCCGGTGGCGAAATCAGGTGTCCTACCTGACCACGGGTTCACATCCGGTACTCACCTTCTTTGCAAGACCTTAGTTTTTCAAACGGACAGATCGCAGAGCCCCTGGTAGAGGGAAATCGCTCAGCTGACTGGTCTAAATCAGAAAATGGGCTGATCTGCACGCAAGCGACGCATCACTGACTCCACAATCAGCCCGCACACATCGACCGGCTTACCGAAATCCGGGTACTGATGACCCCGGATACCAGGGCGTGTATTGGCTTCGACGACGATGTAGTTCTCCCGGGTTGGCGCCTGAGAGTGATCCCGCGCGATGATATCGACGCCACATACATCGAGACCTGGAATAGCGCTTACAATCGACTCGACCGCCTGAATCATTCCCGGGTGAACTTCACTGGTGATATCCTTCGTGTCACCGCCCGTCGATATCCCGGCTTTCCAGTCGATCACCACTTTTTCACCGTCTTCCGGAATACTGTCGAGCATATACCCTCGCTCTGCCAGTAAGTTCTTGCGGTGCCCATCGATTTTTGCTTCGGCATTGCGCCTGCTCGGATTGAGTTTCAACCGCAACGCGTTACGCCTTGCATTGAGTTCCTGTATTGAACTGACACCGTCGCCGATCACATAGGGCGGAATCCTGGAGTGTACCGCCACACACCTGCCTTCAATTACGCAGTATCGAGCCTCGACGCCATTTTCAAAACATCGCTCAACCAGAACCTGTGACTGAGTGGATGCCACCGCGGACATCCAGGCGTCATTAAAATTTCCTGGTGTAACCCCGACTGATACCCCCTGCCCCTTGCGCCCATCAGCCGGTTTAAGCACGGCAAGGCCAAGCTCCCTTACCATCTCCAGCGCAGCGAGCCGCTCATCAGGACCGAATGCAGCGCCGCCAGCGGTATTCACGCCTATTCGTTCAAAAATAGACTTGGCAACACGTTTATCCTTGAGGACCCGGTACGCAAGAAGGGAGGTATATGGAGTTTCCGTCTGAAGCAGATGGCAAATCCGCCCCTCGAACTCCACTTGCAAGATGCGCCCAATGCGTTTTACGGTGCATCCATTACGTCTGAAATGCGCACGAAACAACTGGGAAATTGGAATGTAGTGCTCCCCGGAAAAGTCATTTCGCAAAAGCTCCACCATAGGTTCACACCGGCCCTGTATGTTTATTCTGTCAACCGCGCATAATGCAGGAAAGAAGATATGTTGTGCTGTATGTAGTCGATTCTGACCTCCCTGTCCCTGCGGTCCCCACCACCTCGCACAAAACTACCGTCAGGCAAATAGAACTTCATTTGCTCAAGCAAATTTCCCTGCACCCGCTCTTTGGCCGCGCGGATCAATGCATAGTCGGGGGCATTTCCATGGTCCATGCGTAAAAAGGCAAGCAAACCCTCGGATCGGCAGGCGGTGGGTGTACTGCGTTGCCACGTTATATATCGAGGGTTGGAGATTATCTCTCGAGCGATTTTCGCAGCATGATTATAAATATGCAGAGAATTATGATGACGCTGCAGCTTCTCCAGGGAATACAGCATCCAGTGAGAATGCTCTTTGACACCATAGTCCTGATTCGCTAACTCAACCTCGATCGACTTCACTTCTTGCAGGATTTCAGAGTTTCCTGTCACTTCATAGCACGAAATTAACGCCAGCAACGCCTCCCCGACGTAATAATCTGAAGTGAACGCCGATATTTTCCCAGACCGAAAATATCGCTTGTGTACGAAGTCTCCATGCTCACGCCTTTGCTCCAGCATGAAATCACAAAGTCGTTCTGCAACCGTGAGTAGGAAGCTGTCCTCGGTCAGCCTGTACACCTGCAACAGTGCCAGCGCCGACAACGCATTCCCCCCGAGCTTTATCTTATTGTCTTCACAGATACATGCCCCTCGTACACGCCTGTAAAACCGGAGATATCCATCCAATAAAAATGCGGTAGCGCGTTCCGCGCTTGCGAGCAGTGCCGGGTCCCGGGTTGTACTGTAAACATCCAGCATCGCCCAGATAGTGCCAGCATGGCGGAGTACGTTATACCCAGACAGGTCTTCGCCAGACTCGGAGTCGTAACGATAGCGGAACTTGCCGTTCAATCCTGTAAGCTGCGCCAGACGTAAAGCGCCCGACTGCGCAACAGTATGGGCATCAATACTTACAGGCATATAATGCGCCTTCCAAAGCCATGGATCACTCCTTGAGAGTCAGTAGCGCCAGTTTACAAATTAAATTAGCAAAGAAGCGCCGCGGCGCAACCGTGGGACTGAACTTATGGCTTTGAATTAAACTGAACTGTAGTGCTTTACGCCTACTGGCCACCGGTCATGGGTGTTCGATACCCAATTCGAGCCGAGCTTTATCCTGCGGAACAATGCTGGAAAGCACGCGTTTTAAATACAAAAAAGCCCATGAAAACATGGGCATTTTTGTCATTTCTGGCTGGTTAGGGACAATAGCTACCTAATGAGTACTTATTCCCACTCAATCGTCGCCGGCGGCTTGCTGGAGACGTCGTAAGCCACCCGCGAGATGTGCTCGATTTCATTGATGATGCGGTTGGAAACCTTCTCGATCAGATCGTAGGGCAGGTGCGCCCAGCGCGCGGTCATAAAGTCCACGGTTTCCACGGCACGCAGTGCCACCACGTATTCGTAGCGGCGGCCGTCGCCGACAACGCCCACGGATTTGACCGGCAGGAACACCACAAACGCCTGACTGGTTTTGTGGTACCAATCCGCGTTGTGCAGTTCTTCGATAAAGATGGCATCCGCTTCGCGCAGAATATCCGCGTATTCCTTTTTTACTTCGCCGAGAATACGCACACCCAGGCCCGGGCCCGGGAAGGGGTGACGGTAGACCATGTCGTAGGGCAGGCCCAGCTCCAGGCCGATCTTGCGCACTTCGTCCTTGAACAGTTCGCGCAGGGGCTCTACCAGTTCAAAGGCCATATCTTCCGGCAGGCCGCCCACATTGTGGTGAGACTTGATCACGTGCGCCTTACCGGTTTTTGCGGCGGCAGATTCGATCACGTCCGGGTAGATGGTACCCTGGGCCAGGAACTTCACATCTTTCAGCTTGGTCGCTTCCTGGTCGAAGATTTCGATAAAGGTGTTACCGATAATCTTGCGCTTGGCTTCCGGCTCATCTTCACCGGCGAGGCGAGACAGAAACTCTTCTTCCGCATCGGCGCGAATCACACGCACGCCCATGTTGTCAGCGAACATCTGCATGACCTGATCGCCTTCATTCTTGCGCAACAGGCCGTTGTCCACGAATACACAGGTCAGCTGATCGCCAATGGCCTTGTGCAGCAGCGCTGCAACCACGGAGCTGTCGACGCCACCGGACAGGCCCAGCAGAACCTTGTTGCCGCCAACCTGCTCGCGCACCTTGGCGATGGAGTCTTCGATAATGTTTGCCGGAGTCCACAGCTTTTCACAGCCACACAGCTGAATCACAAAGTGTTCGTAGATGCGGTTGCCCTGCAGAGTGTGGGTTACTTCCGGGTGGAACTGCACACCGAAGAAATTCTTTTCCGCGTTGTACATACCGGCAATCGGGCAGGACGATGTGGAAGCCATCAGCTCGAAGCCTTCCGGCATCTTCACCACTTTATCGCCGTGGCTCATCCACACGTCCAGCAGCGCGCTGCCGGCATCGTCCAGATGGTCCTTGATGTCGTGCAACAGTGCAGATTCGCCTTCCACCTTTACCTGCGCGTATCCAAACTCGCGCACGTTACTGCCTTCAACCGCACCGCCCAATTGATGCGCCATGGTCTGCATGCCGTAGCAGATACCCAGTACCGGCACACCCAGTTCAAACACCGCCTGCGGTGCACGTGGAGAACCTTCTTCCGGTACGGACTCGGGACCACCGGCGAGGATAATACCCTTGGGGTTGTACTCGCGGATTTCCTCGTCGCTCATATCGAACGCGCGAATCTCGGAGAACACACCCAGTTCACGTACGCGACGGGCAATCAGCTGGGTGTACTGGGAGCCGAAGTCGAGGATCAGGATTCGGCTGGAATGGATGTCTTGGCTCATGGCTTACTCGTAGGGGTTAATAAACGGCAAACGGACCCTGAGAGGTCCGTTTGCGGTTCACTTGAATAGTGCACTTCTATTTTTCAGAAAACATTCCGCGCGGCTTTGGTTCGCGAATGGAACATTACGCAAATGAAAATTAACGACCACCCACCGGGTAGTTCGGCGCTTCCTTGGTGATCTGCACGTCGTGAACGTGAGACTCGCCCATGCCAGCGGCGGTAACACGCACAAACTGTGGTTTGGTACGCATGGTTTCCATATCGACGCTGCCGGTATAGCCCATGGCTGAACGCAGGCCGCCCATCATCTGGTGCACGATGGCAGAAATCGGGCCCTTGTAAGGAACGCGACCTTCGATACCTTCCGGCACCAGTTTCTCGGCGCCCTTGCTGGCATCCTGGAAATAGCGGTCGGAAGAACCCTGGGTGCGGGACATGGCGCCGAGAGAGCCCATACCGCGGTAGGATTTGTAAGTACGCCCTTGGTAAAGCTCGACTTCACCGGGCGCCTCTTCGGTACCCGCCAGCATGGAGCCCATCATTACCGAGTAGGCACCGGCCACGATGGCTTTGGAAATATCACCGGAGAAGCGGATACCGCCATCGGCAATCAGCGGTACACCGGTACCTTCCAGCGCCTTCGCCACTTCCGCGATCGCGGAAATCTGTGGTACACCGATACCGGTCACGATACGGGTAGTACAGATGGAACCGGGGCCAATACCAACTTTTACGGCGTCGGCACCGGCTTCCATCAGCGCGGTGGCCGCCTCACCGGTGGCAATGTTGCCGCCGATCACGTCGACCTGCGGATGCATTTCTTTAATGCGGCGCACACGATCGATTACGTTCTTACTGTGGCCGTGGGCAGTATCCACTACCAGCACATCGACACCGGCTTCCACCAGCGCCGCGACACGGTCGTCGGTATCCGGACTGGTACCTACGGAAGCACCAACGCGCAGGCGGCCATCGGCGTCTTTGCAGGAGTTGGGGTACTGCTCCGCCTTGTTGTAATCCTTGACGGTAATCAGGCCGCGCAGCTCGAACTTGTCGTTGACCACCAGCACTTTTTCAATGCGGTGTTTGTGCAGCAACTCACGCACCTCTTCCGGAGCGGCACCCTCGTCGCAGGTGACCAGACGCTCTTTAGACGTCATGATCTTGGCGACAGGGATATCCAGATTGGTCTGGAAGCGCACGTCGCGGCTCGTTACGATGCCGACCAGGTCACCCTTTTCCATCACCGGTACACCGGAGATATTGTGGTGGCTGGTCAGTGCGATCAGCTCGCGTACAGTGGCGTCGGATTCGATGGTAATCGGGTCTTTTACAACACCCGCTTCGAATTTCTTGACCGCGCGTACCGCAAGCGCCTGTTCCTCAATGGACATGCTCTTGTGGATGATGCCGATACCGCCTTCCTGAGCCAGGGCAATGGCCAGGCGCGACTCGGTCACGGTATCCATAGCAGCGGACACCAGCGGAATATTCAGGGTGATATTGCGAGACAGTTTTGTCTTCAGGGAAACGTCTTTGGCCGTGACCTCGGAATAACCGGGCACAAGGAGGACGTCGTCAAAAGTGAGGGCTTCGCGTGCAATACGCAGAGATTCAGACATGGACACTCAAACCTCTAGGGAGCGGGATTGGGTATCGGCGCGATTATAGCCGCAACCCGCCCCGAAACAAAAGCCTATTTCTACAGGAATGGCAAAACTCTTTACGTGAACCCTCATCCTTGCAATATTGCCCGCCCAACCCAGCCCAGTTGAGACGTAAATGCTAAATACTCCCCCCGGCACACCCAATCCACTCCCCACCGACGGCCGTCCAGTCATGTCCGTCAGCGAACTGAATCGGGAAGTGAAGCAGCTGTTAGAGGGTAATGTGCCGCTGTTATGGGTCGGTGGCGAGATTTCCAACTTTGCCGCGCCCAGCTCCGGACACTGGTATTTCACGCTCAAGGACGCCCGCGCCCAGGTGCGCTGCGCCATGTTCCGTGGGCGCAACCGCAGCGTACGCTTCCAGCCCGGTAACGGTCGCGAGGTCCTGGCGCGGGCACGGGTGAGCCTTTACGAAGGACGCGGCGAGTTCCAGCTGATCATCGAGCATCTGGAAGAAGCGGGCTTCGGGGCACTGATGCGCCAGCTGGAGATGCTGAAAGCGAAATTGCAGGCCGAAGGACTGTTCGATCTCGCGCGCAAGAAACCCCTGCCCTACCTGCCAACTACTATCGGCATTATTACCTCTCCCACCGGCGCGGCGGTGCGGGACATGATCCAGGTACTGGGACGCCGTTACCCGGCCGCGAACATAGAGCTGATTCCGGTGTCGGTCCAGGGACAGGGGGCGGCCCAACAGATCGCTGACGCCATTACCATGGCGGGGCGGCTGCAGCGCCACGACCTGTTGATCGTGGGTCGCGGCGGAGGGTCACTGGAGGACCTGTGGTCCTTTAACGAGGAAATTGTGGCACGCGCGTTGGCAGCCTGCCCGATTCCGACAATTTCCGCGGTGGGACACGAGACCGACACCACCATTGCCGACCTGGTGGCAGATGTCCGCGCACCTACCCCCTCAGCCGCCGCCGAGATCGCCAGCGCCAATGCAGCCGCACTGCGTGAGGAAATCGAGGGGTATCGCTGGCGAATGGCCCGCGCAATAGAAATTCAGCTGCGCCACCAGCGGCAGCAAATCCAGCTGGTAAGTAATCGTATCCGCCATCCCAGGGAACAACTGCAAAACCACGCGCAGCGATTGGACCACCTGGAAATGCGCCTGAAGGCCGCCGTGCGCACTCGCTCCCAGTCTCAGGCCCAGCGACTGACACAGCTGGAACGCGCCCTGCATCAGGTGCACCCCCGCCAGAGAATTGCGGTTGCGCAAACCCAGCTGACGCAGCAGGCCCAGCGCCTGTACAAGTCAGTAGAGGCGCTGTTGCAACACAAGAAAGAGCAGGCCGCCTATTCCGGCCAGCTGCTAAACAGCGTCAGCCCCCTGGCCGTGCTCGATCGCGGCTACGCCATTCTGCTTGATGAGAACCAGCGGGTCATTCGACAGCCGGAGGATGTGAAACCCGGCGAGCCGATCACCGCGAAACTGAGCCGTGGGCAGATTTCTGCCCGGGTCGAATAACCGGGCGCAACTTCTCCCTTTCCCTTTTCCCGCCCGGCAGATTGAAAACACCAATTCAGCTGCCGGCACATTAGCATTACGGGCCATGCGATTTTGAAATTGCGGAGCTGCCCATGCCATTGCAAGCCGATACCCCTCGCCCGCACTCTTGCCTGCTGCACCTACTCTTGCTTTGTACACTCGCCATTGTTGGCTGCGACAAGGATCCCACAGCCCCTCAAGTGGACACTAAAGCAGAAGCCCAGCAAGAAAAATCCCCATCTGCCGAGCGGAGGTATAGCAGCGGTCCGTTCGAAAACTATATTGAGAAAGGTGATCTGGACGCCTTGAAAAAACGAGGCTCTATTCGCTTTGTAAATTTGGTGACGGGAATTGACCATATGCTCCCCAGGTCCACCATGGTGACCCAACACTACTTTGAACTTTCCGCGGACCTGGCGAAACGCTTAGATTTAGAGCCTTACTGGATCAGTGCAACAACACCTGATGAAGCACTGCAAATGCTGAACGATGGCCGTGCCGATGTGGTAGCAGCCAACCTCACCCGCACTGACCAGCGCGAAGAACGCTACGATCTCAGCGAAAACATCTATCGTGTGCATGAGCAGTTGATCACGGGAAAAGATGGCCCGGATATCGCATCTGTAGACGCCCTGAAAGGCATCACTATTATTGCCCTCGCCGATAGCACCTATATGGATACCGCCAAAAAACTTGTGGAGAAAATTCCCAGTGCAAAGCTTGAAACACTGGTCTTAAAGCGTGACCAACCCTTGGATCAAGTTTTCGATAAGATGACTAAACAAAAAGACACAGTGATGATACTGGATAGCAATCTGGTGCGCGGGCTCCTTTCTTATCGCGACGATCTAAAAGCCGGAGCTATGGTCAGCGGGGAAGAAGATATCGTTTGGGCCATGCGCAAAGACTCGCCGGAGCTGCGCCTGCGAATCAACAACTTCCTTACCAAAAAACTGATCAAGGCCCCTGTTGAACGCACCGCGGATTGGGACGCCATCAAGAAATCCGACGTTATCCGCTTTCTGACCTATAACGGGCCCACCAGTTATTTTATGTGGAAAGGTGAACTGATGGGCTTTGACTACGACCTCGCCAAGGCCTTTGCCAAAAAACACGACCTTGAGCTGCAACTGATCGCTGTCCCACCGGAAGAATCGCTGATCGAATGGTTGAACAAAGGCCGCGGAGACTTCGCCGGCGCGTCAATGACCATTACGGCGGAGCGAAAAGCTCAGGGAGTGGAATTCACAACCCCGTATTTCGAAACCTCACAGCAGATTCTGAGTAACAATTCCAAGCCGGAAATCAAAACCCTTGACGACCTCAATGGACGCACTCTCACCCTGCGCCCGACAACCGCGTTCGTTGCGACAGCGAAAGCACTGCAAAAAAGCGGCATTAAACTGAAGATTGAGTTTACCGCACCAGAAATCAGCTATGAAGCCATCATGAACATGGTGGCCAACGGCGAGGCAGACGCAACGATTGTCGATGCACATGCCGCAAAAGTGCAATCAATGCTACGCGATACTCTTTCAGCCGGCCCCCTGGTCAGCGACCCGCTGCCTCAGGGCTGGATGGTAGAGAAAAACAGCCAAGCGCTGCTGAAAAAGCTGGATGCGTTTCTGTCCGAGTATGTGCAAAGCAAAAGTTACGCAAAAAAAGTCAAGACCTACTTCGAACCTGACCGTACGGCAACCGCCAAGCTACTGGAAAGCATAACCCCGGACGGGAACCTATCCCCCTTCGACAAACTGGTGAAACGCTCTGCTCGCAAACACGAATTCGATTGGCGGCTTATCGTTGCGCAGATGTGGCAGGAAAGCAGTTTCAATCCAAAAGCAGAATCGCCGGTGGGGGCCCAGGGGCTGTTACAGGTGATGCCACGCACCGCCGACGAAGTGGGCTATCCGCATCCACTGTTTGACCCCAAACGCGGCATCGAGGCAGGTGTCAAATATCTCGATTGGGTACGCGACCGATTTGATGAAGACCTGACACTGGAAAACAAGCTCTGGTTCTCACTGGCCTCCTACAACGCGGGTATCGGACACCTGTACGACGCCCAGCGACTGGCAGAAGAACTGGGACTGGACCCAAATGTCTGGTTTGACAATGTGGAAAAGGCAATGCTCAAGCTTTCAGAGCCGAAGTATTTCAAAAAAGCCCGCTATGGCTATGTACGTGGCGCAGAACCCGTGCACTATGTGCAGAATATCAGCAACATTTACAAAGCCTACACCGACCTGAAACCCGGTGACGTGGGCCATATCCAAATGCGGGAACTGCCCTCGGTCGCCAGTCTTTCCGCCCGACTTGAGCACTTGCTGGAAGGATTGTACGTATCCCTCAAGTCACCAGAACAATCTTGCCAATATTCTCTCCGGATTCCATTTTCCGGTGCGCATCCGCAACCGATTGCAGCGGAAATGTGGCCGTCACATGTGGACGAATCCTGCCAGCAGCAATCATCGGCCACACCTGCTGTTCCAGGTCCCGGGCGATCTTCGCCTTCACCTCGGGAGGCTGCGGGCGCAGGGTCGAGCCGGTCAGGGTCAGGCGTTTCAGCATCACCGGTAGCATATTGACTGCCACTTTCGCACCGGAGAGAAATGCAATGTTGACGATACGGCCATCGCGAGCGGCACACTGGATATTGCGATCGACATAGTCGCCGCCCACCATGTCCAGAATGACATTGGCGCCGCTGCCATCTGTCGCCGAGAGCACGGCTTCCACAAAGTCCTGCTCGCGATAATTGATCGCCCGCTCCGCGCCAAGCTGTTCGCAAACGGCACATTTACCATCACTGCCTGCGGTGGCGAACACACGGACACCCAGGCTGGTCGCCATCTGAATCGCGGTGGTGCCGATTCCGGAGGAGCCGCCGTGCACCAGCAGCACCTCACCGGGCTGCAACTGTGCGCGGTGCATCAGATTACTCCATACCGTAAAGAAGGTTTCGGGCAACGCTGCACCTTCCACGTCATCCAGACCCTCGGGAACCGGCAAGCACTGCCCCTGGGGCGCAACCGCAAACTCAGCATAACCGCCGCCGTTGGTCAGCGCGCACACCCTGTCGCCTATCTTCCAGCGCTCCACGCCAGAGCCGAGTGCGGCAACCTCTCCGGCCACCTCTAACCCGAGCACCGGAGACGCGCCAGGTGGAGGCGGATAAAAGCCGGCACGCTGCACAATATCCGGGCGGTTGACACCAGCCGCGGCTACGCGAATCAACACCTCGCCAGCGCCAACCTTTGGCACTTCGCCCTCGGCGACGACCATTTTTTCCGGGCCACCGTACTCTGGCAGATCAATATACCGCATGACAAAACTCCGTTTCCTGATACCTGAGCCCTGATACAAAAAAGCCCGGCGGTGCCGGGCTCAAATAAGTCGAACAGTTATAGCTCGTACGTTAACTCGACACCCCACACCCGCCCTTTGTTCAGCGGGGTAAAGCTCGCACCGGGCCCACCCAATGTAGAGGGTAACTGCGTATTGTTGCCCTCGGTGACCTCGTTGAGCATATTTTTACCGAACAGTGCGAGGCGGTAGTTGCCGGCATCGGGTACAAATCCGAGACTTACATCGAGCATATCCGCTTCCGACAGCATCCCCGCATTGTTGTCCGTATAAGGCGCAGCATCCCGGTGATTGAAGTTCACCCGCGAGGTCAGGATGCCGAGACTGCCCATCTGCAAATCATGTACCACGCCCACGCCGTAAGTCCAGGGCGCCAGGCGTGGTATATCGAGTGCAAGATCTTGCCCATCGATCACCCCATCGCCACTGATATCGCCGCGGACGCTATCGTATGCGCCGTCAACGTAACCGACATTTGCAGTAAACAGCAGGTTCTCGCTGGCTACCGCCATCAATTCAAATTCCGCACCCTGAATCGTGGCATCCGCGGTATTGCGAATATACTGAACAACCGAAAATACAGGATCCGCCAGGTTTTCCTCACGCTGCATATCGTCAATGGTGTTGTGGAACACGGCTACGTTGGTACGCAACCGGCCATCCAGCCACTCAGCTTTACCGCCAATCTCGAACGATGTCTGCTCCTCTTGATCTGTAGGGCCGGGCTCATGCAACAACCCGGTATTGCGCATATTGTATCCGCCACTGCGGAACCCCTTGGTCCAGTAACTGTAAAGCTGCGCGCTGTCCGATAGATTCCATTGCAGGCCCACCTTGGGAGTAAACGCATTCCAGCTCTCACTGTCTTCGAAATCGTAAAAGGCACAGCCTCCCAGATCGCACATGGTCGACGCCGTCACCACGGGATTAATGGTGGCAACTTTTGCCGACTTTTCTTCCGTCGAATAGCGCCCACCAAGAGTCAGCACCCAGGCTTCGCTCAGGTCAATATCCGCCTGGGCGAAAACACCCAGCGCCTCATGCTCCTGCAAGCCGCCACCGGTAATATCGAGGCCATTGAGGGGCAACTGGCGATTTTCAAAGTAGGCCAGATCCTGACTGAACCAGTACAGCCCCGCTGTCACAGCGGTTGCGCCGAATCGACCGGCGTAGCGCAATTCATTGCTCAACTGGCTCTGGTCGATACTGGTATGGGCGTGAAACGCGGTAATGGGCAAAGAGTCGATATCACCCAGACCAACCGCCGCATATTCGCGCCAGGCCAGAATATTGGTGATGGTGCCGTCACCAAAAGCGACATCCTGATTGAACTCGGTAATCACCTGCGACCATTCGTCGTTTTGATAGCCCGGTTCATTCTGGGCGATTTCAAACGAGCCTTCGCCGTTATCCCAATCAGAGACATCGACTCCAAACAGCGGGTAGGCCGGGAAATTAGCGGCCAGTGCACCGCGGTTCTGCGCCACTACCCCGGCGGAGTCCATGCGTCCGTGCTCCATCCGCACCAGCAGTTCAGCCGATTCACTCAGGGCAATACTCAGGCTCGGCCGTACGAACCAGGTATCCGAGGCGCCGGCCTGGTCGTCACCGGTATATACATTCTCGAACCAGCCCTGATCATCGTTGTAGTAGGCGGTAATTCGGCCGTTGACCCGCTCGGAAATAGCGCCATTTACCGTCGCCGCAGCCACGGTATCCAGGTTATCCGTCGTTGAGAGCTTGAACTTGCTGGAGAATTCCTCGGTGGGGCGCGCGGTGTTGATCACCACAGCGCCACCGGTGACGTTGCGGCCAAACAACAGCCCCTGCGGCCCGCGCAGCACCTCAATACCTTCAAGGTCGAACATGTCGGTAACAACCCCGGCATTGACCCCCATGTACATTCCGTCGACAAACACCCCTACGGTAGGATCGATAGAGGGAATCGAGCTGTTTACCCCCAGGCCACGCACGGTAAAGTTGGCGGTATTCTTTACGGTACCAATATCCTCAAGCTGAACATTCGGCATCTTGAAAGAAAGGCTCTGCAGATCTCGTGTCTGCAGGGCTTCTAACTGGTCTCCGGAGTAGGCCGTCGCCGCTACGGGCACTTCCTGCAGCTTTTCGGCCTCCGCGCGCTTACGCGCGGTAACCTGAACCTCTTCCATCAAAGTATTGACCGAGCTCTCCGCTGCGCGGGCATCGCCAGTACCGCACAAAACCGACAGCACAAATACAGAACAGGCCGAAGCCAGGGTCAGGCTCGCGCTTCTATTGCGTTCGCAAGTGGGATTAAAGGGGGTAATAGGCGTATTGAAAGCATTGGAATCGCTTCCCATATTTTCTCTCCATTGCACTGAGTTATTTTTATGTAATTTTCAGCAACAGATTCAACATGACCGGCACCGCTTGTCGCCAATACCTCTGACAACCCGATCTGAAACCGCGCTGTTTTATGCCGGCACACTCCAATGCCGGCAAGCAAAGACTACAAGAGCTGTTTGAGTTTCAAAAGTTTATTTTTATATATTCACACAGGCTATTGCACACGCGTCCAACCATAGTCTCGAGAGATAATCTCGGCGAACCGGATCAAGGGCTCAGGCGCTCCAGCTGCCACTCGCCCGCTTGCATGGCGCGATAGATGAAGCGGTCGTGCAGGCGGGATGCCCGGCCCTGCCAGAACTCGATTGCGTGAGGGGCCACTCGGTAGCCTCCCCAGAATTCGGGTCGCGGAACTTCAGTGCCGGAAAACTTTTTTTCGCAGGCCGCAAACTGATCTTCCAGTACCTGACGCGACACAATGGCATCACTCTGGTGGGAGGCCCAGGCTGCGATCTGACTCTCCCGGGGGCGGGTACTAAAATACGCATCCGCCTCGCTATCAGCCACCTGCTCGGCGACGCCGCGCACGATGACCTGGCGCTCGAGAAAATGCCAGGGAAATAGCAGGGATACCTGTGGATTTGCAGTGATATCCCAGGCCTTCTGGCTTTTCAGATTGGTGTAGAAAACAAAGCCCGCCTCATCAAATCCTTTCAATAACACGATACGTTGAGAGGGCTGACCACTGGCGTCGGCAGTACTGAGGCACATGGCGCTGGGATCAGAGATATTCGTTTTAACCACCTCTTCCAGCCAGCTGCGAAACTGACTGATCGGGTCTTCCGCCAGATCTTCCCGCTGCAGGCCACCCTGCAGGTAATCTCTACGCCACTGATCAATTTCCATCGCTGTCATATCCTTTACAACTGTTTACATGCAGCACTTTAATCATCTAACCAATAAAAACAACGTATCACCGGTCTCACTGTCGTCATCAACCTTGGCAACGCCAATAAGTGTACGCAGTTTGGCCTCCGATCCCCAATCTGCGCCGGCGCTACTTCTGCCGGCGCAGATATTCCTCGCGGCTTTTTCGGTAGTTGATCACGTGGGTGCCACTGAGGCGATCGTGCATCAAATTGCCACCGAGGAAGCAGTTGATAAACCAGCCGATCTTGTAGGTGACCAACGTAAGCGTGAAACTGCAAGTGCGCCACAGGCCACGCCCATACCCCAATCGCTGGAAACTCTTGTCTGTAACCTTGTAACCCATCACCCATTTTCCCGGAGTCGTTTGCCAGCGGGAGCACTCCGCCAGCCAGGAACCCAGCAGGTAGAGCCCGCCGGAAACCGCGATAGCGAGAAAGGTGGCATCGGACTCCGGCCGGCCGGAGACTTTCATGATGATTGCCGTCGCCATAACACCGACCATCAGATGCACCAGCATAATATCCAGCAATACTGCCACGGAACGTCCAAGCAGCGAGCCGAAGAAGTAGTGATCCAGTTGCTCATCCACCACCTTGGGCTTCTGGCGCACCAGTTTGCTTCCACCCCGGATGGCGGTCGTCGGGTCACGCTCTATGCCAACCGGCTGCATGGCATCAAACAGGGTATCCGCGAGCGCTTCGTCAAACTGCTGGTAATAGGCCGGCGCATTGCCAGACCAGCCAAATAACTGATCACAGTAAACCAGTACATTCCCGGTGATATGGGTATTGTGTTTACCCCCGTGCTTTGCGGCATCCTGATTGAAGCGCGCAAAACGCTCAAACACCGCCAGCCCGAGATTCCAGTTGTACTCTTCTTCCAGCATGTAGCGGGATTCAGCGAGGAAGTGCCAGCGCTCCTCACGGTGAATACGCAGAGGGTCTTCAAGCACCTGCTCCACCAGAACAAGCACTCGGCGGTATTCTTCGATGCGCAATTGCCGGGCCGCGTCCTCTTCCGCTTCAGACCCGATCTCTTCGCTGGCCTCTTCCGGTTCCAATGGAACGGACTGCTCTACGGGAGATACCTGCGGAGACGACTCGATCAGCGGTGGTACCGGTTCCCGAACTGGCGCGACAACAGATTCTGGCGCTGCCCCGGCAGGCTCCTCCACAAGGACCTCTGTAGGCTCCTCTGTAAGCTCCTGTGTAACTTCCTCCGCAAGCTCCTCGGCCACCGGCACGCTGCGCCGCGCCCGGGCCTGAGCCAGCTTCAGTGCCATTTTGTACGCACTGTGCAGCTGTTGAAATTCTTCCGGTTTTTCGTCGGGACGGTTGAGCTTCAGCTTGGCCGCATAGGCCCGCTTGACCGCACGGGGATCATCACAGGGCTCGATGCCAAGGTGCGCCCAGGGGTTCATCAGATCCAGTCCTCGCCGTCGAAGCGGTCGAGAAACGCCTGCAGCCCCGCCTGCGCTTTTTTGATTTCCGCCGGGTTTTGTCCGTTCAGCACCCGGTCGAATTCCCCCAGTGCATGGGAAATGGCATCCCGCTGCGGACCGAGACTGGCTTCGTACAGACGTTCTCCGCGGGCAATCAGTGCGCGGTTGACTTCGTCCTCCCGCGGGTGGAATTTCAGCGCAGCCAGTTTTTCCAGTGCCGCCGCTTTCGCTTTGTCATCCAGTGCACCGGGAGTAAATTCAATCAGCTTGTTGTAGGTGTTTCCGGTGGAGACCACAGTGACATCCACTTCCAGCAAGCCGTTCATATCGTAGCTGTAGCGAATATCCACCGCCTCTTTGCCCCGCGGCCCCTTGGGCACCGGCACACTCATCTCGCCAAGAAATACGTTTTTCTTTACCAGGCGGTTTTCTCCCTGGTAGACATCGATACGCAGTTCGGTCTGGTTGTCGCTGGCCGTGCACACCTGCCGCACCACGCTGACCGGCACTACCGTATTGCGTTCGATAATTGGCAGGAAGTAACTGCCCTGATCCGGGCTGTCTTCATTCACAATGCCGGTGCCCAGGGTGTAGGGGCAGACGTCGGTAAGCACGATATCGTCCAGCGCGGCATTGCGGGATTTCAGTCCACCCTGAATCGCCGCGCCGATGGCAACCACGGTGTCCGGATCCAGATGGCAGGACGGCAGGCGCCCGAACATACGCCCCACCATGGAGCGGAACAGGGCCATGCGGGTGGAGCCGCCCACGAGAACCACTTCATCGATGGATTGCGGCGGCATGTCCGCGTCGCGCATGGCGCGCTCGATCGGACGTTTGGCGCGCAGTAGTAGCGGAGTCGCCACTTTTTCAAACCATTCACTGGTAGCGGCCCACTGGAATTTTTGTTTGCCCAGTTCCAGCGCCAGGGGTTGGGAGGCCTGCTGGCCAATCCGGCGCTTGACGCTCTCCATCTGCATATACAGATTCTGCTGCTGCCGGGCAGTCAGTGCAGACTTCTCCAGGTCGAGCTCTTTCAGCACGCTGTCGGTCATCGCCTCGACAAAATCCTCACCGCCGAGAAAATTGTCACCGGCGCTGGCATGCACTTCCATAATGCCGTCAAAAAACTCGAGGATAGACACATCAAAGGTGCCGCCCCCCATATCGAGAATCAGGAAGTTTCCTTCGCGTTTGTCATGCAGTCCGTAGGCCACGGCTGCAGCAGTGGGTTCGTTGATAAGGCGCTCAACCTTGAGCCCGGCCAGTTCCCCCGCCAGCTTGGTGGCGTGACGCTGGTTGTCGTTGAAATAGGCAGGCACGCTGATTACCGCTTCGCTAACCGGCTCGCCCAGATGCGCTTCGGCGTCTTCTTTCAGAGAGCGTAATACCAGCGCAGAAAGCTCGGTGGCGCTGTACAACTGACGGCCCAGCTTGACCTTGTGATCGGTGCCCATCAGGCGCTTGAATGCGGCGACGGTACGATCACTGTGATTGATCAGGCGCTCCTTTGCCGTGCGCCCGACTACCAGCTCGCCGGCGTCATCCAGCCCCACTACCGAGGGCGTCAGTAATTCCCCCAACCGGTTCGGGATCAGGGTGACACCTTCATCCGTCAAAATTCCGCATGCACTGTTGGTCGTACCCAGATCAATCCCGACAATGGCCATTGTTCCCCCTGAACATAAAACCGGCTGAAATGTTTTTATCGTTGTGCGCCATTGAACCATATTTCAGGCGCCAGGCACTATTTGACGAGCCGCCCTGCGAGGACACCATCTCACCCCCAACCTGCGACCCCGGCAGAATTCACAAATATCCTGCCGCCAAGGCAGCCCTATCTCAATTTTCCTGCGTTTAATCCCGCAGGGATGCAGACTCTGCGGACGCTTGCAGCCCCCGCGGCGCAAGACTAGGCTCCGTTGCATACCCGCTTGCGCAGGCAAGCCAACACAAGAAAGAACAGGCAGGAACAAGGCATGTCTTCCGCAACTTCTCAAACCCCACAGAATACCGGAGCACCAAGCTGCGCACAGGTACTGATGCACCTGTTAAAAGGTTACGGTGTGGATACCGTATTTGGCATTCCCGGGGTACACACCATCGAACTGTACCGCGGTCTACCGGGCAGCGGTCTGACCCACATCACGCCGCGCCATGAACAGGGTGCCGCGTTTATGGCGGATGGCTACGCCCGTGCCAGCGGCAAACCCGGCGTGTGTTTTCTGATCACCGGACCCGGTGTGACCAATGCCGCTACGGCCATGGCCCAGGCCTATTCCGACTCTATTCCGATGCTGGTGATCAGTGCGGTCAACCGCCGTGAAGATCTCGGCAGTGGTCGCGGTCGCCTGCACGAACTGCCGCGGCAACAGGATGTCACCCGCGGTTTCTGCGTGTGGCAACACGCCCTGACCAGTGCCGAGCAACTGCCGGAAACCCTGGCCCGCGCCTTCCAGGTGATGCACGCGCCGCGGCCGGGCCCCGTGCATATCGAAATTCCCATCGATCTTTTTCCCGCGGCCATGTCCCACGGGATAGCGGACTATCGGGCGGTGGCGCCCACCGCCCTGCCTGCCGCACCGGCAGACACCATTGACCGCGCGGCGAAACTGTTAGCGAACGCGGAGCGGCCGGTGATTCTGCTGGGGGGCGGCGCGCAGCAGGCTGGCGCAGAGGCCACCGCGCTGGCGGAAAAAATTGCCGCACCGGTATTTGAATCCCTCGCCGCAAAAGGCATCGTCGACGAGCGCCACCCGCTGTGCGGCGGCGCCAACCTGAGCTTTTCCAATGTGCGCGAGCGGATTGAAAACGCGGACGTGGTACTGGCAGTGGCGACGGAACTGGCGGAAACCGACCGCAACCTGGTGCGTGACAATTATCATTTCAAAGGCAAGCTGATTCGCGTAGATCTGGACCCGGCGCAACTGGTCTGTAATGCCAATCCGGACCTGGCAATCTGTGCCGATGCCAAAGCCGCCCTGCAACAGCTGGTCGATGCAATGGCCGCTGTCGACAGAACTGCGCAAGCGCAACATGCCGCCGACGAAGTCGCGCAATTGCTGCGCGAATGCCGCAGCGAATGGTGGCCGGGTTCCGAAGATCGCTACCCCTGGGTGCAGGCGCTGCGCGAAGCGCTGCCGGATGACGGCATCTTCGTGACCGACTCCACCCAGCTGGCCTACAACACCAATCATGCGTTACGTCTGTTTCAGGCGCGCAGCCACATTACCTGCACCACCGGCTACGGCACCCTGGGCTTCGCCCTGCCCGCCGCCATCGGCGCCGCACTGGCGAGCCCGCGCCCGGTAATCGGCCTGATTGGCGATGGCGGCATCATGTTTACCCTGGGTGAACTGGCCGCCGCTGTGGAGCAGAAGCTCGCGCTGCCAATACTGGTTTGGAACAACAGCGGCTACGGCGAGATTCGCGATTTCATGGACGAGGCGGCGGTGGAGCAGGAAGGTGTCAATCTGCACGCGCCGGACTTTGTCGCACTCGCCCGCGCCTTCGGTGCCGAGGGCTGTCGCATCGAGCAACCGGAACAACTGGGCGAAGCGGTGGCACAAGCCTTCGGCCGCCAGGGCCCGACCCTGATTGAAATTACTGCGCCCTGAATGGACGCGTTGTAGGAGCCTGCCGGCAGGCGAAATAGTCAGAGCTCTGTAGCGGTTCCCAATGCGGCAAGCTCCTACAGAAGAAACACAGAGAAATTTGGAATAAATTCATGACAACAATCAGTCAACTGCCCACAAAAAAACTGTACATCAATGGTGAATGGCGCGATTCAAAAGGCGGCAGCCTGCACCCGGTGATCAACCCTGCCACCGAAGAAACCCTGTGCGAAGTCATTCAGGGCTCCATGGAAGATGTGGACGACGCCGTAGCGGCTGCCAAGGTAGCGTTCAAGGAGTGGCGCCACACCCGCGCCGCCAAACGCCAGGCTCTGATGCACGCCATTGCCGACGGTATGGAAGCGCGCAAGCAGGACCTGATCGACGCCGTATCCCAGGCGCTCGGTTGCCCCGCGCATATCACTGAGTGGTTGCATATCGATGGCCCCATCTACGCCATGCGCTACTATGCCGACCGCGCCGCGCTGATGGAAGAAACCGAAAAGGCCGGGCACTCTGTCGTGCTCAGGGAACCGGTGGGCGTGTGTGGATTTATCACCCCGTGGAATTACCCGCTGCACCAGTTTGTCGGCAAGGTCGCCCCCGCCCTCGCTGCCGGCTGCACCATGATCCAGAAACCCTCGGAGATGACCCCGCTGCAGGATTACGTGATGGCGGAAATCATCGACGCCGCCGGCCTCCCCGCCGGTGTATTCAACCTGGTACCGGGCGCCGGCCCCATTGTCGGTGCGGCGCTTTCCAGCCACGTGGACATCGACATGGTGTCCTTCACCGGCTCTACCCGCGCCGGTATCGAGGTGGCCAAATCCGCGGCGCCCACGGTCAAACGTGTGTGTCAGGAGCTGGGCGGTAAATCCCCATTTATCATCACCCCCGACGCCGACCTCGAAGCCGCCGTACGCTGGGGCTGTGAAGATGTGTTCATCAACAGCGGACAAACCTGCACCGCACTGACCCGCATGCTGGTACCGGCCGAACGCTACGAAGAAGCGGTGAACATTGCCAAACGCGTGGCCGAAGAAGTGGCCATGGGCACCGGAGCCGACGACTTTATGGGCCCCCTTTCCTCCGCCCGCCAGCGCGACATCGTGCGCGGCTATATCGATAAAGGCATCGCCGAAGGCGCACGCCTGGTTGCCGGCGGCAGCGAAATTCCCGAAGGCTTCGCCAAAGGCTTCTACGTCAAGCCCACCGTCTTTGCCGACGTCACTAACGAAATGGCCATCGCCCGCGAAGAGATCTTCGGTCCGGTCACCTGCATGATTCCGTACAGGGACATGGACGAAGCCATCGCCATCGCCAACGACACCGAATACGGCCTCTCCAGCGGTGTCTGGGCCAAAGACGCAGAGTCCGCAATGCCCGTCGTGCGCCGTATCGAAGCCGGCCTGTGCTTCGTCAACGGCGGTGAGTTCAATTACGACGCCCCATTCGGCGGTGTTAAGCGTTCCGGCAATGGGCGCGAATTTGGCGCCGCCGGCCTGGACGAGTTTATTGAACTGAAATCCGTGCAACTTCCCGCATAATACTCTGACGCGCCGTCGCCCGCGGCGGCGCTGTTGACTGGTTGTTCCGCCATCGTTATCTTTGCCCCCGACATCAAGAGAGTGGCTGACGCCAACGCCAACCTGCCTACCGGGGCAAGGTGGTTTCTCAACACAAAACTTGTGCTGAGGATGGGGCTCTCGCTGAACCGCACTGGTTACAGCGTTGCAATCCTACCGGGATGCGATTTTTTTAACTGACGAATCGCCTCTTCCGCCGTCAGCCCTCCAGAATTTTTGGAGGGAACATGTCCGAATTACAGCTATCCAGCACCGACGTTATCGAAATCCAGATCGCGCCCCAGCGCGCCCGAACCGCCGTCCGGGCAGTCAAACGCAGCGATCGGCAACTGCTGTGGCAACTACTGTTCGACACAACGGAAGACGCGCTGGCCTTCGCTACTCACTGCCGCGCCAGCGACGCACCGGTCACGGCTCACAAGGCCTGTGAACTGGTGGGATGACCAATATTAAATCTGAAGGGCTGGGCGAATCGTTATAAGAAAACGCCCATTCTACACTTACGGCTGATTTACCCGCGGATGTCCCGCGAAGGTTGCGATGCCGGGTACTGTTTTGCGAGACCGTCTGCGGCCAGGACGGCCGCAGCCGAGCCCCCAGGGATGGGTTCACGGCGTGTCTCGCAAAGCAGTACCCGGCAGCGCAACCGCCACTGAAGCTGAACGGTGGGGAACATGCTCTTCCCGAATGCCCTACTGCCAAAAGCACTGACAGGAGCCAATAACAACGCCATGTCCAAGCCCGAGCAATTTTTCCAGCACCTGCGCGACGAACTGAAACAGATCGAGGCCGACGGCCTGTACAAGCGCGAGCGCATCATTACCTCGCAGCAAAGCGCCGAGATTCAGGTCAATAACGAAGACCAGGTCCTCAACTTCTGCGCCAACAACTACCTCGGGCTCGCCAACCACCCGGACTTGATCGAAGCCGCCAAAGAAGGCCTCGACCAGTACGGCTTCGGCATGGCCTCCGTGCGCTTTATCTGCGGCACCCAGGACATCCACAAAGCCCTGGAATTCCAGCTGTCTGAATTTTTACAGACCGAAGACACCATCCTTTACACCTCCTGTTTCGACGCCAACGGTGGACTCTTCGAAACATTACTGGGCCCGGACGATGCCATCATCTCCGACGCCCTCAACCACGCCTCCATCATCGACGGCGTGCGCCTGTGTAAAGCCAAACGCTTCCGCTACGCCAACAACGACCTGGCCGATCTCGAAGCGCAACTGCAGGCCGCCGACGCCGCCGGCGCGAAAACCAAACTGATCGCCACCGACGGCGTCTTCTCCATGGACGGCGTCATCGCCAACCTCAAAGGCATCTGCGATCTGGCGGACAAATACAATGCACTGGTGATGGTCGACGACTCCCACGCCGTCGGCTTCCTTGGCCAACACGGCCGCGGCACCCACGAATACTGCGATGTGGTCGAGCGCGTCGACATCATCACCGGCACCCTCGGCAAAGCCCTGGGTGGCGCCTCCGGCGGATTCACCTCCGGCCGCAAGGAAATCATCGACCTGCTGCGCCAGCGCTCGCGCCCCTACCTGTTCTCCAACTCCGTCGCGCCCGCCATCGTCACCGCGTCGTTGAAGGTACTGGACATGCTGGTGGAAGGTGGCGAACTGCGCGACCAGCTGCAGGAAAACTCCCAGTACTTCCGCAAGCGCATGACCGACGCCGGTTTCACCCTCGCCGGTGCGGACCACGCGATTATTCCGGTAATGATCGGTGACGCCGCCCTGGCACAGAAAATGGCCGACAAGATGCTGGAGAAAGGCATCTACGTGGTGGGCTTCTTCTATCCGGTGGTCCCCAAAGGCCAGGCCCGTATCCGCACCCAGATGTCCGCCGCGCACACCCGCGAACAGCTGGACCGCTGCATCGACGCATTTATTGAAGTCGGGAAAGAACTCGAGATTATCTAAGCAGTATTTATGAAAGCATTATCCAAATTAAAGTCCGAACCCGGCATCTGGATGACCGACGTTGAGGTACCGGAACCGGGCCACAACGACCTGCTGATCAAGATCCGTAAAACCGCGATCTGCGGCACCGACATGCACATTTTCCACTGGGACGAGTGGTCGCAGAAAACCATTCCCGTACCCATGGTGGTGGGCCACGAGTATGTGGGTGAAGTTGTTGGCATGGGCCAGGAAGTCGCCGGTTTCAAGATCGGTGACAGAGTGAGTGGCGAGGGCCATATCACCTGTGGCCACTGCCGCAACTGCCGCGCCGGCCGCCGCCACCTGTGCCGCAATACCTACGGTGTGGGCGTAGACCGCCAGGGCGCGTTTGCGGAATACCTGGTAATCCCGGCGCTCAACGCCTTCAAAATTCCGGACAATATTTCCGACGAGCTCGCCTCCATCTTCGATCCGTTTGGCAATGCGGTGCACACGGCACTGTCGTTTGATCTCGTCGGTGAAGACGTGCTGATTACCGGTGCCGGCCCCATCGGAATCATGGCCGCGGCCGTCGCCCGCCACGTGGGTGCACGCCACGTGGTGATTACCGATATCAACGACTACCGCCTGGAACTTGCTAAGAAAATGGGCGCGACGCGCACCGTCAATGTCAGCAGGGAAAAACTGTCGGATGTAATGAAAGACATCGGCATGACCGAAGGCTTTGACGTGGGCCTGGAAATGTCCGGCGTCGCCGTCGCCTTCCGCGATATGCTCTCCGCCATGAACCACGGCGGCAAGATTGCCATGCTGGGGATTCCCCCGGGCGAAATGGCCATCGACTGGAGTCAGGTGATCTTTAAAGGCCTGATTCTCAAGGGCATCTACGGACGGGAAATGTTCGAGACCTGGTACAAAATGGCCAGCCTGATCCAGTCCGGCCTCGACCTCTCCCCCATCATCACCCACCAATTTTCCGTGGACGAATTCCAGCAGGGTTTTGACACCATGGGTTCTGGTGAATCGGGCAAGGTTATTCTGAATTGGGCGTCCTAAAAGCCCTGGCTATCTAACTGACCACCTGCGGGCAGTGATATCGCTGCCCGAATTCAAAGCCCCAGTTTTTTGATCAATCGCGTACTGGTTGTCCCCTGTACCAGTAACGAAAACAACACCACACCAAATACCATCGACTGCACCGTCCACCAGTACGGCAGCTTCGTGGGCAGTGACAGCACCAGCGCCACCGCAATGACACCGCGCAAACCGCCCCAGCTCAAAATCAATCGCCAGCTGTTTGGAATCGGGGGCCCCACAAAGCGCGCGAAGGGCGCCACCAGAAACACCGCCAGGGCCCGCGCACCAATGGCCGCAACGATGGCTATGATCATCGCCAGCCACTGGTGCGTAAACATCTCGAAGGTGATCACCAGCCCCATGATCACGAAGATCAGCGCATTGAAAAATAACCCCAGCCACTCCCAGGTCGGTGCCGCATGAGCCAGGTAGGTTTCCTGCTGCTCGCGCAGACACGCGCGAGCCACAATAGCGCAGATCATGACCGACAGGATTCCAGAGACCCCGACCACGTGCTCCGCCAGGTAAAAGCTGCCGAAGGCCGCCAGTACCAGAACCATCAGCGCAGCGCCCGCCGAGCCCAGAAACAGAATCACGATAGCGGTAACCAGCCCACAGATGGTGCCCACCGCAAGGCCACCAAAAAATACCGCGGCAAAATACAGCGCAAAACCGCCCACACCACTGATCGCCTCGCCGGTGGCCACACTGCCTTCCATCGCACTGTGGCTGGCAATACCCAGCGCAAACGCAAACAGTACAATTGCGACCGCGTCGTTAAACAGGCTTTCCCCTTCCACCAGGGTTAACAACTCTTCATTTGCACGGCTCTCGCGCAAACGCGCCACCACCGCCACCGGATCGGTGGCGGCCAGTATGGCGCCAGTGAGAAACGCGGCCAGCCAGGGAAAACCGGTAGGATGGTGAATACCGTAGAAGACAAGCAGCGCCGTAATCAGACAACAGATCAACACGCCGAGGGTCGCCAGCAACAGTACCGGCCCCAGCCAGCGAAACAGGATATCCGGGTCGATCTTCCACGCGGACTGAAAAATCAGTACCGGCAGGATGACGAAAAATACCAGCTGATGCAGGTTTTCCGCGCGCAGCCCGGTGTCGTAATCAAATACCGGTAACAACATTCCGGCAAGTACGCCGGCGATCAGACAACCAAGGGTGTTATCGCGCATCAGAACACGGGCGATACCGAGACCGACCACTGCGGCCACCGCCATATACAGCCCCTGCCCAACCAGTGTGGTGACGCCTTCCATGCTCACGCTCTCTCTGTTGTGCGTATGTTTGTTGTGCCTGTGTCGAGCGTAACGCCGCTCAGATCTGATCGCGATCGCTGGCGATCACCGCCTTGGGCTTTCCTTCCGGCGCCAGGGTGGTCAGAGGGACCGGCACACCGCGCTCGTTGATGACCTCAACGTGAGCGCGGCGCAACAGGCGCGGTTCCGGTACGCCACAGGAGTGCGCGATGGTTCCCACCTCGTATTCCATATTGTGCGCGTAGTGATAGACACGCTCTGCTTTGTCCATGGGGTCCAGCCCCTGCTGTAAATCCGGGTTGTGTGTAGTGACGCCGGTGGGGCAGGTGTTTTTGTTGCACTGCATGGCCTGAATACAGCCGAGGGCGAACATAAATCCCCGCGCGCAGTTGACGAAGTCGGCCCCCATGGCGAGCGCCCAGGCCACCATCGAAGGCGTGAGCAGTTTGCCCGCACAAATGATTTTAATGCGGTCGCGCAGACCGTATTCGGCAATCAGATCCACCACCAGGGGCAGGCTGCGATTCAGCGGCAGGCCCATGTAGTCCAACAGGCTCTGCGGCGCAGCACCGCTGCCACCATCGGCACTGTCGATGGTGATAAAGTCCGGCGCGCTCTCGGCGCCGCGGCGCAAAATGGCTTCACACAGCTCGTGCAGCCAGTCGCTATTGCCGATCACACATTTGAACCCGGTGGGCTTGCCGGTGACTTCGCGAATATGATTGAGCATGTCCAGCAGCCCGTCGACATCATTGAACTCCGGGTGGCCATTGGGGCTGATCGAGTCCTCTCCCACCGGTATACCGCGCACCAGGGCAATCTCCGGTGTCACCTTCACCCCCGGCAAGATACCGCCCTTGCCGGGCTTTGCCCCTTGCGAGAGTTTCAACTCGAACATTTTTACCTGCTCGTGCCCGGCAACCTCGCGCAGCTTTGCATCGGACAGATTGCCCTCGGCATCGCGCACTCCGTATTTTGCCGTGCCAATCTGAAACACGATGTCGCAACCACCGGCCAGATGGTGGGAAGACAGGCCCCCTTCCCCGGTATTCAGCCAGATACCGGCTTTCGCCGCGCCTTTGGAAAGCGCAGTCACCGCCGGTACCGACAGGGCGCCGAAGCTCATTCCAGAAATATTGAAAATCGAGCGGGTGGTATAGGGTCTGCGCGCAACACCCTCCCCCAGAGTGACCTCCCGCGCTGGTACTGCATCCTTGGCCAGAGTGGGAAACGGATGATTGAGAAAGACAATATCGCCGGGCTGATTCAGGGGGCGGGTGGAACCAAAGGCCAGGGTGGAATCCACATTCTTCGCTGCCCGATACACCCAGCTGCGCTGGGCGCGATTGAACGGCATCTCCTCCCGGTCGAGGGCAAAGAAATATTGGCGGAAGAACTCGCCCAAGTGCTCGAACTGATAGCGGAAACGCCCCAGTACCGGAAAATTGCGGCGGATCGCCTGCTTGGTCTGGCTGATATCCGACAGATACAGATACACCACATACAGCACCAGCACCACCAGCCCGAAGGCAAACAGCATGGCGAATATCTGGAGCACCTTGACCGCAAATGCATAGATAGCGGCGACAGATTGAAGATCCATTCCCTAGTTCCTGATGGCTGGTTTTTAGCGCGTACTGATCGGTCATTGTAAGTGCTGGGGAACGCGCTTGCACCGTCTGCGGCCTGGCAATAAACTGTACAAACATACAGCCAAGCACCGAATACCCACCGTGGCCAATGACGCTCCCGACAACCCCACCCAACCCCTCAAGGGCCGCGGAGCCATCAGTAACCTGGCGGGACGCTTTGTAAATCAGGTTAGCAGCCGCGAGAGTGACGGCTGGGAGACCCTGCTGGAACCTCAGGAGCGGATCGAGACGGTAGCGATCGAGGAAAAGGCAAAATCGATCATCGCCACCAATAACTCACCGGACATTCCCTTCACCCAGTCGATCAACGCCTATCGGGGCTGTGAGCATGGCTGTGTTTATTGCTACGCCCGCCCGGCCCACGCTTATATGGACCTGTCGCCCGGGCTCGATTTTGAAACGCGGCTGTTCTACAAGCCCAATGCGGTGGAACTGCTGGAATCGGCACTGCGCAAAAAGAGCTACCAGTGCAGCCCCATCGCCATGGGTACCAATACCGACCCCTACCAGCCGCTCGAGAAAGACAAACAGATCACTCGCCGGATACTGGAAACCCTGCAACGCTATCGCCACCCGGTCACCCTCGTCACCAAGAGCCAGCTGATCCTGCGTGACCTGCCCATTCTGGCGGAAATGTCCCGGGACAATCTGGTGCACGTGGGCATCAGCGTAACCACACTGGACAACGAACTGAAACGCAGGCTGGAGCCGCGCACCGCAGGACCGGCGGCGCGCCTGCGCACCATTGAAGCGCTGGCCAATGCCGGCATTCCCACCGCAGTGATGGCCGCGCCGATGATTCCCGCCCTCAACGATTCGGAACTGGAACAGATACTCACGCGCGCCCACGCGGCAGGTGCCATCCACGCCGCCTATATTCTGCTGCGGCTGCCTTTTGAGGTAGCGCCCCTGTTTCGCCAGTGGCTGGCGGAGCACTACCCCGAGCGGGCGCAACACGTCATGAGCCTGGTGCAACAGAGTCGCGGAGGTAAGGACAACCAGGCGGAATTTGGACAGCGCCAGCGCGGTACCGGCGTATTTGCCCAGTTACTGCGGCAGCGATTTCGGATAACCTGTCGCAAGCTGGGGCTGAATGCACGCAAGCTGGACCTGGACTGCAGCCAGTTCACCCTGCCACCCCAGTCCGGGGATCAGCAGAGTCTGTTTTAATCGCTTTTTATCGACGGTAGTGTTTTGTCCGACTGGTTTATTTACCTGATTCGCACCAACAAAGGGTCGCTCTATACCGGCATTACCCGAGACGTTGAACGGCGCTTTGAAGAGCACAACAGTAGTGGCCCAAAAGCGGCAAAAGCACTGCGTGGGCGCGGCCCCCTGACCCTGGAATTCCAGCAGGGGGTCGACAGTCACTCCGAAGCATTGAAACTGGAGCTGCAGATCAAGAAATGGAGCAAGGCGCGCAAAGAAGCACTGATCGCCGGCGCGCTCAGCCTGCCGATAGAATCACTGAACTCCCCTACCGAAAAACCCTAAACCGTTTTATCCAAGAAGTACCCGATGGAAATCACCCTGACCCTGCTGTTGATTCTGTTTGCCGTAGCTATGCTGGCGGGCTGGGTGGATACCCTGGCCGGTGGCGGCGGCCTGCTGACGGTACCCGCCTTGTTGCTCGCCGGTGTACCACCGGTGGCCGCACTGGCCACAAACAAGAGTCAGGCGATTCTGGGTACCTTTACCGCAACGGCCACGCTGTATTCCAAGGGGCATTTGCGCGAGCGTTCACTTATTTTCCCAGTAATTACTGCCGGGATTGGTGCGGGCGTGGGTGCCTGGCTGATTCAGCGGGTGGATACCAGCTGGCTCGACTGGGTAATACCCCTGTTGCTGTTGAGCGTCGCGCTGTACGTGTGGTTTACCCCCAATATGGGCAACAGCGAACGTGAGGGGAAAATGAGTGAAAAGCAGTGGGCGCTGACCTGCGTGCCCGCCGTGGGCGTGTACGACGGGGCCTTTGGTCCTGGAACCGGCACCTTCTTCGCGGCCTCCGGGGTCGCGTTTCGCGGGCAGACCCTGCTCACCGCTACTATCCGCGCAAAGCTATTCAACCTCACCACCAACGTGGTTTCCCTCGCGCTGTTTGCCGCAGGTGGCAAGGTGATATGGACCATTGGCGGCGCCATGATGGTCGGGCAGATGCTGGGCGCCTTTATCGGCAGTCACACCATGCTCGCCGGCGGCACCCGCCTGATCCGGCCTCTGGTGATCACCATGTGCATACTGATGTCTCTTGGGCAGATCGCCCAGCATTTGGACCTGATCCCGCTCCCCTAGGAAAGCACAGTGATTTACCAGGGAATTTCCGAGCCGTCGTAATTGAAGAAACAACCGCTGTCTTCCGGTGTCGCGTTCAGCAGTAGATGCTTGAGTCCTTGCACGCTTTGCTGAGTGGAAATCAATGCGTTGGGACCCCCCATCTCCGTTTGCACCCAACCAGGGTGCAACGCGAGCACCCGGATGCCCTGTTCCGCCAGGTCGATGGACAGGCTCTTAACAACCTGATTGACCGCCGTTTTGGATGAGCGGTACAGGTAACCACCGCCGGAACCATTGTCATCGATACTGCCGACCTTGCTGCTCAGTACACCGATCACTTTGCGCTTTCCGGCGGTCAGGTGGGGAGCAAATGCTTCCACCAGTTTGTAGGGTGCGATGGTGTTGACCTCCAGCACCTTGCGCCACTCTTCCACATCCACACTGCCAAAGGTCACCCCTTTCGGGCCGTAATAGCCCGCGTTGCTGACCAGTACATCCAGCGGAAGCTCATCTAAACTGTGCGCGAGTTCCTCGAGCTGCTGGTAATCGGTGACATCCAGCCCGTGTACCTGCAGATTTTCATGGGACTCCGCCAGCTCGCTCAATTCCCAGGCGGCGGAGGGATTGCGGCAGGTAGCGATCACTTTCCAACCATCCGCGGCAAATTGGCGGGCCATTTCCAGTCCGATGCCGCGGTTGCAGCCAGTGATGAGAATCGTGCCAGACATGTTTCCTCCTGTGGTGGTATTCTTGCGCGGTTTGATGATAGCAACTGCAACGCTTATGTATTACTCGCTCGCCGACCTCTTCTGGATTTCTCTCCTGGCACTGCCCGCCTGGTATTTCTGGGCCGGTATGGCGGCCAAGGATCGGGTGCGGCGCATCGTAAAAGATCACTGTGCAAAAACCGGTGTGCAGTTGCTGGACGATACGGTGATGCTGAACCGCACCCGCCTGAAGCGCGACCGGCGCGGTCATGTGCGGCTGCAGCGGCAATACGAATTTGAATTCACCTCTACCGGTGAACGCCGCTACAGTGGCATTGCCGTGCTGCACGGGCAGCGTATTACCCAGATTCAGCTCTCTCCTTTTCATTTGGACTAAACCACGTGAGTTCTATGCAAGCCCCACAAAAAGGTATCTACCGGCACTACAAAGGCAACCTGTATCACCTGATGGAAATTGCCACCCACAGCGAGACCGGGGAACAACTGGCGATCTACCGCGCTCTGTATGATGAGTTCGGTGTGTGGGCACGCCCCCTCACCATGTTTGCGGAAACCATTGAGAAAGACGGCGAGACGATCGCGCGCTTTGCCCTGGAACGCCCCCTCGACTGATACCGGGCTTCGCCCAAAAAAGACAATAAGGACACTCGGTGAACAACTCGGTTAACAAAAAGCACATCCTGATATACGGCGCCTATGGGTATACCGGCGAGCTGATTGCCCGCAAAGCCGTGGCCAAGGGCCTGAAGCCCATTCTGTCCGGTCGCAGTGCGGCCAAATTGCAGCCGCTGGCCACAGAGCTTGGCCTGCCCGCCATTGCCGTTTCTCTGGACGATGAAGACGCGCTCGCACATACCCTGAAGGATGTGGCGGCGGTAATTCACTGTGCGGGGCCATTCTCGGCCACCGCCGAACCGATGATCCGCGCCTGTATTGCCAGCGGCACTCACTACCAGGACATCACCGGTGAAATGTCGGTCTATCAACTGGCCCATGGCCTGGATGCGGAAGCCCGCGCCGCCGGCGTGGTACTGTGCCCGGGCACCGGGTTTGATGTGATTCCGACAGACTGCCTGGCGACCGCTCTGCACAGGGAAATGTACAGCGCTACGCACCTGACCCTGGGATTCGATTCGGATTCCGGCCTCAGCCCCGGTACCGCCAAGACCTCGATCGAAAGCCTCGGCGTGGGTGGCGCGGTGCGTCGCAACGGCAAGATCGAGATGACGCCCCACGCCGAGCTGACCCGCAAGATCAATTTCGGCCGCGGTGAAAAGTTCGCCGTCGCCATTCCCTGGGGTGACGTCGCCACCGCCTACTACTCCACCGAGATTCCCAATATCGAGGTGTACATCCCCATGAGCCCGCGCCGGGCTAAAAAAATGCAGAAACTGAACGCCTTCCGCTGGCTGTTGCGCATGAAATGGGTGCAGAACTGGCTCAAGGGCAAGGTCGACGACAAGGTCCGCGGCCCCAGCGAAAACCAGCGCGCAGAGCAGCAAACCTGGGTGTGGGGCGAAGTGCGCAATGACCGCCGCGGCGAGCGCCGGGTGGGACGTGTAGTTACCGCCAACGGCTACGATGTGACCGTGCACGGCTCCCTTGCGGTGGTGGAGTTCCTGCTCGACTATCAGGGAGAAGGGGGTTATTTCACCCCTTCAAAACTGTGCGGTCACGAGCTGGTGGAAAAGCTGCCGGGGTCTGGTGCCATCAAGATTGGTATTGATTGAAGCCAACCCCGTCATTCCGGGCTCGACCCGGAATCCAGCGCCGCGAGACTGGATGCCGGATCAAGTCCGGCATGACGGGACCCACTAATTTCCTGCAAAAGGGGCAGATTTCACAGACCTGACATATTTTGTTCAAGTCTGCGCAACATAGGCTTCGTACTTTTACCGTATGCGAAGCTTACCTATCACACTGAAAACCGTCGATGTGTCACTGGTGCTGCGAATGGCAGAACGGGCGACACGGCCGGCATCCCGCAGAAACTATCTGCTGCTGTCCCGCTCTGCCGACGGCTGGCTCTACCTGCTGTCACCGCTGGTGGTCGCGGCCATGAGCCTGAGCGCCGCACTGCAGTTTTTCACCGTGTGCGGTGCCGCATTCGCCATCGAGCGCTCCCTTTACTGGACCATCAAAAATACCACCCGCCGCAACCGGCCGCCGGAATCCATTCCGGGACTGCGCTCCATCGTGGTGGCCAATGACCGCTTCAGCCTGCCCTCGGGCCACACCTCCGGCGCCTTCCTGTTTGTGACCATGCTCGCTCAGTGCCTTAACCCTCTGTGGGCGCTTGGATACCTCTGGGCCGCGGGCGTCGGCACTTCCCGTGTAGGCCTCGGCGTGCACTTCCCCACGGATGTGTTTGCCGGTGCGCTACTTGGCATCGGTGTTGGCTTCGCGGTGAGCGGCGTACTGCTATAACTATTGCGCAGCACCACCCTGCTCCAGAAATTGACAACCCTCGCATTTCTCCCGGAGAAGCAACTTGAAAATTTTGTACGGCGTTCAAGGTACTGGTAACGGCCACATTTCCCGCGCCAGGGCCATGGCAGAAGCCTTTCAGCAATTTCCCAATCTGGAAGTACAGTGGCTTTTCTCCGGTCGCCCGCCGGAAAAGCTCTTTGCCATGGAAGCCTTTGGTGACTACTGGTGGCGCGAAGGCCTGACCTTTGTGCACAAGGAAGGCAAGATCGATAAGCTGGCGACCGCCAGGCAACTGGATGTGCGCAAACTGCTGAAAGATATTCGCGATCTGCCGGTGAACGATTTTGACCTGGTCATCAGCGACTTCGAGCCGGTCACGGCCTGGGCGGCGAAAAAGCGCAAATGTCCGAGCCTGGGCCTCGGTCACCAGTACGCATTCAACTTCGCCATTCCGACCCCGGCCTTCGGCTGGGTTGCGCGCAGCATCATGAAAGCCTTCGCGCCGGTTCCGGTAAGCCTGGGCATGCACTGGTATCACTTTGGCCACCCGATCCTGCCGCCTATCGCCCACGCGCACGAAGAACCGGCCCCGGTGGAACAGGACCATATTCTGGTCTACCTGCCGTTTGAGCATGCGGCGCCACTGCTGCAACACCTGGCACAACTGCCACAGCAATTTATTGTGTACGGCCTGCCCACAGACTTGCCCAAGGCAGATAACATCACCCTCAAGGCTCCATCGGTGGAAGGCTTCCGTCACGACGTCGCCAGCGCACGTGCGGTCATCTGTAATAGCGGCTTTGAGCTGATCGCGGAGACCCTGACTCTCGGCAAACCGATCCTCACCCGCCCGCTCAAGGGACAGTTCGAACAGGAGGCCAATGGCATGGCCCTAAAAGAGCTGCAGCTGGCCAAGGTGGTGGAGCATATCGATGCACTGACCATTGGCCGCTGGTTGGAAGAGCACCCCAGGGGCGTGCGCATCGCCTGGCCGGATGTGGCGCACGCCATCGTGCAGTGGGTCGCCGACGGGCGCAGCGAGTCGCCACAGGCTCTGGCAGACAAATTGTGGCAGGGCGTGGTCCCGGGTCAGCGCCGCGGGGAGCGGGCCAGTACCAATACTCCACTGGAAACAGCGGAAGAAATCGAAGGCGCCAAGGGCAGCGAAAGCTCCTGAGCGCCTTCGCACTGATCGCCAATCGGTTTACGCCCGCACGGCGTAGACCGGGCTGATCAGAGTTTTTGCCGCGCCTGTTCTTTTTTCAGGTGCTCCACCGCCTCGCGCATGGTAGCCACCCAATAGCGATCTGGGTGTGCCGCCAGATGCTCCAGCAGTGCCTGGTGGTCTTTTTCAGATACGGTGATGTAATCCCCACCCACACCGTGAAACATAAAGCCCACCAGGCTGTTGTTTTCCCGCGCGGCTTCCACCACGGCAATCAGCTCTTCCCCACTTTTCTCGGCGCCATCAAACGATGCGACCCGGTAAAAATCCTTGTCCGCAGGTTGGTGCTGTCCATCTGCAGAAAACAGACGCGCTGCGGGCACCAGCTTTTTCAGCTCCGGCACCACATCCTCCCCACCAGCGACCATATCGCCGCAGGGATAGGCGAAGGTGCGCTGCTGCTCTCCGTCGATGGCTTCGAGCATGCTGTTGGTAGCCTGCACCTCGTCGACAAACTGCTCCAGGGTGTACTTATCCAGATCCTGCCAGGGCTTTACCCAGCTGCGGTTGGCGACTGATTTGCGGCACGGGTGGTACAGCATATGGTTGCCGAGCTCGTGGCCGGTTTCCGCGGCGCGGCGCCATTCGTGCAGACGCATGCGGATTGAGGGGCGCGCGCCACTCAAATAAAACGTGCCCGGAAATCTGTGCTCGTTGAGCTGGGGGATGGCCACATCCAGATGGGAATCCAGTGCGTCGTCATACGTCAGCACCACCGCTACTTCCGCACCGCCGGGCCAGAGCGAGGGCACCTTGGCGGCGAGCGCGGGCGCCGCAAATGCGCAGGTGATAAGGCCCAATAGCGCAAACCTCGGGCCGCGAGACAACGTCTTGGAAGGTCGAGAAAACATACCAACTCCTTTTGTTTATTGTTTATTTGGTTTTACAGGTCGACGCGCAGGGTAAGCCCCCCGAGGTCTGCGTCTGCGCGCTGGTCATCATCGCGCGGTTCACCATCGCGCCGGACCGATGGCACCAGACCGATTGAACCGTGGTAACTCTCCACAATATCCACCACTACCGCAAGCCCGATCCCCTGCCCCTGCTGTTGCTGGTCCGCGCGCACACCGCGCTGGATCACATGTTGCCACTGGGACTCGGACAGGCCGGGGCCATTGTCGCTGACAGTAATCTCAAGCCGCCGCCGATCCTCGGTATTGCGGATACTCACCAGCAGTTTACCGCCACCGTACTTGTAGCCGTTATCGAGCAGGTTGCCGAGCATTTCCATCAGGTCCCCTTCATCGCCGTAAAACAGAACGGACTCATCGCACAGCAATTCGGCATCGATGGTTTTGTGGCGATAGGCCTTGTCCAGCGCGGACAGAATTTTTTCCGCAAGCGGTTGTACCGGAACGCCGCGCAGAATCGATTTTGGCGAAGACGTCACCGCCCGCTTCAGCTGGTAACTGATGATGCTATCCATCCGCTCTACCTGCTCCGCCAGCGCCTGCTGCGCACTGCGGGGATCGGCAGCCACATCCATCCCCTTCAGCACCGCCAGGGGTGTTTTCAGGCTGTGGGCCAGGTCACCGAGGGTATGCCGGGTCTTCTCTCGCTGGCGTCGTTCGTTCTCGATCAGCAGGTTCAGATTGTCAGTGAGCGGGACCAACTCCTGGGGAAAACGACCCTGCAGGCGATCGGCGCCGCCGTGCTGCATGTTTTTCAGCGCGCGGGTCAGCCCGCGCAACGGCGCCAGCCCCCATTGCAGCACCAGTAATTGCACGGCGATCAGCGCCAGTGAACCGATACCCAGCCAGCGCCACAGCGTGGTATTGAACTGCTTGAGCTGGGCATACAGCGGCGCCGCGTCTTCCAGCACAACAAAGGTAAATTGCAGTTCGTTGTCCAGCCCCCAGGCAATACCCTGGCGAAAGCTGGTGTAAGGCTGATTCAGATCCGGCATCTGCACTTCGGCAAATACCTGCTGCCCCTGGCGCAGCGGCAGCGGAAGAGGAAGGGCTGAAAAATTCGGCAGGCTCAATGCCGAGGGAGAGCGCCAGATCACCCGTCCCCGCGCATCCATCACCGCGCCGATGAGGCCGGAGTCCGGCTGATTGAACCGGGGTTCCGGCAGGCTCAGGGGTAGTTGCAGGGTATCGCCGTCGGGTTCCGCCACGGCCAGCAGCGTGTACACGTGCAACTGCAGTTCCCGCGCTTTGGCTTCATCCAGCGAGGTGCGGAAAGCCCGCTCCAGCACCCCGGAAAAAACCGCGAGGAATACCAGTAACACCAGTGTGGCCATCAGAGAAAGGCGGCCAGAAAGGGAGTGTACCCAGCGGAACAGCACCTGCCTCAGGCGGTGCAGCCGCGTCCACCATGCCATCAGTCCGCCGGGCTAAAGCGGTAGCCGCGCCCGCGCAGGGTTTCGATCGGTTTGACCCCACCGGCGGCATCCAGTTTTTTACGCAGGCGACCGATAAACACTTCGATCACGTTACTGTCGCGATCGCAATCCTGCTCGTAAATGTGCTCGGTGAGCGTGGTTTTCGACACCACTTCGTCCGGGTGCAACATCAGATATTCCAGCACCTTGTATTCGAACGAAGTCAGCTCCAACTCACTGCCGGACACCTTTACCCGCTGGGCACTGGTATCCAGTTCGATGGGGCCCGCATTGATGGTGGGTGAAGAAAATCCCGCAGAACGGCGCACCAGCGCATTGAGCCGGGCCAGCAGCTCTTCGGTATGGAAGGGCTTGGTAAGATAGTCGTCACCACCGGCTTCGAGCCCGCGCACCCGCTCCTGCCAATGGCCGCGGGCGGTGAGGATCAGAATGGGAAAATGCCGGGATTCCTTGCGCAGGGTCTCGATCACCTGAATGCCATCCACCTTGGGTAGGCCCAGATCCATCACCGCTACGTCGTAGGGAAACTCTCGCCCGAGGTACAGGGCTTCTTCGCCGTCCGGGGCTTCGTCCACGGTGTATCCCCCCTTGCGCAGGGAGGCCGCCAACTGTTCACGCAGGGCGTGCTCATCTTCCACCAGCAGTGCGCGCATGGTCTTTCCTCAATAAATTCTTTTCGGCAGTCGTTGTGCGGGCGAGCGTTCGCTTGTCGACCTCTTCGCGGTTGACTAGCGAGAGATACGCCCGCTCTGTTTATCAACGAACACTACATAGACCTGACTCTGGTCAGAAAGTCCCTTAACCCGGTAGGCGGCTTTGCCTTTGCGCTGGACTTCACTGATCGCCAGAATCTTGCCACCGAACTGGCGCTTTACGATTGCGGCGGCTTCATTTTTAGAGATGCCCTTGTTTTGCACCCGAAAACTGGCTAGGGGCTGCATAGGCAGTTTGTGAACGCTGGCGATCCTCGGGGCTGGCACATCCCCCTGATACCGCGAGGATGCGGAAACCGGCGCGGCGACCAGAACGGCCACCCACAGACAAACCAATGCGACTTTCACAGCTCTGCTCCTGTCAATTCCACAACGCCGCTGAAAGAACAATATATGTTCACAATACCGGCGTGACGTCTACGCGAACCCGAATTCTATCGCCAGGATGGTGGTCAGTGCGAATTAGATATTCCTGGCCGTTGTAACGGTAGTTCACGTCATAACCAATCAGCTCCCGGCGGGTGCTCACTTCTTCCACTACCTGGCAGCGTTGCTCGGTGCCGTATTGCACCGGCGCCTGGTTGCGGCTGATCGCGCTGCCAATGATCGCGCCCACCGCAGCGCCCGCTACCATACCCGCGCCCTTATTGGCGCGGTGGTGGTGGCGATAGTGGTGACGGCCGTAATGACGATAGCCGCGGTGCTTGTGCCCCTTCACCACGTTGCGCCCAACAGCCGCGCCCACAAGGCCGCCAATAATGGCGCCGGCAGGGGAAGGTTGCTGATAGGTGACGGTCTGGTCCCAGCACTGGGTTCTGGGTTCGACAACCCGGACATCATTGTAGACAGGCGTTACGCCGGTGACAGTGGCGTAGTGGTAGCCTTGCTGGCCAACATACTGGCCTTCGTACGGCTCTGGGTAGCCGCTGTCACCGGCAGTGGCAGAGACGCTTACGCCGACCAGGGCCGCGGTCAGACCGGCGAACGCCAACTGCTGGAACCATTTGTTTGCTGTAGCCATGTTCAGTACTCCCTGAGACCCGGACTCTGGCGCCCTGGCGTGACCACACTCTGCGTTTGGTCACTACCGTGTGCCTTGTTGCGGCCTTAAAGCGGCCGATGGGAGCACTTTACGGGGAACTGGCTGAATCGAAACTGAACTTTGGCAAGAATATAGCCGAGACTATTCCGACGATTCCAGGCGCTGCCGGCGGCGCTCGCGGAAACGCTGGCGCTGCTCCGGAGACAAGCTCTGCCAGCGTTCACGCAAACGCCTCTGGCGCTCCGGCGACAGTTGACGGAAGCGCTGACGGGCTTCGCGGATCTTTTGCCGCTGCTCCGGGGGCAGTGCCTTGAAGCGCTGATAGGCGTCGCGCAGTTTCTCCCGCTGCTCAGGGGTAAGCCGCTTCCATTTGCCAAATTCCTGACGCGCCCGCTGGCGCTGCTCCGGGGTCATGGAAGACCAGCGCTCCGCCCCCTGGCGCAGGCGTGCCTGTTGCTCCGGAGTGAATTCATTCCAGCGGTTCTCGAATCGTTGCAGCAGCTGACGTTCACTCTCGTTCAATTGCTGCCAGGTGACGGGATCTGCCCAGGCTTGACTACTCATCGCCGTCAAACCCGTCGTCATCAAAAACAGCGCGAGCAACAGCGGCAACCGGAATCCGCGGCGCAATCCCTTCGGTACCATCAGTTCCCTCAATACCCTATTTCGCATTGTGGCGTTACTCATCTGGCTCACCTTGCTTGCTCTGTACTTGCTGTTCGATATCGGCGGCTGGTTGCAATTTTGACTCTGACGGCGCAGGTTCTTCTGTCCAGCCTTCTTGCAGGTCGCTGGGCGGAACAAATTCGCCAGTGTCATCGGTCCAGTCGGACAGGAACAGTAAAAAATCTTCATCCAACGGTTCATTGGCAAAGGCCGCGGGAAACGCCAACAGCGTCCACGCCAAAATCAGGCGCGATAGCCGCGGCTTGCCCAGGCGCTTTTGCAAGAAGCGGCCAGCACGATTAGCCATCCAGCGCCTCCTCCGCCAACCACTGGTAAAACTCCACGTCTTCGATCATTTCCAGCTCGGTTTCTTCATCCAGAATCCACACGTCCGCCAGCAGATCTATTTCATCCTTTTGTGGCGTGTCGCCCCGCCCGATCAACAGTGCCACCACGACCATCGCCGCAACACCAGCTGCACCCGCGGGCAACCATAGATTTGCCAGTGAGTACTTTGTTGCAGCCTCATCCAGCGCTGCCGAGCGCGCGCGACACAGGCGCGACAGGGTTTCCCCGTCGAGTTTTTCGTCGCGCCGAACCATGGCCTCGCGGGCGCCGGCAATCAACTGCTGCTGATTGCGCACATGCTTGCGGCTCTGGCCACTCGCTTGATCTTCCGGCGAATTCATCGCACTTCCTCCAGTTGCGCACGCAGGGCGACAAGCGCCCGGGAAAGGTGGGTTTTGACACTGCCGGCGCTGCAGGACATTGCGGTGGCCGTCTCGGCGATATCGAAGCCCTCAACGCAGCGCAGTAAAAACGCCTGTTGCTGACGAGGTGGCAAACGGCCGACCGCCGCTTCAATCGCGTCGAGGGTGTATTGGGAAAAAACACCCTGCTCCGGTCTCGGTCCAGCGGTGTCTTCGAGAATACCCGGATCAAAGCCGTCTTCGTCACCGTCATCACCGGCAAACTTTTCTCGCAACAGTTGCCAGCGGGAAATCGTTTTGTGGCGGCGGTGCCAGTCGGTAATGCGGTTACTGAGAATGGTAAAAAACAGCGGGCGCCATTGCTCCCGCTGTTTGTGGCTGTACCGGCGGACCAGAGAAAACATCGCGTCCTGCACGATATCCAGCGCGTCGTCCCGGTTCCCTACGGCCATCGCAGCCATGGAATAGGCTCGTTTTTCTACCGAGGCGAGAAACTGTTCCATGCAGCGAGAAGGCTCTTATTTTTTAACCCGCTCACTGCGGCGGTCCATGCGGCGGTCGACACCCTGCCCCTTGCGGTCGAGGCGGCGATCAATACGGTCACCTTTGCGATCCAGTCGATTGTCGATCTTGTCGCCCTTGCGATCCAGCCGGTGGTCTATGCGATTGCCCTTGTTATCCAGGTGGGTGGCCCGCTTGTCGTTACCGTTGGCTTCGGCACGCTGTGACGCCCGGTCCAGTCGGTTATCGATCCGGTCGCCCTTGTTGTCGAGCCGGTTGTCGATGCGATCGCCTTTGTTATCCAGGCGGCTGTCGATGCGATCACCGCGACGGTCCAGGCGATTTTCGATACGGTCGCCCTTGTTATCCAGGTGCTTCGACAGCGCCTCGCCATCTTCGGCCAGTGCGGCACCGGAAAACAGCATCGTTACGGTGAAAAAGAGAGTCGATTTATTGATCAGTTTCATCGGTGGTTTCCTTGTTGTAATCCCCGCTGTACGGGTGAGAACTGCTCTGTTCTCTTATCAAAACGCACAGGCGCGCCATTGGTTGACACTACGATCAAAAAAACGATGAAAAAATTTTGAATTAACTGGCCTCGGTCGCTTCTTCTCTGCTGTGGTCATCGCCACCGCTGCTTTCACCCGTACTATCGCCCAACCAGCGCTGAGTCAGGGTGCCGGCAGTCATGGCACCATTCACATTGAGCGCGGTGCGCGCCATATCAATCAGCGGCTCCACGGAAATCAGCAGCGCGGCAATCTGTACTGGCAGGCCCATGGCAGGTAGCACGACAAGCGCCGCGAAGGTGGCGCCGCCGCCGACGCCGGCGATACCAAAAGAGCTGATCACAATGACGGCAATAAGAGAGGCCAGCCAAACCGGGTCAAACACATTGATCCCCAATGGCACCGCTACCATTACCGCCAGCATGGCAGGATAAATACCCGCACAACCGTTCTGGCCGATGGTGGCCCCAAAGGAGGCAGAAAAGTTAGCAATGGCCGGGGAGTTTTTCAGCTCGTCGATCTGGGTTTCCACGTTCAGCGGAATCGTCGCTGCACTGGAACGGGAGCTGAAGGCAAACACCAGCACCGGCCATACCTTGGCGAAATAGTGCAAAGGGCTAATGCCATTCACCAGTAGCAGCACCGCGTGCACCACAAACATCAGCGCAATGGCGACAAATGAGGCCAGCACGAAATTAAACAGGTTGAAGATATCCGCCCAGCTGGACTTGGCCACCAGCGCCGTGACCAGCGCCATTACACCGTATGGGGTGAACGCCATAATCAGGCGCACCAGCTTCATCACCCAGGCCTGGGCCACGGAAACGAAGTGTTCGATGGCCGCGCCCTGCTGCGGGTTTTCCCTGCGCACCGCCAGTGCCGCCAGCCCCAGTAATACTGCAAAGACCACCACGGCAATTACCGAGGTGTCCCGCTGGCCGGCGAGGTCGGCAAAAATATTGCGCGGAATAAATGAGGTCAGAATTTCCGGGATACTGAGGTCGCTGACACGACCAATGCGCTCGTTGAGCACTTCTACCCGTGCCGCTTCCCGCGCGCCCTCCACCAGGCCCTCTGCAGAAAGGCCAAACAGGTGGGCGATCATTACACCGATCAATGCAGCAATTGCGGTGGTCCCCAGCAATACCGCCAGTACCGATACACTGATTTTGCCCAGCGAGCGGGTATTACTGACCTTTACTACCGCCGCCAGAATGGAAATCAACACCAGCGGCATTACCAGCAAATGCAAAAGGTTTACGTAGCCATCACCAATCAGCCCCACCCAGTCCAGCACCCAGGGCACGTCCACACCCCAGCCTTCCGCAAGTTGCATAAAGCCACCCAGCAATACGCCCAGCAACAAGCCGGCAAATACCGCCGGTGCCAGGGAGTCGCGACTGCGGTGCCAGCGCGCCAGAGGCCAGAGAAGGAACAGGTAAAACGCCAGCAGTAGCAGTGCACCCAATTGCATTGAATTTGAGTCCCAGTTTGCGTGTTCGAGGTTAAAAAATCGAAGACATCCTAACAGCTGGCGCAGTTTCCCCTAAAAGACGCTTTGGTTATACCGGTAGAAGCATGCGCGGCGGCTGATTGTGCGGCGACCTACTGCTCCAGATAAGGACGGATTGCTTCCTGCAGCGAGGTGGCCGTCTGCGGCCCTACCAGGGTACGCCGCCACTGGCCATTGCGATCAATAATGAAGGTCGATGGCAGAACCTGAGGAACCGCCTGCCCCCAGCGACCTTCCGGTGCCGCGGCGAGCAGCGGGAAGGCGATGCCAAACTTTTCGGCCTGGCGTTGTACTTCCTCCGCGGGCGGCTGATCAAAATTGATCCCCAGCACCAGTACCTGCTCACCATGCTCGCGATAAAAATCATTGAGCTCGGGTATTTCCTCTCGACAGGGCGCACACCACTCGGCCCAGTAATTCACCAGCAACACTTTGCCGCCGGTCTCCAGCCGGTCGCCATTCAGTGCGGTAAGCCCGCCACTACGGGATTCGCAACCGCCAATTGCCAGCGCCATCAGCAACAGTAGCGCGGCAACCGGGTTAAGATTTGGCCGTTTTGCTGGATGGCTTATTACTGCGCGCATTGCGGCTACTTCCCTTGTTGGCAGATTTACTGGCGCTGGATTTGTTGTCGACGGAATCGTCCACCGTTTCCACCGAGGCAGGCAGCTTGGCCGGTTCCAGATTGCCGGTATCCACGGTTTTCTCCAGCATTTCCTTGGACATGGACTCCCGGAACAGGTCCCCAAGGCTCTGCGACAGATGCTCGCGGGAGAACTCCCGCGCCTCGCGGAAACGGGTTTCCACGTCTCGGTACCACGGGCGCACCTGCAACTCGCGGTGACCGCTCTCCGGTACCGGTGCCGGGTGCAGCCAGTCCAGCATCTGCTGCAGAGTGACTGAATCCAGATCCCGCACCAGAACGTAATCGTTGCGGTCTGTCTGCCCAATTACCTTGTTGGCCTGCAGGATTTCCCGAATACGGCGCCACTGGGCCGGGCGAATCCCCGCGCGGGAAATATCCTGATCGCTAATGGTCTGGCCCTGCTGATACTTGCTGAAAAACTTCCACAGGATGGAAAGCGTCGCCACCAGATCGGAGTAATTTCGCCCCTGGGCCGCCGCGTGATAGGCCGACAGGGTCCGCACCAGCACACAACCCGCCAGCACGATCATCCACATCAGGTAGATCCAGATCAGGAACATGGGCACAAAGGCGAAGGCACCGTAAATCGCCTGTACCGAGCTGCGCGCGACAATGGCACCAAACAGATACTTGGCCGCCTCAAAGGCAAACGCGGTAATCACCCCCCCGGCGAGACCGTGGCGCAACGGCACCCGGCAGTTGGGAACCGCAACAAACAACAGCGTGAACGCGATGGCGGTAAATACCCAGGGCAATACCCGTAACACTATCGGCAGCAGTCCGAGGCTGTCGTTCTGGGCGAGTACTTTTTGAGAGAAGAGATAAGTGGTGGCGGCCATACCGGCACCGAGCAGAATCGGCCCCAGGCTCAGGATCGCCCAGTACAGCAGGAAGCTGGAGACACCCCGGCGCCCCTTGGGAATATCCCAGATGGCATTAAAGGTGTTCTCGATGTTTTTCAGCATAAAACCTGCGGTCAACAGCAGCAGGCCAATACCCACCCCGGTAAGGCGCTGGGCCTGGGTAGAAAAGCTGTTGATGTAATCCTGCACCTCACGCCCGCTTTCCGGCACAAAGTGGGAAAAGATCTGTTGCTGGATCTTGCTCTCAAGCCCGGCAAAATCCGGAAACAGCGACAACATGGCATAGCTCACCGTTACCAGCGGCACTATGGCAAACAGCGTCATATAGGTAAGCGCAGCGGCATTCTGCCGGCAGTTCTTTTCGTTGAATACGGTCCACAGGGAAGTAAAAAAGCGACGCCAGCGGTGCACCATTTCAGTCATGGGTCTTCTCAGTTTGTTATTCGGCTTGCCAAACCATTTTTTAAAAGAGGAGCTGTCCGCCATTTTCCGGTGAATCTGGCGGAAAAATCCGTGCATTTTGTCTAAAAAGTACGCCATACCTCAGCGTAGACGACCAACAGAGTGCTGTTAGAATACGCCAAACCTTAACAGGATACGCTTTCGATGTGGACGATCTACCATAACCCCCGCTGTTCAAAATCTCGCCAGACCCTGCAACTGCTGCAGGAAAACAATATCGAGCCGGAAATCGTGCTCTATCTGGAAACGCCGCCAGACGCTGCAGCGCTGAAAGACATCCTCGGCAAACTGGGCATCGCCCCGCGGGACCTGCTGCGCAAAGGGGAAGACGCCTACAAGGAACTCAATCTCAAAGACGCGGCCCACAGCGACGCGGCACTGATCGACGCCATGGTGAACCACCCCAAACTCATCGAGCGCCCCATCGTCATCAAGGGCGACAAAGCCGTGCTCGGCCGCCCGCCGGAAAATGTACTGGAGCTGATCTAGTGGCTTCCGCATCAACTGCGCCGTACATCCTCGTCCTTTATTACAGCCGCAACGGTGCCACCGCCAAAATGGCCGCGGAACTCGCCCGCGGTATTGAAGAAACCGGACTGGAAGCCCGCCTGCGCACCGTGCCCGCGGTTTCCCCCAATACCGAAGCCAGCGAACCGCCGGTACCCGACAGCGGCGCTCCTTTCTGCACCGCCGACGACCTGCGCAACTGCGCGGGCCTGCTGATGGGCAGCCCCACCCGCTTCGGCAATATGGCCTCGCCCCTGCGCTACTTTCTGGATCAGACCAGCGACATGTGGCTCGACGGCAGCCTGAGCGGCAAACCCGCCGCCGTATTCACCTCCACCGGCAGCCTCCACGGCGGCCAGGAGACCACCCTGCTCTCCATGATGCTGCCACTCATGCACCACGGCATGGTCATCGCCGGCATCCCCTACTCCGAAGGCGCCCTCATGCACACCACCACCGGCGGCACCCCCTACGGCGCCTCCCACTGGGCCGGTGGCAACGACGGCGAACTCAGCCAGGACGAAACCACCCTGTGCCGCGCCCTCGGCAAACGCATTGCCACCCTCGCCGAAAAACTGGGAGACCACCGTGGCTAAACAGAAAAAACAGCGCAAACCCATCGACCCCGCCAGCCTCACCCGCAAACTGGACGTCGCGCGCAAGCTCAACTGGTTCTGCTACGGCGGCCTTCTGCTACTGTTCGCGGTATGGAACCTGTTCCTCGACGGCTCACTCAAGTGGTGGATACTGCAAACCGTTCCACTACTGCTGGTGTTGCCAGGCTTGCTCAAACAGCACCAACGCGCCTATCTATGGCTATGTTTTATCCTGCTGCTCTATATCACCGCGGGTATCGTCGACGTAATGATGCCTACACGCGGCTGGCAGCATGGCGTGCTAACCGCTTTGAGCCTTATTCTGTTTGTATCTGCAATGATGACCAGCCGCTGGCAAGTGCAATTGCAGAATGCACAAGCAAACGAAAATACCAGCGTTTAACTACTTATAAATCGCACTGAAAGTCAGTGCGAAGGCGCTGATACCGGGTACAGCCTTGTGAGACCTTCCGCGAGAGGGACCTCGCGGAAGAGCCCCCATGGAAGGGTTCACGGCGTGTCTCACAAGGCTGTACCCGGTAGCAGTGCCGCCACTTAACTTTCCAAGCACCACGCGGGTCGCCACAGAACCGTATTAGACAGACCGGCACAAGGAGTTTCAGGTTTGACCGAATCAACAAGACGTCGCGGCCCTATTCGTCGCTTTTTTGGCGCCATTGGTGGAGCCATCACCTGGCTGCGCCGGGTGTTCACCAACATCCTCTTCCTGCTTCTGCTCCTGTTTATCGGCATGGCCATCTTCGGCGGTGAAGAGCGCATCACCGTACCCCAGGGCGGCGCCCTCAAAGTTGCCCCCGGCGGCTTCCTCGTCGACGAAGTCAGCCAACCCAGTGGCGTTCCCAGCTTCCTGGGCGGCCCTGCCTCACCACCGGAAACCCGTGTAAAAGACCTCGTCGACGCCATCGACGCCGCCGCCAACGACAACCGTATCAGCGCACTCGTGCTCGAACTCGATCACCTCGCCGGTGCCAGCCTCAGCAAGCTCGAAGAAGTCGGCGAAGCCGTGCAGCGCTTCAAAGCCAGCGAAAAACCGGTCTACGCCATCGGCGACAACTTCACCCAGGGCCAGTACTTCCTCGCGAGCCACGCCGACAAGGTCTATATGAACCCCATGGGCTCCCTGTTGCTCACCGGCTTCGGCAGCTACCGCAACTACTACAAAAGCGCCCTGGATAAACTGAAAATCAACTTCCATGTATTCCGCGTGGGCGACTACAAAGACTTTATCGAGCCCTACACCCGCGACGATATGTCTCCCGCCTCCCGGGAAAACAACGCCCGCTGGTTGCACCAGTTGTGGAGCGAATACACCGAACAGGTCACCGGCCTGCGCAACCTGCCGCCCAATGCCGTCGACAGCTATATCGCCGACCTGCCGCAAAACCTGCGCGCCGAAGGCGGAAGCTGGGCCAAGGCCGCACTGGCCAACAAGTTTGTCGACAAACTGCTCACCCGCCGCGCCGCCATCGCAGAGCTGCAGGAAGTGGTTGGCGTCGCCAACGACGACAAATCCCAGTACAGCGGCATCCACGCCCACGACTACCTGCGCCAGGTGAAACTGACCAACCTGCCGGATCCGCGCCTGCAAAAAGACAAGATTGGCCTGATCAGCGCCGCTGGCGCCATCATCGATGGCGAAGCGCCTGCGGGACAGATCGGTAGCGCCACGCTCGGCAAACTGATTGCCGAAGCCCGCGAGAAAAACGTCAAGGCACTGGTCCTGCGTATCGACAGCCCCGGCGGCTCCGCCTTTGCTTCAGAAGCCATTCGCCAGGAATTGCTCGCCACCCGCGAAGCCGGTATTCCCGTGGTAATTTCCATGGGCAGTGTTGCCGCCTCCGGTGGTTACTGGATTTCTGCCGGCGGCGATCGCATCTGGGCATCTCCCTCCAGCATTACCGGCTCCATCGGTGTATTTGGCGCCTTCCCGACATTCGAAGACTCCCTGGAGCACCTGGGGATCTACAACGACGGCGTGGGCACCACCGAACTGGCCGGCACCATGCGCCTGGACCGCGCCTTGCCAGAGGCCGCCGCGGACATCCTGCAACAGGGCGTGGAGCACACCTACGCCCAGTTCCTGCAGTTGGTAGCGGAAGCGCGCAACAGCACGCCAGAGGAAATCCACAAAATCGCCCAGGGTCAGGTGTGGACCGGCCGCACCGCACACGAACTGGGTCTGGTGGACGAGCTGGGCAACCTCAACGATGCCATCGCCGATGCCGCACAGCTGGCCGAATTGGAAAAGTATGAAGTGATGGAAATTCAGCGCGAGCTGACCCCGAGCGAAAAAGTCATGCGTGCCCTGGCAGAAAATGTGGACGCACAGATTTCCGCAAGCGTCGAGCGTAATCTGCCTCTGGGCGCCTGGCTGAACAGTATTCAGCCTGCGGTGCAGCCACTGACCGAGTTGAAATCCTTTAAAGATCCCCGCGCACTCTATGCGCGCTGTCTGGGGTGTACCGCGCCCTGACCCTTTCCCGATGCCTCACCGGCCCAACCGGTGAGGCTTTCCCCCCTCACATTCACTGCCCAAGCCGCCGCGCACCCAAGTGGTGCATACCAACTTTTCACGCCCGCCACCCTCACCATTTCGAGGCAGTCTCCGCACTCTTGTGGCCCGAGGATTTCGAACTAAAGGATTACTGCGCCAATCCATTGCTCTGAAGCGGTGCAATGGCTCAAATTTCTGTGACTGGCACTATTTTTGGATTACCTGAATAGAGCGCGCGTTTTTACGTGCCGACGCCAGGCCAAAAAAAGAAGCCAGAAAACGGAATCGAATGACCACAATAGCGAGCCCGAAAACCCAGTGGCTGATCGCCAGCGATCTGGACGGCACCCTGCTGGACCACTTCAGCTACTCCCACCAACCCGCCGACGCCACGCTGCATCAACTGGAAACCGCCGGTATCCCGGTCATCCTGAATAGCAGCAAAACCCGCGACGAAATACTGACACTGCGCGATACGCTACAAAATCGTCATCCGTTTATTGTGGAAAACGGATCGGCCATTTTTATTCCTCGAAATTATTTCCCCCACAAACCCGAGCATGCCCGTGAAGAAGATGGATATTGGGTGCTGGAGCCCGGCGCCCAGCGCCAGAGTATTGTCGATTTCCTCCACACCGACGGCATGCGTCACGGAGTGCCCTATTTAAGTTTTTCCGCCGCGAACAATGCAGAAATTGTTGCTGCCACGGGCCTGAGTGCCGGCGAAGCAGAGCAGGCAAACCGTCGCGGATACTCCGAGCCGCTATTGTGGCGCGGTACCGAACAGGAAAAAGCCACCTTTACCGCCCGCGCAAATGCGGCGGGTTTTGCCACTCTGCAGGGCGGACGTTTTCTGCACGTGCTGGGCCAGACCGACAAGGGGCAGGCGACACGCCTGCTCAAGAAAACCTATCAGCACTATACCGAACGCCCATGCAAACTGATCGCGAGCGGCGACGGGCCCAACGACCTGGATATGCTCCGGATCGCCGACGTCGCCATTATTGTGCGCTCGCCGGCACATCCTCCCCCGGAGCTAGCGCATCATCCCGAGCTGATCATCACCCAGGAAACAGGCCCCCTGGGCTGGGCACTGGCAGTTCAGGACATTCTCGCCACCGAATTTCTACCCTTGTAAAAATTTCTACCGTCGTAAAACAGGAAGCAAACCGTGACCGATTTTTTTCAGAATGGTGATATCACGACCCTGCACAACCTTTCCAACCGCAGCCTCGAAGATATGGAGGCTGACCTGATTCGTTTCTCCAAGCATCGCCCCATGTCGCTGCTGCTACCTTCCCTGTATTCAGAGCTGGAAGGAGAGGCTCTACCGAAGATTCTCGAAATCCTGGCAGAAGTTCCCTACCTTTCAGAGATCGTCATCGGACTGGACCGCGCCAATGAAGAGCAGTACCGGGATGCACTAAAGCAATTCAAAATCCTGCCGCAGCACGTGCGGGTATTGTGGAATGATGGCCCGCGCCTGCGCGAGCTGGATGCCCAGTTACAGCGAGATGGTCTCGCGCCACAGGAAGCGGGAAAAGGCCGAAATGTCTGGTATTGCCTGGGCTACATTCTGGCTTCTCGCCGCGGTGAAGCCATTGCATTGCACGACTGTGACATCGTCACTTATGACCGCATGATGCTGGCGCGCCTGTTCTATCCGGTGGCCAACCCTCAGTTTAACTACGAGTTCTGCAAGGGCTATTACTCCCGCGTGGCCAATGGAAAAATCAACGGCCGCGTGTGCCGCCTTCTGGTCACGCCACTGATCCGCACCCTGAAAAAAATCTACGGCCACACCAAATACCTCGAGTATATGGACAGCTTCCGCTACTCCCTCGCCGGCGAGTTCTCTTTCCGTCGCGACGTGGTCAACGACCTGCGTATTCCCAGCGATTGGGGGCTGGAAATCGGCGTGCTTTCAGAAATGTATCGCAACTATTCCACCAACCGGCTGTGTCAGGTGGATATCGCACACTCCTACGATCATAAACACCAGGATGTCTCCTTCGACGACGAGCACTGTGGACTGTCAAAAATGTCCATCGATATTGCCAAGTCTTTCTTCCGCAAACTGGCGACCCAGGGCACGGTGTTTTCCTCTGAGACCTTCCGCAGTATCAAGGCAACCTACTTCCGTATCGCGCTGGATTTTGTGGAAACCTACCGCAACGATGCGCTGATCAACGGCCTGAAGTTCGACATTCACAAAGAAGAGCAGACCGTTGAGTTGTTTGCCAGCAACCTGGTGAAAGCTGGGCAGGCCTTCCTGGACAACCCGATGGAAACGCCGTTTATTCCCAGCTGGAACCGAATTACCAGTGCGGAGCCCGGATTTCTGAAACAACTCAAGCAAGCCGTCGAAGCGGACTACGAAGAATACAACGCATAAAAATAAAACTTTGAACGACCAGATCAGCCATACAACGGGGGATACAGTGAACCAACCGACCGCGCAGTTGCCCATCAAGGAGGTTTTACACCAGAAGGTGGTGGATCACCTGGCATTTATCTATCCGGATCTCGAAGTCGAGCCCATCGCCCAGGAGCTCATACGCACCATGCGACTGGACGATGACTGCCAGAGCCCCCTCGCCCATAAAAACCTCTGGGACCAGACCGATATAGCCGTTATTACTTACGGCAACAGTATCCTGAACGATAACCAGCCACCGCTGAAAACCCTGCATCATTTTCTGCAGGCGCATTTCCCGATGCTGATCAATACGGTGCACATTTTACCGTTCTTCCCCTATTCCAGTGACGACGGCTTTGCCGTATCCGCCTACAAGCAAGTGGATCCAACCCTTGGAGACTGGAGCGATATTCTGCGGATCAGTACCGATTTTCACCTGATGGCCGACCTGGTCATCAACCACTGTTCGGCCCAGCACGACTGGTTCCTGAATTATCAGGAGGGGGACGATCCTGGCCGCGACTTTTTCGTCGAGGCAGATCCCAAGGAAGATCTCAGTAAAGTGGTGCGCCCCAGGGTCACACCGCTGCTGCGCGCCACCGACACACCGCGGGGCACAAAACATGTGTGGTGCACCTTCGGTCACGATCAGGTCGATCTGAACTTCGCCAACCCGAAGGTACTGGCCAAGATAGTGGATATCATTCGCCTGTATCTGGATATGGGCGTGCGAGTGTTCCGTCTGGATGCGGTAGCGTTTATCTGGAAAGTACTTGGCACCAATTGCCTGAATCTGGCGGAGACCCATGAAATTGTGCGACTGCTACGTACTCTGATTGAGCACGCCAACCCCAATGCGGTGATTATTACCGAAACCAACATTCCCAATCAGGAAAACCTGTCCTATTTCGGGAACGCCAACGAAGCCCACTGCATCTATAACTTTTCACTGCCCCCGCTACTGGTCAACACCCTGGTGACCGGCAACTGCCGCTATCTGAAAAACTGGCTGATGAGCATGCCGCCGGCCCAAAACGGTACGACCTATTTCAATTTTATCGCCTCTCACGACGGTATCGGATTGAGACCGGTAGAAGGTCTGCTGGATGACAGCGAGCAGGAAGCCCTGATTCAGACCATGGAGAATTTCGGCGGGCAGATTTCCTGGCGCGCACTGGACGACGGCAGCAACAAACCGTACGAAATCAATATATCCCTGTTTGACGCGTTAAAAGGAACCACCGAGGGCGAGGACAGCTGGCAACTGGCGCGATTTGTTTGTGCCCATGCCATTATGCTGGCGCTGGAGGGAATCCCCGCGTTTTATCTGCACAGCCTGGTGGGCACCACCAACGACTACGAGCGCATGAAGGAACACGGCCACAACCGCGCCATCAATCGCCGTCAGTGGCAGGAGCAGGAGTTGAATGAGCGCCTGGCCAACCCGGAAACCCATCACCACCAGGTGTTTCACAAACTGCGCCGGCTGATCCAGTTGCGCCGTGAACAACCGGCCTTCCACCCCAACGCCACCCAGTTCACCCTGCATCTCGGGGATCAGGTGTTCGCGTTCTGGCGCCAGAGTCTGGATCGCCGGCAGAGTATTTTCTGCCTGAACAATATTTCCGATCAGCCCCACACCATTCATCTGAACGCCATCAATCTCATCGGCACAGACCAATGGAAAGATTTAGTCAGCGATGCGACCTTCGACGATATGCTGGCAACAGTGACGCTTGACCCTTATCAGACCATGTGGATCAGCAATCGCTGGTAATCAAATCGGTTATGCGCAGGCAGTGCGACGGACCTCCGTCATTCGGGGTGTTCGTCGTCCACACTCTCGCGGGATTTCACCCAGTGCCCGCCTTTCATCTGGACTTCAAAGCGCGCCCACTGGCGGAACTCCTCCCGCAGGCAGATACCGGTATCGAAGGCGCCGTGCCCCGCGAGGACTTTATAAATGATGCGATCCTTGGTGGGCGGCGGTTCCCGCGATTCATCCACCACCTGGCGCACGCTCCACAGTTTGCCGAGCTTGCCATTGCTGTAACAGCGTCCCGCCACAATTTCCTGCGGGTGTACCACATTGCGCTCCGCGTGCTGTTTGGCCAATTCCAGTAGTTCGGTGAGCCCTTCAGCAGTGATGTCCACGTAAGAATCCTGCTCCTGGATCGCCGCGGCAAAATCTTCCTGAGTAATTTCGGTTTCGCGCGATTCGGGCTCTGCGGTCGCAGTGGTTTTTCGCCGCCGCCCCAGATGTACCGGGTAGCGACGCCAGTAAAACAGGCTGTTAAATGCAACCGCCACCGCGAGGATCAACAGCACATTGGTCAAAATCGGCACTAGCAGGAAATCAAACCCCAACTGGTACACCGCTTCGCCGCCGGTAACGGCCGTCAGGGCTGTGGCACCGCCGGGCGGGTGAATACAGCGGAGGTAGTACATGGCCGCAACCGCAATGCCCACCGCCGTGGCCGCTGCCAGCAACTCGGGACCGATCCAGCGGTGGCAGAGAACGCCCACTAGCGCCGAAACCAGATGCCCCCCCACCAGAGACCACGGCTGGGAAAGTGCACCGTGTGGAACCGCAAACAGCAACACGGCACTGGCGCCCATGGATGCAATGATGAAATAGCTGGTGGAGATATCGATGACACCCGCAGACAGCGCCCGCTGCGTCACCCAGAATACCCCGAGAATCGCCAGGGCCGCGCCCAGGGCCGAAATCAGTTTTTCACGATGGCTGGTATTGTTTTTTTCAATGCCCAGGTAGGCGCGCAGCTCGCTGATCAGACGCAAAGTAACCCCCGTTGGTCAAATTGGCGCTATGTAAATAATCGATTGTTAAGGGTTTGAATTTTCGCGGGTACGGACATTCAGGTGGCGCAAGGCACCACTTATCCATACCAGAACAAAGGCAAACAGGCTGAAGATCCCCGCCCACCACAGTGTGGTTAGCGGCGCAGTAAATTCACTGATGATTCCGGCGGCGAGAGCACCGATGGCCGCGGAGCCGAACAGGGAAAATTGATAGATGGATATAATGCGGCTGCGCACCTGCTCCGGCGCCAGCAGTTGAACGATGGATTTTCCAAGCGCCGCGGAAGCTGCCGCCACCGCACCCCAGCAGGCGCACAACAGCATCAGCCCGAACGCGGTGGGGCCAAAACTGATGGCAATCAGTAATGCCGCACTGTACAGCAGGCACATCAGAACACCGCGCCCCGGTTGATCCCCCTGCCCCCGCCGCAACATCACAATCGTGGCCAGTACAGTACCCGCGACAAACGCAATTTGTAGCGTTGCGTAGTAGCTGGCACCGCGTCCGTAGCTCTCCGCCATTAACGGTAATACCACCAGAAACACGCCGATATGCACCAGGCCGTTAAAGCCCACCAACAACACCAGTTCAAAAATGGCGCGACTCTTACGTACTTCCGCAAACCCCTCCAACAATGCCGAAGGCAATCTTTTCGCCACCGCGACTTTCGACGGGCCGCTGCGGCGCAGGCAAAAGAAAAACACCGCGGCAATGGTCAATACACCCACCTGAATCAGTAACAGCGGTTCTGCTCCCCAGTGATCAAAGCGGCTGGCCAGCAGCATCCCCATCGCCTGGCCGCCGTACTGAGCCAGCATCATCCAGGTTACGAGGTGCTGTACCTGGCTCTCCTGCAGGGGGCTACCATTGGCTGGCTTGCGGGCACCGCGCTGAACCAGATTCTCCCGCGCGGGCTGTAAAAAAGCGGTAAAAAATCCGAGGCTGACACCGTACGCCAGTAACAGCGCCAAACTCGGGATGGCATGCATAAGGAAAAATGCCAGAGTGGCGTGACACAGGGCCAGCCCCAGGCAAGACAGCGCAGCCACGCGCGCGGCATCAAAGCGATCCGCCAGGGCGCCGCCGAACAGAAGAAAAATCAGATTGGGAAGCAATACGGATGCCTGCACCCAGCTCAACTGCAGGGCAGGCAACTCCACCAATGACACCGCAATCCATGGCAGCAATACCACCTGCAGGCCGGTAGCCAGGGAGGTGCCGCTGAAGCCGAGCAGGAAAGTACGCAGTCGAACCGCCAGTGCGGGAAAAGCCATTACAGAATCCGAAAAATCAGTCTCTTACCGCGGCAATATTGACTGGCCATCGCCAGCAGGCGCGGAAAACGGGGCGCTATTGTCCCACACTTTTACCTGACGTTTTCACCTGGCGCCAGTACCGCGATCGTTCGCCCACTCATCAACGCGCCGATATGTGCGCGGGATCTTCGGAAGTGACAGATCGTGCGGAAAGTCGCAGTGGCCAGAACACGCGCACCAGGCGTCGCAACTGTTTGAGCGCCTTAGCATCATCAGCGAAAGCGGCCTTTTCATAGGCAAGAGTGATGCGCAGAACCATAGGCCCTAGCGCCGGCCATTCACGCTCGATTCGCCGCGCGTAATCTCCAGCTGCCTCACCGGGGTTACGCGGTAATCCCGCCCGTGCCATGCGCCGGCAAAAGCGCAGATAAAGACGATCCACCGGCGCTAACGCAGGACCGCGCCCTGACAAGTTCAGCCAGATCAACAATACAACCAGGGCGATTGCCATCGGTGTCCCCAGAAAGATAGCCACGCGCAGCGGAGATATTTCCCCCAGCATGCGGCGCAACAGGCCTTCCTGACGCTCGGCATCAAAACTCACCACGGTGCGGTACCAGCGGTAATTGATCGTGTCCCACTGCAGTCGCAAACGCGTGACAAAGGCAATTTTATGCAGGGGCAAAAATGCATCCTGCATAAATTCGTCCGCCGCGGCACTCTGCAGGCCGTCGCGAATACGCTGGGGCGCCACAGAAGCGGTGGGGTCCACACGCACCCAGCCCCGTTCCGGCAGCCAGATTTCCGCCCAGGCGTGCGCGTCATACTGGCGCACCAGCAAATACTCCTGCTGCTCTACCCACTCACCGCCCTGATAGCCCGCCACCACTCGTGCGGGAACCCCCGCGGCGCGCATGGTGAATACATAGCTGTTGGCAAAGTGTTCGCAGAATCCCTGCCGGGTGCCAAACAGAAATTCGTCCACAGTGTTTTTGCCCAGCGCGGGCGGCTGCAGGGTGTAGGTAAAACTGCGGTTGTACATGGTCAGCAGCGCCTGGGATATGGCATCCGCACCCATCCCCTCTTGCCGCCGCGCCAACGCCCAGGCGCGGGCCTCGGGGTTGCCAGATTGGGGGAGCTGCAAGTGGCGGCGCCGTTCCGCCGCACTCAACCGGGACTGCGCGGGAATACTGTCCCGGGGCCAGGAGCGCACATCGTAGGCCAGTCGGCTGCCCACCGGATTCCGGTAAATCAGGGTATCTTCCTCGGTGGTACGCACCCCCCGGGTATCGGAATGGGGGGTTGCCATGGCAAACAACCAGGGATTGTGACTGACTTCCTGAATAACCTGATAACGATAGCGCGGCCCTACCGCGGGCAGACTTTGCTCATCATCGCCTCCGGCACGGGCGCGGCGACCGGCCCAGCGATTACCGGTAACCCCCGGTTCACTCCAGCGGCGACCATCAAAGTGGGTATACACCAACCCGCGCCAGTAGCGCTGCTCCGGTGGCGGTACCGGGCCGTCGAAAGAGATGCGCAGTGCGGGCTTGTCGGATTTGGACAGTCGACTGAAATCCCCCGGGCTCATGGAATCACTGATTCCGGTGGAAGCCGCGGAGGTATTATGCGGTACCGCCCACAAAGGCCCTAGGCGCGGCATTACTACAAACAGCACCAGCATCACCGGCACCGCCTGCGCAAGTAGCTTTGCTGACAGCCCAAAAGCCCGGCCGGCACGGGCGCTGCCACTGCCCTGTTGCGCGACCAGAGCGGCGGTTACCACCAGCAGGCTAAAGACGCCATAGAGCGCGTAGGGAATCGTCTGGTCAAACACGAACAGGGTCGCGGCAAGAAAATAGGCCAGCATCAGGCTGAGCATGGCGTCCCGCCGGCTCAGCAGTTCGATATTTTTCAGGGTAAAGGAGACGGCCAGCAACGCCACCATGGGCTCCAGGGCAAACCAGCGCCGATACGTCAGCGCCAGTCCCGCAACCGCCAGGCTGACCGCCACCAGTTTGACCACACGCCCGGGAATTTCCCGCCGCCCGCGAAACACTTCAAGGCGCCAGTAAACGGCGATACACCAGGCAAAAACCAACCAGATGGGAAGATGAGCGAAATGCGGCAACAGCACCACCAGTTGCGCGGCGAAGACCCAAAGGAGGCTCTCTCGCGGCAACAGTGTCTGTAATTGCCCACTATGCACGCTCACCCGACGACTCCTTTTACCGGAAACAGCGCCAGCGCACTCAGCACTTTTTGCCGATGGGCGCTACCCAGCGCCGGCTCCACCGTCAGGCCGGGAAGCCGCAATCCGTAGGCTATCTGAGCGCGCTCCGCCTCCAGCACCCAGGCACACAGATTGCTCAGGCGGGCCTCGGGCTCGCGCCCGGCCAGAAGGTCCCAATCCAGCCACAGGCGGGCGTCACTGCCGGAGGCGTATTCCTTGCTATACAGGTCACGTCCGCCGGCAAACTGTTTCCACGCGACGTGCCGCAGTGAGTCTCCCGGCTGATAATTTTTCAGGCCGGCGAAATCATCACCGCCGACAGAAAGGCTTTTCTCCTGCTCCCCCTCGCCCACACTGGCGCCCCAGGGCAGTGGGCCCGGGGCTTTCGGTTGCGGATATACGAGGAACTCCACATCCAGATCCACCCAGCTCCAGCATTTGAACAGCCCCAGGGGAAAACGGCTCTCCACGCGAATGCGCGGGGCGCGCACCTTGCCACGCTGGACCAGAGGCAGATCCAGGCGAGCCTCGACGGACGCACTGTCAGTAACATCCGCCAGCACCCCCTCTTCCGGTGGCCAGCTCAGGCGCACTCTTTCGTGGGCGCGCTTGCCGGTTTTTTCCAGTGCGACCTTTGCGGTGCCGAAATCCCCGGCAAAGGCGGGGTCGACGTCCTGCAGACGCAACTTCAGACCGGACAGGTTGGCAAAGGTGTGTACCGGCAAGATCACCAACAGTCCCACCAGCAGGAATACCAGCGCGAGCACCAGATTGTTTTCGTAATTGGTGCCGAGCAGCCACAACAGGAAAATCAGCAACAGGAATCCCATGCCAGCGGCAGTGGGCAGGACAAACAATTTGCGATGATTGAGCGTGACACTGGGCGCTGCGGGCAGGCGCCGGTCCAGCCAGCGGAGCCAGCGCCGGTTTAACACACCGGCAGTCTGGGGGGTCGCGTTCAGTGCGCCACGGGGATGGTTTTTACTCGTGGAGGATTCCATTGAGACATTTTTAAGCACGTGTGCGGGAACCCCGTTTGCCTCAGGCGGCGATAATGTCCACCTGGTGCATCATACGCTCCACCAGCTGGGTACCGTCGGTGCCGTCGCTCTGCAAACGATGGCCGGCAACGGAAGGCAGTACGGCCTGCAGGTCTTCAGGCAAGAGGTGGCCGCGATTGTGAATCAGTGCCCAGGCACGAGCGGCATGCAGTAACGCCAAGGCGCCGCGCGGAGAAAGGCCTACGCCACATTCGGCGCTCTGGCGAGTGTGTAGTACCAGGCGCTCCAGGTAATCCAGCAGCGAGTCGGAGGCTTTGACCTGGCTGACCAGGCTTTGCAGTTTGCGCAGGCCTTCGCTATTGATGCGCGGCTTGATCTGCGCCAGCTGGGCGCGTGGGTCGACGCCTTTGAACAGCGCACGCTCCGCTTCGCGGGTCGGGTAACCGAGGCTGATGCGCATCAGGAACCGGTCGAGCTGGGATTCCGGTAGTACAAAGGTACCGGACTGTTGCAACGGGTTCTGGGTGGCAATAACAAAGAAGGGTTCAGGCAGCGGGCGGGTTTCGCCATCGACGCTGACCTGACGCTCCTCCATCGCTTCCAACAGTGCACTCTGGGTTTTGGGGGAGCTGCGATTGATCTCGTCGGCGAGCAGTAACTGGCTGAATACCGGGCCTTCGTGGAAACGGAACTGGCCGGACTCCCGCTCGAAAATACTGACGCCGATAATATCCGCGGGGAGCATATCGCTGGTGAACTGGACACGCTTGTAGCTGAGCCCCAGCACCTGGGCGAGTGCGTGCGCGAGAGTGGTTTTGCCCATGCCGGGCAGGTCTTCGATCAACAGGTGACCGCGGGCCAGCAGACAGGCCAGCGCCAGCTTTACCTGATGTTCTTTTCCTAACAGGACCTTGCCGATGTCATCGACAATCGCGGAGATGATTTTTTGCACGGCAAATCCATTACTGCTCGGTTTTTCTTCACTAGCCATTAATGATAGGCCCCGGGATAAACGGGGCCATTCATCATGTCACATTCCGCGCCATTGTGACCTTTTTATGCGAGAGCCGACAAGCCTCGCGCCAGATCGGCCTTCAGGTCTTCCACATTCTCCAACCCCACCGAGATCCTGATCAGGTTTTCGGTGATACCGGCTTTTTCTTTGTCCTCATCACTCAGGCGGCCGTGCGTCGTGGTAGCCGGGTGCACGATGGTGCTTTTGGCGTCACCGAGATTGGCGGTCACCGAGAAGATCTTGCAGGCATCGATCACCTTCCAGGCCGCCTCGCGCCCGCCGGCGACGGTGAAACTGAACACCGCGCCAAAGCCACTCTGCTGCGCGGCTGCGAGCTGATGATTGGGGTGACTGGGCAAACCGACGTAGTTCACCTTCTCCACCTGCGCGTGTTCTTTCAGCCACCAGGCGATATCCAGTGCGCTGGTACAGTGGGCGCGCATGCGCAAGTTGAGGGTTTCGAGCCCCTTGAGGAAGACCCAGGCGTTGAAGGGACTGAGGCTGGGGCCACAGGTGCGCAGGAAGATGACGACTTCATCCATGACTTCTTTCTTACCCACAACCACGCCGCCCAGACAGCGGCCCTGGCCGTCGAGAAATTTGGTGGCGGAGTGCACAACGATGTCGGCGCCCAACTCCAGTGGACGCTGCAGTGCGGGCGTGCAGAAACAGTTATCCACCACCAGCTGCGCACCGGCGCTGTGGGCGAGATCCGCCATGGCGCGAATATCGGCGACTTCGCAGAGTGGGTTGGACGGCGTTTCCATGAACAGCAGTTTGGTATCGCCATCCACCGCGTCTTTCCAGGCCTGAAAATCGGTCAGCTCTACGAAACTGACTTTCACCCCGAACTTGATCATGTAGCGGGTAAACAGCGCGGTGGTGGTGCCGAATACGCTGCGGGAACAGATCACCTTGTCGCCGCTTTTCAGGGTGGCCATGCACAGGCTCAAAATCGCAGCCATGCCGCTCGAAGTCGCCACTGCCGCCTCCCCGCCTTCCATCGCGGCGATACGCTCTTCAAACATACGCACGGTGGGGTTGGTGTAGCGCGAGTAGACGTTGCCGGGAGAATCCCCGGAGAAACGCGCGGCGGCTTCTGCCGCAGAGGGAAAGACGTAACTGGAGGTGGTGTAGATAGGCTCGGCGTGCTCGCCTTCCGCCGACCGGCTCTGGCCTGCTCGTACCGCCAGTGTTTCCAGCGCGTAGCCGTCGTCTTCAAACATGGATTAACCGTCCCGGGTTAGAAATTGCTGAGCCGGTAATCTTAACCCATGAAGGCGACTTAGGCAGGTCGAATCACCAAAGCTACGAAGTAAATAGATTTAATGCGAAGACAGAGTAGCGGGGATCCGTTTTCAAAAGCGTCGGCGACAGGGACGTCGCCGACGCAGCGTACATGGACGTATTCACAGCGGTTTTGAAAACGGATACCCGCTGCTCTGTCGCCAATACTGGCAAAAACGAAGCTCTTTTTACCACCGCGGTATGGAGAGCTACGTAGGTAGTGCACTGGCGGCACTGCTGCCGGGAGTTGTTTGCGAGACACGCCGTGAACCCATCCATGGGGGCTCTTCCGCGAGGTCCCTCTCGCGGAAGGTCTCGCAAACAACTCCCGGCATCAGCGCCTTAGCGATTGGCAAATACGCTTCGGCCCACCGATGGGTGGGCCGAATAAAATAAGAGGGAGCCTTACTAGAGCTTACAACGAGCTCTCGTTGCCCTTCCCTTTCGCATTGTCATTGCGCGCCGCATGCAGGCTGTCCAGGTATTCCTGGGTAACATCACCGGTGATGTACTTGCCATCAAAGACCGCGCAATCAAACTCCTTGATCTCGGTATTGCCATCCGCAGAGGAAACGATCAGCTCATCGAGATCCTGGTAAATCAACCAGTCTGCTCCGATCTCTTCACACACCTCTTCAGTGGTGCGGTTATGGGCAACCAGCTCGGTGGCAGAAGGCATATCGATGCCGTACACGTTCGGGTATTTCACCGCCGGAGCGGCAGAAGCAAAATAAACCTTGTTGGCACCCGCATCCCGCGCCATCTGGATGATCTGCTTACAGGTAGTCCCGCGCACGATGGAATCGTCCACCAGCAATACATTCTTGCCGCGGAACTCCAGTTCGATCGGGTTCAGCTTCTGGCGAACCGATTTTTTACGCTGCTTCTGACCCGGCATGATGAAGGTACGGCCGATATAGCGGTTTTTCACCATGCCTTCGCGGAATTTTACACCCAGACGGTGCGCCACCATCTGGCCGGCGGAGCGGGAGGAATCCGGGATCGGGATCACTACATCAATATCGTGGTCCGGGCGCTCGCGCAGGATTTTTTCAGCCAGGTGCTCCCCCTGACGCAGGCGCGCCTTGTGCACGGAAACGCCGTCCATGATGGAGTCCGGGCGGGCGAAGTACACATGTTCGAAAATACAGGGCGTGAGCTTGGGGTTTTCCGCGCACTGCTCGGAGTGCACTGTGCCATCCAGTTCAATGTAGATACATTCACCCGGCGCCACGTCGCGCACCAGGGTGTAACCGAGCACGTCCAGCGCTACGGATTCAGAGGCCACCATATATTCGGTGCCCTTATCGGTTTCGCGCCTGCCGTATACCAGCGGGCGGATTCCGTTGGGGTCGCGGAAGGCCACAATGCCGTAGCCGACAATCATCGCCACACAGGCGTAGCCACCGCGTACACGTTTGTGCACGGCGCGCATGGCGGTGAAGATGTCTTCGGCTTTGGGCTGGAGCTTGTGCTCCTTGTGCAGCTCGTGGGCAAATACGTTGAGCAGGACTTCGGAGTCGGAGTCGGTGTTGATGTGGCGCAGGTCCTGCTGGAAGATCTGGTCCTTCACCTCGTTGACGTTGGTGAGGTTGCCATTGTGGGCCATGGCGATGCCGTAGGGGGAGTTCACGTAGAACGGCTGGGCCAGTGCCGGGCCGGAGCTGCCAGCGGTTGGGTAGCGCACATGGCCGATACCGAAGTTACCGGTCAGGCGCTGCATATGGCGCGCCCGGAACACGTCGCGCACCAGGCCGTTGGCCTTTTGCTGATTCAGGCGGTCGCCATCACAGGTGACGATACCGGCGGCATCCTGGCCACGGTGCTGCAACAGGGTGAGCGCGTCGTACAACTGCAGATTGACGTCACTCTTACCGACGATTCCAACGATGCCACACATACTTCAGATAACCCCAGTCATTTCGAAATGGTCATGGTGATCCCGCGCCGCCTCCCGCAGCCCATCGATCAGTCAATTTGCCCTGCGAAGAAATCCTTGATCGCGCCAGCCGCTTCGCGCGCGCGGTCCTCAAATTCGAGAAAATGCGGTATTAACGTCGATTGCTGCCACCAGCCGTCCTCATTCACCGGCGCCAGCGCCGGAGCGAAGATCAGCAATGCCATCACGATGATGCAGCCGCGAAACAGACCGAACACCATACCCAATACCCGGTCGGTTCCAGACAGGCCGGTGGCCTCCACGAACGCAGACAGGGTCATATTCAGGCCGGCTCCCGCCAGCAGGGTAAAGATGAACAGTATGGAAAAGGCGGCTATGGCCTGTAGTGAAGGCGTATCGACGAGGTTGGAGAGCAGTGGTGCCAGCTGGTCGCGGAACATCATCGCCACTACGAATGCCGCCACCCAGGTGAGTAGCGACAGCACTTCGCGCACGAAGCCTCGGCTCAAGCCGATCAGCGTGGAGATGGCGACGATTGCCAGAATGGTCCAGTCAGCCCAGTTCATTCAACCCTACCTGCTACGCGGCGGCTGCCGCGAAGAGCGCGCATTCTAACTTACCGACCGGGGCCAGTGAAGCAGTTCACCAAAACCATTGAAAAAGGTAACCGAAAAGGAGTGCATGGTAAGGTCGCGCGGCACCGAGTGGTATCAGGCCCGATAGCGCAGAATCAGGGTCTCTGTCTTCAGTAGCTTGTCCAGCTTCTGCTTCTCTGACTGCGCATCCACCCGGCTCAGCTTGGGCCCCACAAACACGCGCACAAAGCGGCCCTTGGGGGTATCCACGGCACGGGTATAGGCGCGGAAACCGGCGTCCATCAGCTTGCTGCGCATACGATCGGCGCTGGCGGCTTCCTTATAGGCGGCCACCTGAACCACCCACCCTTCGGGCAACCCCTGCTCATCCAGTTGCGTTTCCTCCGCCGGCAACTGCAGCTTTGGATCTGGCTGGGGCTCTGACCGGGACTCTGACTGGGCAACCTGCTCAGGCTCGGGTTTTGCCGGTGCAGGCTGAGGCTCTGCGGGCGCTTGCGGCTCCAGAGAAACGGCTTCCGGGTCCGGCGCCGGGCCCGACTGCTCTACGAAATCGGGCTGGAATACCTCATTCACCGGTGGCGCCGGCTCGATATTCTCGATGGGTTGCGGTTCGGCAATGGAGATGGGTTTGATATCCGGCGGTGCCGGAATCTGGCTGGTCACATCGATATAGCGCGCCCCTTCCCGGTCGAACAGGGTGGGAAGGAAGATGACCGCAAGTGCCGCAAGCACCAGCGCGCCCACGATGCGCTGCTTCACGCCATCGTTCAGCCGACGGGATGCGCTCTTGTGACGCTGTTGAGAGTAGGAATCGGAGTCGCTGTCCCGGCCGGCCATTGGTTTGTTCTCTTGCGCTATTAGAGGGCTATAGAAGGACTATCGGGCTCCACCGAGCCGCTCTATTTCGGACAATACTTCCGCAACGGTAAAGAAAGAGCCGAAAACAAGCAACCTGTCTTCCCTGCCCAGCGCCCCCATCGCCACTTGCAGCTGCTCCGCCACCGGCGCACAGCGATCCGAAACCTGCGTCTCAGCCACACCCGCGGCCGCGAGCCCCTGCAAAACCTGCTCCGCACTCGCCGCGCGCGGATTGCCCGGCAAAAGCGCCGGAAACCAGTAATCCACGGTGTCTTTCAACGGTTCAACCAGCCCATCCAAATCCTTGTCCGCCATCACCGCTACCAGCGCCACCGTGCGCCCGGACACCGGATGACGCGCCAGCCAATCCGCCAGATACGTCGCCGCCGCCGGGTTGTGCCCCACATCCAGCAACAGATTGCGATCCTGCCAGTGCACCGCCTGACAACGCCCGGGCATCCGCAGGGTTTCCAGCACCTCGCAAACCCGCTCCGCCTCCGGCAACTCACCGGCAATCGCCAACGCAGTCACCGCCGCCGCCACACTGGCCGGCGGCAACTGCAATTCCGGCACACCAAAGCGTAACGCCGGCTCCGCCTGCAGCGCATACTCTCCATCGATCAGGGAAAACTCATGCCCGATAAAAAAGCTCTCACAGCCAAGCTTGCCGGAAATATCAATGACCGAAGCCGGCGGCTGCGGGTCCGCACACACAAACGTCTTACCCGCCCGCAAAATCCCCGCCTTCTCCCGGCCAATCACCTCCCGGTCATTCCCCAACCAGGCCTCGTGATCCACCGCCACACTGGTAATGATCGCAATATCCGCATCCACCAGATTCACCGCATCCAGCCGACCACCCAGGCCCACCTCCAGCAAAGCAAACTCCACCTCAGCCTGCTTAAACAGCCAGAACGCCGCCAGGGTCGTGAACTCAAAGTAAGTCAGGCTCACCTCCCCGCGCGCCTGCTCAACCGCCTCAAACGCCGCGATCAACTGCTCGTCCGCAACCTCTTGACCATCGATGCGAATGCGCTCGTTAAAGCGCAACAGGTGCGGCGAACTGTAGGCGCCCACGGAGTGATCCCCGGCACGCAACAGCGCCTCCATCGTCCGCACACAACTGCCCTTGCCGTTGGTACCTCCCACGGTAATCACCCTACGCGCCGGTGTTTCCACATCCAGCACACGCGCGACGGAGGATACTCGCGCTAGGCCTAGTTCGATTTCTGTTGGGTGGAGCTTTTCCAGGCGAGAGAGCCAGGATTGGAGATCGCGCATTAGGTCACCGGTGATTTAGTCAGGTGAAAAGATTTTAGCTAGGAAGAACAACTAGAGGGAGTTGATTCGAAGTGAAGAAGTCGAAGCGAAGGGGGCGCTGCCGGGTGGGCCTTTGTGAGACCTTCGAAAACATGGATGTTTTCGCAGAGCCCCCAGGGATGGGTTCACGGCGTGTCTCACAAAGGCCCACCCGGCAGCGGTCCCGCCACTGAGTTTGATCAGCGCGGGACCGAGGAAAAATCAGTTGTTGGAAAGCTTACCCAGAATCCGGCCAACAGTATTCCGCATATCTTTGCGCGGAATAATCATATCGATCGCACCGTGCTCCAACAGGAACTCCGCGCGCTGGAAACCCTTCGGCAGTTTCTGACGAATGGTCTGCTCAATGATATTCGGCCCGGCAAAACCCGCACGCGCACCCGGCTCCGCCGCATTGATATCCCCCAGCAACGCCAAGGATGCAGAAACACCACCGTACACCGGATCCGTCATAATCGAAATGTAAGGCACACCCGCCATCCGCAGTTTTTCCAGCACCGCCGAAGTCTTCGCCATCTGCATCAGCGAGATCAACGCCTCCTGCATCCGCGCACCGCCGGTGGCCGAAAAACAAACCAACGGAATATTTTCATCAAGAGCGCGCTGGGCCGCACGAGTGAACTTCTCACCCACCACATAGCCCATGGATCCACCGTGGAACGCAAACTCAAACGCCACCGCAACCACCGGCTTGCCCTCCAGCAAACCCTGCATCGCCACCAGCGCATCTTTCTCACCGGTCGCCTTCTGCGCCTGAGTCAGACGATCCTTGTACTTCTTCACGTCCTTGAACTTCAGACGATCCACCGGCTCCACATCCGTCGCCAGCTCCTCGCGGTGCTCCACATCCAGGAACATATCCAGACGGCGACGGGCACCGATGCGGAAGTGGTGCTCACACTTTGGGCACACGTCCAGATTGCGCTCCAGCTCCGGCAGGTAGAGAGTGGAATCACACTTGACGCACTTCTTCCACACACCTTCCGGCACCTTACTGGCGCCAGCGCGGCGCTCGGTGCGAATCACAGACGGAACAATTTTTTCTAACCAGCTCATTCTGTTACCAAATCCAATGCTTGCCATTGAGCACCACGGCCAACCCGAGGCACCCTGAATTCGTTTACTGCCGGCAAAGCCCCTGCTCTGACAGGGAACCCCGCTATTTCGAAGGTTCAGCCTATATGACCGGCAATTCTAAAACCGCGAATTAAACCACTTTCAAAAAAATTGCACTTGGCCAGATAAGCCGCGAAATCGGGCTTTCTGGCCAAACGGCATTGCGCGCAAGTTGGCGCTTAAATTATCGCCAGGCGAGCGCAATCAGGCATCGAGCGCCGAACGCATCTCCGCGACGATACCGCCAATACGATCTTTCGCCGTCGCACCATCGGCCGATTCACCCACTGCGGACACCAGCACACTGCCAACTACCGCACCGTCGCCATCGGCACTTACCGCTTTGGCGGATGCACCGTCCTTGATACCAAAGCCCACGCACAGGGGGAGATCCGTATGACGGCGAATGCGCGCCAAATTGTCGCGCACGGAATCCAGGTCCAGGTGGCCAGCGCCAGTGACGCCCTTCAGGGATACATAGTAGACAAAGCCACTGGCCAGCCCGGCGATCTGCGCAATGCGCTCGTCGCTGGTGGTGGGGGTCAGCAGGAAGATATTGCGCAGCTCGCGGGCCCTCAGCAGGTTGTTCAGCGGGCCCGCCTCCTCCGCCGGCAAGTCCACGGTCAGGGCGCCATCGCCACCGGCTTCCTTCAGTGCATCGGCAAAGGCTTCCGCACCCATTTTCTCGATGGGGTTGGCGTACCCCATCAGAATGACCGGGGTTTCCTCGTCTTTGCTGCGGAATGCCTTCAGCAATTCCATACACTTGCGCAGGGAGGCCTTCTGCTCCAGGGCGCGCTCGTGCCCTTTCTGGATTACCGGCCCTTCCGCCATCGGGTCGGAAAACGGCACGCCCAGTTCAATCAGGTCGGAACCACTGGCCACCAGCTGATGCATCAGGTCCACGGTATTGTCCAGGCCACCGTCGCCGGCAACGATGTACGTCACCAGCGCCTTGCGCCCTTCACTGCGCAGCTTGGCGAAGCGGCGATCAATCCGGTTATTCAATTCACTCACCATCCCGCTCCTTACACTTCAATGCCGTCGATGGCGGCAACGGTGAAAATATCCTTGTCACCACGACCGGACAGGTTCACCACAATATTCTGATCCGGGCGCATGGTGGCCGCGAGCTTGAGACCGTATGCCACCGCGTGGCTGGATTCCAGCGCAGGAATAATGCCTTCCTTACGGGTCAGGGTTCGGAACGCAGTCAGCGCTTCGTCGTCATTGGCGGTGACGTAATCCACACGGCCGATGTCTTTCAACCAGGAGTGCTCAGGACCGACGCCCGGGTAATCGAGGCCCGCGGATACCGAGTGCGTTTCAATAATCTGGCCATCTTCATCTTCCATCAGGTAGGTGCGATTGCCATGCAGAACGCCGGGCACACCGTCGTTCAGGGGCGCCGCATGGCGGCCGGTTTCCAGGCCGTCGCCGCCCGCTTCCACACCGTACATTTTTACCGACTCATCGCCGAGGAACGGGTGGAACAGGCCGATGGCGTTGGAGCCGCCGCCGACACAGGCAACCAGTGCGTCGGGCAACTGACCGAACTGCTCCAGGCTCTGACGGCGCGCTTCGCGGCCGATAATGGAGTTGAAATCGCGCACCAGCTGCGGATACGGGTGCGGGCCGGCCACGGTGCCGATGATGTAGAAGGTATCGTCTACGTTTGTGACCCAGTCGCGCATGGCTTCGTTCATGGCGTCTTTCAGGGTCTTGGAGCCGGACTCGACCGGGATCACTTCCGCTCCCAGCAGTTTCATGCGGTACACGTTCGGGGACTGACGCTTGACGTCTTCCGCACCCATGTACACCGCGCATTTCAAGCCCAGGCGCGCGGCAACGGTCGCCGTCGCCACACCGTGCTGACCCGCGCCGGTTTCCGCGATTACGCGTTTTTTGCCGCTGTGCTTGGCCAGCAGCGCCTGCCCGACAGTATTGTTCACCTTGTGTGCGCCGGTGTGGTTCAGGTCTTCTCGCTTGAGCCAGATTTTTGCCCCGCCCGCGGATTCCGTCAGTCGCTCTGCCAGATACAACGGCGAGGGACGCCCCACATAGTGGGCCAGGTCATAGTCGAAGGCTGCCTGGAAATCCGCGTCGTTTTTCAGGCGCTGGTACATTTCCTGCAGTTCATCGAGGGCGCTGATCAGGGTCTCGGAGACGAAGCGTCCACCGAACTCGCCGAAGTGCCCGCGGGCATCCGGATAGGCCCCGAAATCAATGGGCGAACTGGGTTTAGTCACTGCTCAAACTCCTTGGGTCAATGCGTTACTGCGCACGCCGCTGCCTGCGGCGGTACGGGCGGCACGAATAAATGCGCGCACTTTATGAGGATCTTTGCGGCCGGGAGCGGCTTCCACACCGCCGCTGACATCTACTCCGTGAGGGTTCGCTGCGGCAATCGCTTCCGCAACATTCTCAGGGTTGAGGCCACCGGCCAGAATGATGTGGCGGTCACTGCCCTGCGGCACCCGCTGCCAGTCGAAGGTATCCCCGGTGCCACCAGGCACGCCCTTGCGGTAGGCATCCAACAGGATGCCCCGGGCATCGGGATACGCAGCCATGGCTTCCACCGGGTCAAGATCCGGCTTCATGCGCAGGGCTTTCATATACGGGCGATGGAACTGGCGGCAATAGGGCGAGTTTTCGCTGCCGTGAAATTGCAACAGGTTCAGCGGCACCAGCTTTAAGGTGTCTTCCACTTCCTGCGGGTGCGCATCCACGAACAGGCCGGTCAGTACCGCAAACGGCGATACCGCACTGGCAATTTCCGCGGCCAGTTCGGGCGTCACATGGCGGGGACTTGGGGGATAGAACACCAGCCCCAACGCATCCGCGCCGGCATCAACCGCCAGGCGAGCGTCTTCGACACTGGTAATTCCGCAGATCTTTACGCGCATAATCCATTAAATCGTTTGTGTGGTTTGACACACGAGTACTGCCAGACTGGCGCGATGCGCCGTAAATCCAGGGCGCTGACAGCAAAATTCGGAGAGCAGGCGATACTATCAGATCACCGGGCGCGGCGAAACGCGCAGGCCAGCGCTCGCCCCGCCCTTTGCACGGCCTTACTGATCCTTGCCAATGGTACCCAGCGGTTGCGAGACCAATAGCGGACCGGGCGCTACTTCCGGCAAAGCGAACTCCGGCGGGTACTGAACATCTACCAGGTACAGACCGTGGGGTGCCGCGGTAACGCCGGCGGCTGTGCGATCCCGCGCCGCAAGCACCTCCCCCACCCACTCCGGCGCGCGATCGCCACGGCCAACCGCCATCAATACACCGGTGATATTGCGCACCATATGGTGCAGAAACGCCGTGGCACTCACCTCCAGCACGATCAGCTGCCCCACCCGGCCGATATCCAGCCGGGTAAGCCGCCGAACCGGGGACTTCGCCTGGCACTGAGCCGCGCGGAAACTGCTGAAATCGTGTTCGCCAATCAGGTACTGGGCGCCGTCGCGCATGGCCTGCATATCCAGGGTGCGTTCGGTCCAGGTCACTTCGCTCGCAGCCTGCGCCGCACGCGTCGGCGCGCTGTGAATCAGATAGCGATAAGTGCGGTGGCGCGCGGAAAAGCGCGCATGGAATTGCGCCGGCATTTCCTTGGCCCAGTGCACCCGCACATCGAATGGCATCTGGGTATTTACCCCCTGGATCCAGGCCTTGGTGGGACGTACGGCGGTGGTATCGAAGTGGATCACCTGGCCTGTGGCATGCACCCCTGCGTCGGTACGCCCGGCGCACACCAGGGTGATCGGTTCCGCGGCCACCTTGGACAGGGCCTTTTCGAGGGTTTCCTGCACCGTACGCGGGTCGTGTTTCTGCTTCTGGAATCCGCGCAGACGGGTACCGCAGTACTCCACGCCCAGCGCAATGCGGCGCAGCCCTTCCGGCAGGGACTCCCCCTCCGGCACCTCACCGTTAGGCTTGTAGTGGTAAATCTTGTTCATCATGGGGCGAATTTTACACTTCCCCGAACTTCTGACCCGAACTTCTGACCCAAAATATCGGCCCGAAAAAAGAAGACCCCGCATAAGCGGGGTCAAAGTGTTGTTGCTGTAGACAGCGTGAATAACTGGTCGGGAACTTCTGTTCAGAGCAATTAGCTCATGCGTTCCAACATATCTTTGGCGCGCTGCTGGTGTTCGCCAGCGGCTTCTTCGACGACTTCACCGAGAATTTCACGGGCGCCGTCTTTATCGCCCATATCCAGATAGGCCTGGGCCAGCTCCAGTTTGGTGCTGACTTCGTCGCTGCCTTCCAGCAGGTTCAGCTCCGAGTCCAGGTCGCCTTCGAGATCAAAGCTCAGATCATCGAGATCCGCGGAAGTCTCAACAGTGGGCTGACTGCCGGTGGAAGCACTTGGCGCCGCCGGCTCTTCCATCACCGCAACGTCAAGCTCTTGCTCTGCGGCCGGTGCAGCCTGCTCTGAGGTGGGAGTCTCGGAATCACCTTCAAGATCAAAGTCACCCAGGTCAATACTATCCAGATCCAGGCTACCCAGGTCATCGCCGAAGCTTTCGTCCAGATTCTCTTCCAGCTCGCCGTCGAAGCCACCCAGTTCCAGGTCATCCTGTGCGGATTCTGCTTCCGGAGCCGCGACGTTACTCTCATCGACGGAGAGTTCATCCCCATCATCCATCGGCGTCAGGTCAAGGTCGAACTCCAGACCACCATCTTCAACTTCGGGGTCCGCAGAAGCGGAAGCCGGCGCTACCGCCGAAGTGTCCTCTCCGGCAATATCAAAATCGCCATCCAGGTCCAGGCTTTCAAGGCTCTCGAGATCCAGCTCGCCATCTGCCATCAGATCGTCGAGGTTAAAATCATCGGCTTCCTGAGTGGATTCCGCGCTGACGTCTTGCGCAGGCTTTTTCGCGTCCAGCTCGAGATCAGAGCCCAGATCCAGGGAGAACTCTTCATCGGCTGGCTGCGTTCCGGCAATGGATTCCTGTTCCGAACTATCGATCCCCAGGTCATCGCCCAGATCGAGGTCGAGCGAAAACTCATCTTCTTCCGCTGCCACCTCGGCATCCGCACTGCCCAGATCCAGAGAGAGGTCGTCCAGCGAGCCAAAATCGTCTTCACTACTCTCGGTACCGGCGCTCGCGCTGGCGGTAGAGAATTCATCCAGGTCATCAAAGCTCGCTTCGATTTCATCGAAGTCTGCACCCATATCATCCAGCTGCGCCGCTTCCAGGGACTCGCTGGAGAAATCATTTTCCGGCGCGACAAAGGCACCGATGCCTGCAATGGTCTCTCGCAGGCGCGCAGCACGGTCCGCTGCGGGGCCATCGCTGTAGCCCAGCAACTGGCGGTAGTGATCGTCAAACTGATTCGCATCCTGCTGGTGCGCGTACACTTCCAGCAGCATCAGGCGCGCATCCACATTTTCCGGCGCAGATCTGAGCCCCGCCAGCAGCTTGGCTTCCGCCTCCTGATACTGGTCCAGGGAAAGATGGATTTCCGCTTCCGCTACCGGGTCGTCGGTTTCCACCTCGCTCAGTTCATCCAGATCGAAGTTGTCGTTGGCTTCAAATTCTTCAACGGCGACCAGAGTGTCGTCTTCAAACGCCTCCTCCGGAGCCTCCTCCTGAGCCCGCTCAGCAGCCATTTCCGCCTCTACCTGACGGATGGCCTCCTCTTCTTCCTTGCGGCGGCGCCAGGAGATAAAGCCGAACAGGCCAACGAGCAACGCGCCCGCACCGATACCGATGGGCACGATGTTGTCCATGACGCGTTCAACCAGCGTCGGCTCCGGACGGGTCTGCACTACTACGCGATTGCGGGTAGTTTCCTCTTCCGGTTCTGCAGCCGCTTCCACGATTTCCGTAGAGTCTGCTTCAGTGGTAGCGTCGCTTGCTTCAACGTCGGCGCCATCCAGTGCGGCACCATTATCGATAGCGGTCTCGCCCACGGCTTCGGTTTCAAGCTCGGACTCGAACTCTGATTCGTAGGCGTCGACTTCGCCTTCAGATTCCAGCGCGTTGTTGGTCTGTTCCGCGGCGGCCTGCACGGCCTGCAGCTCGTCGTTGGAGACCTCAACCAGCTGCTCCATGGTGTCGATCTGCTCGTTCAGCTCGCCGATGCGATCCTGCAGCTCGGCACCTTCGAGGCGGGACTTATCCAGCTCTTCTTCGGTAACGGCCAGCTCGCCTTCAAGCGCGTCGCTCTCGCTGCTGCCACTGCCGGAGCCGGACAATACGGATTCGTTATCACCCGGTGCCGCCAGGGATACACGGCCTTCGAGTGTATCGCTCTCGGCGGTTTCTTCCACTGTGGCGCGGGCATCCAGCGGCGCGCCGGTGGCATCGCTATTCGCAACGCGGTCGCGCCACGCGTCGTTCTGGGTAGCCACCTGAGAGACCGCCTCGGTCAGGGTCAGGTTGCGCACTTCATCTGCGGTGGGCAGGCGCAGTACCGCGCCCTTCTTCAGCAGATTGATATTGTTGTTGATAAAGGCTTCGGGGTTGAGGCGCTGGATCGCCAGCATGGTCTGCTGGACGGACAGATCGCGGGTCTCGCGGCTGTCGCGGGCGATCTCCCACAGGGTCTTGTTGGCCTCCACCGGACCGTAGACACGGCTGCCTGTGTCGGTCGCCGTCTGCGGCTCGCTAAACTCTTCCGCGGGCTCTTCAAAGATCGGCTGTTGCGGCTCTTCCGCCACAGTCTCCTGAGGCGCGCTGTACTCTTCAGGCGCAGGCACGGGCTGCTCTGCCGGTGCTTCTACCGGTTCCGGAGTACGCTGCACGGTAGGCTGAATCGGCTTCTGGACCGGGCGCTGCACAGGCGCATTGCGCTGCACCTGCTGACGCTCACGCTCCGCGGCGCGTACAGGCTGGGACGCGGTATTGGTGGAGAAGGCCGGCAGGTCCATCAGCAGGGTGTATTCCCGCAACAGACGGCCGCTGGGCCAGCGGGTTTCCACCAGGAAATTCAGGAAAGGCTCGCGAATCGGAGTGCGACTGGTGATACGTACCACGGGCTGACCACTGGAGTAGTCCACATCGAAGCGGATACCGTCGAGGGCATAGCCCCGCTCAACATTAGCCCGCTCGAAATCCTCGGTGCTCGCCAGGCGGACCTTGATTTCGTTTTCCCCAAGACCGCGGGTTTGCAGCAGTTTGATCTCTGCATCGAGCGGCTGGTTGAGCGTGGAATTCAACTTGATTTCGCCCAATCCGAGCGCCAGAGCCCCATTGCCACCCAGTGCGCTGACCAGACCCACCGCAAGTGCCAGCTTTTGCACACGCATATCCGATTCCCTTTATTGTTAGAATCACGCCGAAAACGTGTTCAATATTTACTCAGAAAAGTATTCCAAGCGAAAACTACGTTCGGCTTGTGCCATTTAAATGCACAAAAATTACTCAAAAAGAACCAGTGCTCAGACACCAGGCTCTACTCTTCGGTGACACTCTCGTGTGTGTACCAGCCATTAGCCGGCGAAAGAGTCACCCCCCGAAAAAGATGTGGCCTATCTGGATTCTCGCTTTACTCACCCAGCAACACCCCCAAGCATCGCCATGCCCCCTAAGGGCCACTCACAGGGCCAAAGTTAAGAAGAAACCTTCAGAAAGGCCGCTAAGTATTAAATATCAATGGGTTTTTAGCAACAAGTGGACAATCTGTACACAGTTAATTGCGACGTCTTTACGCAAATTGTCGGATGCCGCACAAAAAACAACCTGGCGCGGATTGATCAATCCGGTGCGCAGGCGTCCCACTAACGTATTCTCACTGCCGACCGCATCCTGTGCCGATGGGCGCTCGCGCATTTCCAGGCGCGCACCATTGGTCAGCAAACCACGCACGGTTTCCAGCGCCTGCTGGTCTTTCAACTGCACACTGACATTCGCCAGCTGACCGTGAAACACGGAAGCGGTATTAATACTCGCATCCAGCGCCACCTCGTCACCGAGCAGGCGACGCAGCTCCAGTACCAGCGCCAATTCGCTGAAATTGTGGCCACTTTCGAGCAGGTCCTCGGCGGAGCTCAGATGATTGAACGCGAGGCGCTGACCGGTTGTCTCGTCCACATCCGGCTCCTGGCCGTTAAACAACCGCGCGGTCTGTGCAGCGGCGGCATCCACGCTGCTTTTGCCCAGTGCGGACACCGGCTGATTCAGTACAACTTCCACGGCTTGCAGCTGCGATTTCAGCGGAAACAGCGCCTCCGCCAGCATCGCGGCACCGGCACCCGGCACGGCGATCACTTTGCGATCACTCTCGTCCCGCTGATTGAGTTCCGCGCTGTTCAGCAGCGGATGGATCAGCGCCACGCTCTCGTCGCCACGGGTAATACCCGCCGCATCCACCACCCAGGCGCCGGCCTGCTCGGCCTGTGCGAGCGCGGCAGTCGCGGTATCACCTGCGGTCAGCAGCAGCACGACCTGCTCCGGGGAAAAGGCAAACTCTTTCAGCGGAGTGACCGGCACGCTGCGATTGGCGAACACCTGCGGATCGACTTCGGCTTCATCGTCGATCACCAGCTTGAGCTGGCCCGGGGTCACGGTCTTGCGCTCTTCCAGGATCTCCAGCAGCGCATCAAAGGGCGCACTGCCAACACCAACGATCACCAGTTCCCAGGTGGATTCGGTCATATTTGTACTCACGTGTTTTTTCGAATGCTTTTCAGCCAGGTCGACCACTAAAGCAGCAGCCTAAAATTGCGGGGGATTATACTCGTGGAGAGTCAGGGGGGAAGCTATCGACGGGATATATAGGCACGGGGCACCGCAATTGCGAAGTGCGGTGGCGGTACCGCTACCGGGTAACGCCTTGCGAGACACGCGGTGAACCCATCCCTGGGGCTCTGCACCGCCATCCATGGCGGTGAAGGTCTCGCAAGGCGTTACCCGGCATCGGCACCTTCGCTCAGGCAGTTAAGGTCTGACTAGCAAATCAAAGCTTACCGAGCAAAATCAGCAGTACACGACGCAGCGGCTCGGCAGCGCCCCACAGCAGCTGGTCACCGACGGTGAAGGCATTCAGGTATTCACCACCCATGCTCAGCTTGCGCAGACGGCCAACCGGGATATCCAGTTTGCCGGTTACCGCGGTCGGGGTCAGCTCTTTCAGGGTCACTTCGCGATCGTTGGGCACCACTTTTACCCAGTCGTTGGCAGAACCCATAATTTTCTCGATCTCTTCCAGCGGCAGGTCTTTCTTCAGCTTCACGGTGAACGCCTGGCTGTGACAGCGCATGGCGCCGATGCGTACACAGGTACCATCCACGGGCACGGTGCTGTCGGTGCGCAGAATCTTGTTCGCTTCCACCTGGGCCTTCCACTCTTCGCGGCTCTGGCCGGACTCCAGCTGGGTGTCGATCCACGGCAGCAGGCTACCGGCCAGCGGCTCGCCGAACTGCGCGGTGGGGAAGTCGCCACTGCGCATGTTCTCGGCCACCTTGCGGTCGATTTCCAGAATGGCACTGGCGGGGTCCGCCAGTTCAGAGGCGACGCCATCGCGAATGCTGCCCATCTGGGAAATCAGCTCACGCATATGCTTGGCGCCAGAGCCGCTCGCTGCCTGGTAGGTCTGAGCGGTTACCCACTCCACCAGGCCTTCCTTGAACAGACCGCCGAGGCCCATCAGCATCAGGCTCACGGTGCAGTTACCACCGATGTAGTTCTTCACACCGGATTCGATACCGTTGTCGATCACATCGCGGTTCACCGGATCCAGCACAATGATGGCGTCGTCGTTCATCCGCAGACTGGAGGCGGCGTCGATCCAGTAACCGTCCCAGCCTTTTTCGCGCAGCTTGCCAAACACTTCTTTGGTGTAATCACCGCCCTGACAGCTGACAACGGCGTCCAGCTCGGCCAAAGCATCCAGGTCGTAGGCGTCTTTGAGGGGCGCGACTTCTTTGCCAATTTCCGGGGCTTTACCACCGGCATTGGATGTGGAGAAAAATACCGGCTCGGCGATATGTGCGAAGTCGTTTTCTTCCAGCATGCGGCCCATCAAAACGGAGCCGACCATACCGCGCCAGCCTACGAATCCTACCTTGTTCATTTCATTACCCTGTTCAATTTGTTTGTTTCTGGATCCCGGAGCGGCCGCGCCGCATGAATGTAGAGACCGGGATGACGTCAATTGGAGGCTTGCTTTATTAGAAAGCGGCCACCACTGCTGCACCCATTTCCGCGGTGGAGACTTTTTTACAGCCGTCCGTGTAAATGTCCGCGGTGCGCAGTCCTTGATCCAGAACCTTGCTCACTGCCGCCTCAATCGCATCGGCCGCGTCGCCCATATTCAGGGAGTAGCGCAGCATCATGGCGGCGGAAAGAATGGTGGCCAGCGGGTTGGCGATGCCCTGCCCTGCAATATCCGGCGCACTGCCGTGACACGGCTCGTACAGACCGAAGCCGGTTTCGTTCATGGACGCAGACGGCAGCATACCGATGGAACCGGTGAGCATGGCGGCGGCGTCGGACAGGATGTCGCCGAACATATTGCCGGTCACCATCACGTCGAACTGCTTGGGTGCACGCACCAGCTGCATGGCCGCATTGTCCACGTACATGTGCGACAGCTCCACATCCGGGTATTCCGGGGCCAGGCGGTCCAGCACTTCGCGCCACAGCACGGTCACTTCGAGTACGTTGGCCTTGTCCACGGAGCACAGCTTGCCGCCGCGCTTCTGTGCAGCTTCAAATGCGGTGCGACCGATACGCTCGATTTCGGATTCGGTGTAAACATAGGTGTTGAAACCCTGCTTCTCACCATTTTCCAGAGTCTTGATACCGCGTGGCTCACCGAAGTAAATACCACCGGTCAGCTCGCGTACGATCAGGATATCCAGCCCTGATACCACTTCCGGTTTCAGGGAAGAGGCGTCGGCCAGCTGCGGATACAGAATGGCCGGGCGCAGGTTGGCGTACAGACCCAGGCCGCTGCGAATTTTCAGCAGGCCTTTTTCCGGGCGAATGGCACGGTCCAGAGTGTCCCACTGGGGACCGCCGACGGCGCCCAGCAATACCGCATCGCAGTCACCGGCGTTTTTCAGTTCCGCATCGGTCAGCGGTTCGCCGTGGGCATCGATGGAGGCACCGCCGATCAGGCCTTCGGTAAATTCCAGGTGCAGGCCGAACTTTTCATCGGCGGTTTTCAGTACCGCAACGGCCTGTTCGACAATTTCCGGGCCGATTCCGTCGCCCGGCAGGATCATGATTTTTTTGCTCATCGTTCTTCCAGTTATTCTGTCTTTTTACTTCACCGCATCAAACAGCCACGGCGCCTGCTCGCGGCGCTTGGCTTCGTAAGCGCGGATATCGTCCGCGTCTTCCAGGGTCAGGCCGATATCATCCAAGCCGTTCAGCAGGCAGTGCTTGCGAAAGGCATCCACCTCAAAGTCGATGGTGTCGCCGTTGGGTTTGACGACCTGTTGTTTTTCCAGGTCGATGGTCAGCTGGTAGCCCTCTTCCGCGTACATCTCCTGGAACAACTGCTCGACAACATCTTCTTCCAGAACAATCGGCAGGAGACCGTTCTTGAAACAGTTATTAAAGAAAATATCCGCAAAACTCGGTGCAATCACCGCGCGAAAACCGTAATCATCCAGCGCCCAGGGCGCGTGCTCACGGCTGGAACCACAGCCAAAGTTCTTGCGCGCCAGCAACACGGAAGCACCCTGGTAGCGCGGGTGGTTGAGCGGAAAATCCGGATTCACCGGACGCTGGCTGCAATCCTGGCCCGGCTGTCCCTCGTCCAGGTAACGCAGCTCATCGAACAGGTTCGGGCCGAAGCCGGAACGCTTAATGGATTTGAGGAACTGCTTGGGAATAATCAGATCCGTGTCCACATTGGCGCGGTCCATGGGTGCGGCCACGCCTTTATGCTTGGTAAATGCCTTCATGCTATTTATTCCCTCCGCTCACGGCTGTCGTCTTCTGCATTTCACGCACGTCAATGAAGTGACCGGCAATTGCCGCCGCTGCCGCCATACTCGGGCTGACCAGGTGCGTGCGACCCCCGTAACCCTGGCGACCTTCAAAGTTGCGGTTGGACGTGGACGCACAGTGTTCGCCGGCACCCAACTTGTCTGCGTTCATCGCCAGACACATGGAGCAGGAAGGCTCGCGCCACTCGAAGCCCGCTTCGATAAACACCTTGTCCAGACCTTCTTTTTCCGCCTGTACTTTCACCGACTGAGAACCCGGCACCACCAGCACCTGCTTCACGCTGTCGGCCTTTTTATGGCCCTTGGCGACCTCGGCGGCGGCGCGCAGGTCTTCGATACGGGAGTTGGTGCAGGAGCCGATAAATACCCGGTCGAGGTTGATATCGGTAATTTTCTGGCCGGCGCTCAGTCCCATATATTCCAGCGCGCGCTCGATACCGGATTTTTTGGTCGCGTCACTTTCATCCGCGGGATTGGGTACCAGTGCACTGACCGGCACTACCATTTCCGGGGACGTCCCCCAGCTTACCTGCGGCTCGATTTCTTCCGCCTTCAGCTCGACGATTTCATCGAAGTGGGCACCGTCATCGGAGTGCAGGCGGCTCCAGTTTTCCACCGCCTTGTCCCACTGCTCGCCCTTGGGCGCGTAGGGTTTGCCCTTCACGTATTCCAGGGTGATGTCGTCCACCGCGACCATGCCCGCACGGGCACCAGCCTCGATCGCCATGTTGCAGATGGTCATGCGCCCTTCCATCGAAAGGGAACGGATGGCGGAGCCACCGAACTCGATGGCATAGCCGGTACCGCCGGCGGTGCCGATCTTGCCGATGATGGCCAGCACCACGTCTTTTGCGGTAACACCCGGGCCAAGCTCGCCGTCCACACGCACCAGCATGTTCTTCATCTTTTTCTGAATCAGACACTGGGTGGCCATCACGTGCTCCACCTCGGAGGTGCCGATGCCGTGGGCCAGCGCGCCCAGTGCACCGTGGGTGGACGTGTGGGAGTCACCGCACACCACGGTCATGCCCGGCAGGGTCACACCGGTTTCAGGCCCGATTACGTGCACAATGCCCTGCCCCGGATCGTTGATACCGAACTCGACAATGCCGAAGTCCTTGCAGTTCTCATCCAGGGTCTGCACCTGGATACGGGACACTTCGTCCTGAATCCCGGCAATACCACCGGCGCGCTCGGCGGCGTCAGACGGTACATTGTGGTCCGGCGTGGCTACCACAGAGTCCGTGCGCCACGGCTTGCGACCGGCCAGACGTAGCCCTTCAAAGGCCTGAGGAGAGGTCACTTCGTGAATCAGGTGACGGTCGATATAGATCAGTGCGGTGCCGTCATCACGGCTTTTGACAAGGTGGTCTTGCCAGAGCTTGTCGTAGAGCGTCTGTTTTTTGTTCGCTTCTTGCTTCTCAGGATGGCCCATAGCCCCATCTCCTCTATGGATAACATGCGGGAGTCTAGGGGGAGCCTTGAATAACATCAATTTATATTTATTATATGGCGCATTCGTTTTTGGAATACCCGAAAACAGCCATTCAGAGAAGCATCATGGAAATCCAGTGGCTCAGGGCCTTTCTTGCCATTTCAGAACAGGGCTCCGTTTCGGAGGCCGCGGAGCAACTACACCTGACCCAGCCCGCGGTGAGCAAACGCCTGGCGTCCCTGGAGGCACAGCTGGGCACTCCGCTATTTGACCGTATTGGTCGCAAGCTGCAGCTCACCAACGCCGGCCGCGCCCTGCTGCCCCGCGCACGCCATATATTGAACGAAGTTAGCGACGCCGAGCACGAGCTGCGCAGCCTGGGCGAGACGATCGGCGGCAGCCTGCGTATTGCCACCAGTCACCACGTGGGCCTGCACCACCTGCCACCGGTTTTGCGTGAGTTCAGCAACCTGTATCCCGACGTCTCCCTGGATATCGACTTTCTCGACTCCGAGCAGGCCTACGAAGCGCTGATGGCCGGTGAATACGAGCTTGCCGTGGTCACCCTGGCACTGAAGGACTACCCCAACCTGAATGCACAGATCATCTGGCCGGACCCCTGTGTGGTGGTGGCAGCGCCTGACCACCCGCTGGCGCAGATGCCGGAACTGGATCTGCCGGCGCTGGCCCGATACCCGGCGATCTTGCCGGATATGAACACCTACACGGGGCGACTGATCAAGCGCGAATTCGATGCCCACGGGCTCAAGCTGACCGCCAAACTGGCGACCAATTTTCTGGAAACCATCAAGATGATGGCAGGGGTCGGTCTCGGTTGGAGTGTGCTGCCCAAGACCCTGATCGACGACAGCCTCGCGGAGCTGCCCATGCCGCAGCTGAGTATCGTGCGCAATCTGGGGATCATCTATCATCGCAACCGCACCCTCAGTAATGCGGCCAATGCGTTGCAGCAGCTGCTATTCAAAGAGGCGCGGGGACTGTAATCCGTCGCCGCAACCGGTGAACAGGTCTCAAAACCCGGAATCTGTTCAGGGAAAATTCATAAAAAGGCGGTAGAATCCGCCGCAGAATTCAACGGAAGCGACTCCAAAATGAAAAAAATCACTCTGGCCATCTGCGCTGCCCTGGCTTCTGCCACCGCCAGCGCCGACACCATTCTCGGCTTCGACGCCACCGCAGGTGTGTGGAAACCATCCTACAGCGGCGAACTGAACGACCTTCTCGATACCGAGAATTTCAACAAAGACAACAACACCTTCCTGCAGGCCGCACTGGAACACCCGATTCCGCTGCTCCCCAACATTCTGGTGGCGCACACCCAGGTGCAGACCGAGATGGATGAGTTCAACTCCACCCTGGATCTGACCCACACCGATGCCACCCTGTATTACGAAATTCTGGACAACTGGGTGAACCTGGACCTTGGCGTCACCGCCAGACAGTTTTCCGGTGAGTTTGAGCTCAACGACCTGGAAGGTGCCTCACTGGATTTCTCCGGCGTAGTACCGATGGTGTACGGCATGGCCCGTTTCGACCTGCCCTTTACCGGTTGGTCCATCATTGCCCAGGGCAACGGCACCCAGTACGACGGCAACTCTGTGACCGACCTGTCCGCCAAGATCCGCTGGGATTTTGTGCCAGCGCTGGATTTCGCGGTGGAAGCCGGTTACCGCGCCCTCACCATTGACGCCCCGGACCTCGACGATCTCGAGCCCGATGTGGAAGTAAAAGGCCCCTACCTCGGCCTGAACCTGCACCTGTAATCACCTCGATACAGCACGAGCGGGCACAAAAAAGGCGGAGCGTTTTTGGCGCTCCGCCTTTTTTATTTTTCGACCTCGACCAACTCCTAGGCCGGCTCACCCGCCGGGATCTTCAGGCCAAATTCCACATCCCCGTTCTGCGCGCGCTGACGCATGACATGGTCGATCAACACCAGCGCCATCATCGCTTCGGCAATGGGTGTTGCGCGAATGCCGACGCAGGGATCGTGGCGCCCTTTGGTCACTACTTCAATCGGGTTGCCGTTGGTATCCAGGCTTTTGCCCGGGATGCGCAGGCTGGAAGTGGGCTTCAGCGCGATATGCGCAATCAGCTCCTGGCCACTGGAAATACCACCGAGCACACCACCGGCATGATTGGATTGGAAGCCCTGCTCGGTAATTTCGTCACGGTGCTCGGTACCCTTTTGCTCCACGGAAGCAAATCCAGCGCCGATCTCCACACCTTTAACCGCATTGATGCTCATCAGCGCATGGGCCAGGTCCGCGTCCAGACGATCGAAGATCGGCTCGCCAAGACCTGCGGGAACTCCGCTTGCATGCACGGAAATACGCGCACCGATGGAGTTCCCTTCCTTGATCAATGCCTGCATGTACGCTTCCATTTCCGGCACCTTGTCGGCATCGGGGCAAAAGAAGGGGTTCTCGCTGACCTGGGACCAGTCCAGCTTTTCGACTTTGATCGGGCCCAACTGAGACAGGTAGCCGCGCACCTCGATACCGAACTGCTGCTTGAGCCACTTTTTGGCAATGGCGCCGGCAGCGACGCGCATGGCGGTTTCTCGCGCGGAAGAGCGGCCACCGCCGCGGTAATCCCGCAGACCGTATTTGGCCCAGTAGGTGTAATCGGCATGGGCCGGGCGAATCTGCTCGGCGATATTGGCGTAGTCTTTAGAGCGCTGATCGGTGTTTTCGATCAGCAGGCCGATGGGGGTTCCGGTGGTTTTACCTTCGAATACCCCCGAAAGAATCTTCACTTCGTCCGCTTCGCGGCGCTGGGTCGTGTAGCGAGAGGTACCGGGCTTGCGGCGATCCAGCTCCAGCTGGATTTCTTCGGCGGTAATCTCAATTCCCGGGGGGCAGCCATCCACAATGCAGCCCAATGCAGGACCGTGGCTTTCGCCAAAGGTGGTGACACAAAACAGCTTGCCAAATGTATTGCCCGACATACCCGGTATTCCCTACCCCAGTGAATTATTCGTTAAAGGCCGCGCATTATAGAGGATTCTCTAGCCGCGCGCTGCGGATTCAAGCTCCAGCCTCAAACATGGCGCGGCACGCCAGCAGCTCTTCCCGCGTCAGTACAAAAACCCCGTGCCCACCATCTTCCAGCTCGGGCCAGAAAAACGGCACTCGCGGATAGGCTTCTTCCAGCGCGACCCAGCTGTTGCCCACTTCGCATATCAGAATACCTTCCGGCTGCAGGTAGTCCGGCGCTTGCAATAACAGGCGCCGGGTAAAATCCAGGCCGTCATCACCAGAACCCAGCGCCAGCCCCGGCTCGGCATGGTATTCCCGTGGCATTTCCGCCAGATCGCGGGCATCCACATAGGGCGGGTTACTGACGATCAGATCGTAACTGCAACCCTTGAGGCCGGCGAACAGGTCCGACTGCACCGCGCGCACCTCGTCGTTCAAGTGGTGTCGATTGATGTTGATCTGGGCCACCTCGATCGCATCCGCCGAAATATCACTGACATCCACCCGCGCGCCCGGAAACGTATCCGCGCAAGCGATGCCGATACAGCCACTGCCACAGCAAAGATCGAGAATAGCGAGAGGCTCCTGCTGCAGCCAGGGCTCAAAATGATTTCGAATCAGCTCACCGATCGGAGATCTGGGTACCAGTACCCGCTCGTCCACATAGAACGGCAGGTCGCAGAACCAGGCTTCGTTGGTAAGGTAGGGGGCGGGTAAGCGTTCATTAACCCGCCTTTCCAGGACCGCCATTACCTCGGCACGCTCCGTCATGGTAAGGCGCGCGGAAAGAATCTCCGGCTTGCTATCCACCGGCAGGTGTAGTGCGTGAGTGACCAGCAGGACAGCCTCATCCCAGGCATTATCGGTGCCGTGGCCGAACCACAACTGCGCTTCGGTAAAGCGACTGGCGCCCCAGCGGATATAGTCCAGCACGGTACACAATTCGTGCAAATCGGACTCCCGTTTCTCTATCATTGGCGATATTCCTCTATTTTTGGCGCTTTACTACCGTGTGACAAAGGCTTAGGGTAGCGCACCCTCTGATACCCGCCGATACACCGGTGATCGAACGCCCGTTCATTTGCGTACTGCGCATTACGTACCAGTGGCAGAACAACCCCGCGGGCGAGACGTTGGAAGCATACTGATGAAAGAACACTACGCACACATTATCGAAGCCATTGGTGAAGACCTGGAGCGCCCGGGGCTGAAAGATACCCCTCAGCGCGCCGCCAAGGCCATGCAATACCTGACCCGCGGCTACAATCAGACCGTGGAAGAAATCGTCAACGATGCCCTCTTCCCGTCCGACTGCAGCGAAATGGTGCTGGTAAAAGATATTGAGCTGTACTCAATGTGCGAACATCACATGCTGCCGTTTATCGGCAAGGCGCACGTGGCTTATATTCCCGATGGCAAGGTACTGGGCCTGTCCAAAGTGGCGCGCATTGTAGACATGTTTGCGCGCCGTTTGCAGATTCAGGAGCAATTGACCGTGCAGGTGGCGAAGACGATCGAGCAGGTGACCGGTGCAGCCGGCGTGGGTGTGATTATCGAGGCCAAGCATATGTGCATGATGATGCGCGGCGTGGAAAAGCAGAACTCGGTTATGAAAACCTCTGCAATGCTCGGCTCTTTCCGCAGCCAGCAGGCAACGCGCAACGAATTTCTGTCGCTGATTCGTTAACGCGTTCTGCCCCTTACTGATCAGGAGGAGAGTCCGGCAATGCCCCATCTGGTGATCGAATATTCGCAAAAACTGGAAGACAGCATTTCCATTCCTGCACTGGTCAGTAATGGTCAGCAGGCGATGAGTGAAACCGGGCTGTTCAATGCCAGCGCCATCAAGACGCGCGCCCTGCCCTATCGGGATTTTGTACTCGGCAAGAGCCACGAAGGCTCCAGCAATCTGTTTATTCACGCGGAAGTGCGCATTCTCGAAGGGCGCACTACAGAACAGAAAGAAGCACTGAGTGCGGCCATTTTCAACTACCTGTGCGAGGCCGCGCCGGAGGTGCCAGAAATCTCTGTGGAAGTGCGGGATATGCAAAAGGCCAGCTACTCCAAGCGAATCCCCTTTTAGCGGATCTGTCCCTTTCAGTTCTGGCCTTCCCTCCCAGTGAGGAATGGTAAAAACCATTGCGCAATTTCCTCGGCACTGTCTTCCATATGTAAATGGTGACCACCGGAAAATTCCTTCAACACGATATTCGGCACCTGCTCTGCCAGGGGGCGAATGCGTTCGATCATCCCCTGGATCCCGCCTTTCCCCAGCGCTAACCGGATGGGCATACCGGCCCGCGCCAGAAACGCGCGCACCTGTGGCTCGTTCATTTTTGCCAGGGAACTGGCCATCAGTTGCGGGTCATTGCTCCAGGTATAACCACCCTCACAGGGGCGCACGCCCCGCTGTACCAGCGCACGGGCCGCGTCGTCCGTCAATTTGAACAGGCCGTTTTTGCGCGCGGTAACAGCAACCTCAAGAGATTCGAACACCCGGCTCTTGCGGTCGCGGTAACGCGCGCGCTGTTCGATTCCCTTGCGCAGGGTTTCCGGCGCTTCCTCGTCGGTAGTCGGTGGCGGCACCAGACCGTCGATCAACGCCAGGCGCTGCACCCGCTCGGGAAAAGTAGCCGCGGCAATGGTGCCGATAACCGCCCCGCGCGAGTGCGCCAGTATAGAAAACTGGGCCCAGCCAAGCGCATCGGCAATGGCCAGCACGTCTTCGATTTCTGTCCAGATGGTGTAATTCGCGTCCCGGTGTCGGTGATAACTCTGGCCGTGCCCGGCGAGGTCCACCGCAACCAGATTTAGCTCAGCGAGGAAAGGCGCCATTTTGTTGAAGCTGGCGCAGTTGTCCAGCCAGCCATGTAGCGCAAGCACCGGTATACCGGCGGGGTTCCCCCACTGCCGGGCAGCGATCACATTGCCGTGCACATCCAGGGTAATTTCGCGGGGGGCGCCGGGGGCAGAAGTGGATTGAGGCATAGGGGGAAACCGTACCGCTGTCGAAACGGCCATGCTGACAGCCCCACAGCTGTGGGGCAATGGCAACAGAACTCAGCGACTTTGACCGATTGCGTAGGAGGGGCGACGAGCACCCGCGCAGGGCCGCTCAGGGTTTGTGCTGCAACCACGCAAGCTCTGCGCAATCCCGCGCCCATACATCCGCGGAAAGGCACGCCAGGCTCGAGGTCGCCATTGGATGCTCATCACCGCTGCCGCAGAGCCCGTTCACCAGGATACCCACCAGCGGTTGATGGCTAACCAGCAACAGCGGGAAAACCTTTTCGTCGGCTGCCGCCAGCGCGTCCAGCACTTGCTCCACCGGAGTGTCACTGGTGAGGAAGTCCTGCATCTCCACCGGCAGATCGAATGCCTCGGCAACAATTTTGGCGGTTTGGCGAGTCCGCACAAAGGGGCTGGCCCAGATGGTTTTCACCTGTGCCAGCTCCGAGGCACGCTGCTTGCAGACCGACGCCACTTCCGCGCGCCCCTCCTCGGTCAGGGCGCGGGTCTCATCGCTTTTACGGAACGGTTCGGCATGGCCGTGACGCATTACAAACAACAGCACAGGGCTCTCCCGTTACATTTGGCCGCCGGTCGGGTACAGAGACTACTTCTTGTCTTCGGAGGCTTTGTCGCCACTTTCTGCCGCCGCGGTCTCCGCAGAGTCTGCGCCCAACTCGATGACGGTTTCTTCCTCGTCGCCGGCCTTGTTGGCTTTTGCAGACTTTTTACGTTTGGCAGGTTTCTCTGACTTTTCTGCGGCAGCCGCCTTGGTGGTCGCTTCAGGTTTCACCACATCACCGGAGCTCTCGTCGAGCACCTCATCAACTTCCGCTTCTACATCGTCAAGGTCGGTCTCGAGCGCGTCGACATCGTCAATCACCTCGCCGTCCATCTCTTCCGCACTCTCGTAGCTGGAAAGGTCTTCCTCTTCAGACTCAGGCCACTCGGAAAACGGAAACGGCTTCTCTTCGGTGTTGTAAATCAGGAACTGCAGCGTCTGATAGATATAGGAGGAAATCTGGTCCCCCAAACGGCGCAGGTTGTCGTTGGCTCCGCCGGTAAAAATGGCGAACAGGAATTGGGCGATAACGACCGCCAGCATGACAAAGCCGGCGATTTCCAGCAGCACCGCAAACAGCACCATATACACAAGGCGCAGCCATTGGTTCGTGGAGGTCAGATTTTGTTTCAGTTCTTCGTTGCTCATTGGGCGATCACCAGTCCGTTGTTGGGCACCACAAATAGGGAAAGGCCGACCATTGGGCCAGCCACGATTCTGTCATTCAGAAATTCAGGAACACTCAATATAGTCCGATTTCGTTTCAGGTTTGGTTTCGAGGCTGCGATTCCAACCTCGCCACCGGCGTGGCGTTCAGGACTCCGGCCACTCGGAAAACGGAAACGGCTTTTCTTCCGTGTTGTAGATCAGGAATTGCAGGGTCTGATAGATGTAGGACGCAATCTGGTTCCCCATCTGGCGCAGATTCTCATTCGGACCACCGGATACGATGGCGAACAGGAACTGCAGTACGATGGTAGCAAGCATCACCACACCAGCAATTTCCAGCAGAATGACAAACAGCACCATAAACAACAGGCGCATCCAGTGGTCTGCCGAGGTCAGGTTCTGCTTCAGTTGTGCATTATTCATATCAAATCCGCAGCTATTAAACGTTGATCAGGGTTTGGCCGAATAGGCCACATCAAAGGTTTGCGCCCCGGACATCAGCTCGCGAATAACCGTGGGAATCGGGGTACCTTCAAATAATATGGCGTGAATCGCGGAAACCAAGGGCATGTAGACGCCCAATTCATCGGCTTTCGCCTTAATCAGACGAACCGTATTCACCCCTTCTGCCACCTGGCCGATTTCTGACACTGCGTCTTCGAGCTTCTTGCCCTTGCCCACCAGATAGCCCACCCGGTAGTTGCGGCTGAGATCGGAAGAACAGGTCAGGATCAGGTCACCCACGCCGGCAAGGCCGATAAACGTCATTGGGTCTGCGCCGATCGCTTCGGCAAAGCGCATCATTTCCGCCAGCGCCCGGGTAATCAGCAGACTGGTGGTGTTCTGCCCGCGCCCCAGGGCAACGGCCATGCCGGTGACGATGGCGTAGATATTTTTCAGCGCTCCGGCCAACTCCACACCGAATACATCGTTACTGGAATAAACGCGGAACGTCTCCGAGTGCAGCACCTTCTGGATGGTCGTGCACAGGGATTCGTCTTCACTGGCGATTACCGTCGCAGTGTAGTGCCCGGCAACGACTTCTTTGGCGAAATTGGGGCCACTCAGCACTCCCACCCGCATGCCTTCAGTCTCTTCTCGCAGGATATCGCTCATCAGGTGGAAACTGTCATGCTCCACCCCCTTGGTCAGGGAGATCAGCATGGTGCCCGGGCCCAGCACCGGTGCCGCGCGGTGCACCACCTCGCGGAAAGATTTACTGGGAATCGCGACAAACACCACCTGGCAACCGCTTACCGCCTGCTCGAGGTCGGCGGTAATGTTCAGGCCCGGATGCAGAGACACGCCGGGCAGGTAGTGGCGGTTTTCCCGCTCGTCCATACAGGCGGCGGCCCGCTGGGGGTCCCGCATCCACTGGCGGGTGTCATGGCCGTTGCCAGCCACAATGTTGGCAATCGCAGTGCCGAAACTACCACCGCCGAGCACGGCAATGGACATTGTGGATTCCGGGGTATTTGGAGATACGTCTTGCTGGGTCATAACGCTCTGTAGTGATTACTGTGCAGCGGGGGATTATACGGAGCCGGCTGCCGGCACCCAATGGGCCCCGCAGAAATTGATCAATTTTGCCAAGTTCGCCAATAAATGCTGCCTAATCGCAGCCAATTCGTGCAAAAAACCGGCAAAAACAATATAGCTCAGACTCCCCCGGGCGGGAGAGAGATTGGCGATTGATCAGGGCAAAACAGGACAACAAACAAAAAGGCCGGCGGGGAAACCTCGCCGGCCTTTTCGAAAGAAGCCCCGCCGCAAATTAGCGATTGAGCTCCAGCAGCAAGGTGTTCAGGCGGCGCACGTAATCCGCCGGATCTGCCAATTGATTCCCTGCCGCCAGGTTCGCCTGATCCATCAGGATATTGGTGAGATCCGCAAAGCGGTCTTCATCCTGCTCCTGGTCCAGACGCTGCACCAGCGGGTGGCTCGGGTTCACCTCGAATACCGGTTTGGCATCCGGTAGCGCCTGGCCCGCCTGCTCCAGGATACGGCGCATTTGCAGGCCCATATCGTTGTCGCTGGCCACCAGACACGCGGGGGAATCCACCAGACGCGTGGTTGCGCGCACGTCTTCCACACGCTCTTTCAGCACTTCCTTGACGCGCTCCACCAGGGCACCGGCTTCTTTCTCTGCCTTTTCGCGCTCGGCCTTGTCGTCTTCGTTCTCCGCTTCACCCAGGTCCAGCGCGCCTTTGGCCACGTCCTGGAACGGCTTGCCGTCGAATTCCTGCATATGGCCTACGAACCACTCGTCTACCTGATCGGTGAGCAGCAGCACTTCGATGCCCTTCTTGCGGAAGACCTCCAGGTAAGGGGAAGACTTGGCGGTGGCGAAGTTGTCTGCGCACACGTAGTAAATGTTCTTCTGACCGTCTTTCATACGGCCAACGTAGTCTTCCAGGGACTGATCCTGCTTGGCGTCGTCGGTGTGGGTGGTGGAGAAACGCAGCAGCTTGGCGATTTTCTCTTTGTTGGAGAAATCTTCCGCCGGGCCCTCTTTCATCACGGAACCGAACAGATCCCAGAACTTCTGGTACTGATCAGCGTCTTTCTTCGCCAGCTTGTCGAGCATGTCCAGCACGCGCTTGGTCAGGGCGCTCTTGATGGCGTCGGTGTTCTGGTCTTTCTGCAGAATCTCGCGGGAGACGTTCAGCGGCAGGTCGTTGGAGTCCAGCACACCTTTTACAAAGCGCAGGTACAGCGGCAGGAACTGCTCGGCGTCGTCCATGATGAAGGTGCGCTGTACGTACAACTTGAGGCCGCGGGCGGCATCGCGCTGGTACAGGTCAAACGGCGCGCGCGCCGGAATGTACAACAGGCTGGTGTAGTCCAGCTTGCCTTCCACACGGTTGTGGCTCCAGGTGAGCGGATCGTCGAAGTCGTGGGAGATGTGCTTGTAGAACTCTTTGTACTCCTCTGACTTCACGTCGGAGCGCGGGCGGGTCCACAGAGCCTGGGCGGCGTTGACCGCTTCAAATTCCGGCGCCTTGTCTTCCTGCTCTTCCCCTTCCGCTGCCGGGCCTTCCTGCTTCAGCATTTCCACCGGGATAGCGATGTGGTCGGAGTACTTTTTGATGATGGAGCGCAGGCGCCAGTCATCGGCAAATTCTTTGGCTTCGTCTTTCAGGTGCAGCACCACGCGGGTACCGCGGTGCGGCCACTCGACGTTTTCCACCGAGTACTCGGCTTCACCACTGCACTCCCAGTGCACACCCTGGCTGGCATCGGCGCCGGCGCGACGGGTAAATACATCCACCTTGTCGGCGACGATAAAGGCGGAGTAGAAGCCCACACCGAACTGACCGATCAGGTGCGCGTCCTTCTTCTGGTCGCCGGTGAGGTTCTGCATAAAGTTGGCGGTGCCGGAGCGGGCGATGGTACCGAGGTTCTCGATCACCTCATCGCGGCTCATGCCGATACCGTTATCGGTAATGGTCAGGGTGCCGGCGTCCTTGTCGAACTCGATGCGGATGCGCAGATCCGGGTCTTCCGCCAGCAGTTCCGAGTTGGAGAGCGCCTCGAAACGCAGCTTGTCGGCGGCGTCGGATGCGTTGGATACCAGCTCGCGCAGGAAGATCTCCTTGTTGGAGTACAGCGAGTGGATCATCAGGTGCAGTAACTGCTTGGCCTCTGTCTGGAAACCGTGGCTCTCTTTTTGCGCCGCAACAGTCATGAATGGTATCTCCCCTATCTAAAACAACGTCGGTCCGCGCTTCGGCAGACAATTCAAACTCAGGGGAAGCAATATTGGGACGGTCACGCGCAATTCAAGCGCGCGACAGCTTAAGCATGCGGGATTGACGAGAAGAGGACGACGGGAGACAGCGGCTATTTTTTAGACGCCGCAGCAATAGCCTGTACCAGCTTGCCATTACCGGTGATATCCGCAATGAAATTGCCGGTCAGGTCAGAGATAACTCGGGACTCCGCGTTCATCAAAATGACGATGCCCACCTTGCGCTTCTCCGAATACGCAATGGCGGCACGGAAACCGGCCACCCAGCCGCCGTGGAAGACAATGCGATCGTCCCCCACGGTGTACAGCCGCCAGCCGAGGCCATAACCGGCGTGGTCGATATAGTCACGCCAGATACGGTGGCGCAGGTGGCGCCGGGTCTCTACCCGCTCGGTGGTAAGGTCGTTGATGACTTCGTGAGACAGCACGTCCGGATAGTAGCCCATCTGCGCCTTCAGCCACTGGGCCATGTCGCTGATACTGGCATTCACACCCGCCGCCGGTGCAGCCAGATAGTACTCTTTTTCCACCTTCACCGGGCGCCAGCCCTTACCGGTCTGCACATGGGGAGCCGCGCGATTGCTCGCCGCCATAAAGCTCTCCCAGCCCAGCGAGGCGTCTTCCATCTTCAGCGGGGTGAAGAAACGCTCTTTCAACTGGCGGCCGTATGGCACACCGGTCGCTTTCTGGATGACGTCTTCAATCAGGCTGAACAGGACGTTCTGGTAGCCGTAACACTTGCCCGGGGCACAGTGAGGGTCGATGGAGGCGAACTTCGGCAGGATTTTGGACAGGGGCCGATTGTCTTCCAGATAGTTGTCGTAGGCGTTGGGAGTAAGTCCGGAGGAGTGACTGAGCAGGTGCTGCACCTGCAGCTGCATGGACAGCGCCGGGGTTTTGAAACTGAGCTGGGGCACGTAGCGCACGACCTTGTCGCCCCAGTTGAACTTGTGTTCGTGCTCCAGCACCGCCGCCATGCTGGAGGCAAATGTTTTGGACACCGAGGCCAGGCGGAACACCGTGTGCGAGGTGACCTTCTGGTGCTTGCCCTTGATTCGCACGCCGTAGGTGTTCATGGCCACCACCTGGTCGCGGTCCACAATCACGTAAGCCGCCCCGGGAATACCCTGCTGCTTCAGCAGCTGGCGAAAATAGCGGTCAAATTCCTGGGCACTGGCTTCCACACTCTTCGCCACGGCCTTGTTGCCCGTACGCGCCGTGGCGGATTTGTCACCGCGACCGGCATCGGCAACCGCCTGCCCTGTCGCGCCGACCAGCGCGAAAGCGACAATAAACGGCACCCACGCGCCACGCAGATCACTGTAGATTCTGTGGAAAATGCCCTGGAACACCTTGAGTTACACCGTGTGCGTTACTGCAATCCGCCAAACTGCCCGTCCGTTGAGCGGCCCATCGCGCCCCTCGGCCGACAGGCGAGGCGCCTCCCCAGATCAGACTGTGCCGGATTTTGTGTGGAAGTCTGAATATAAGACTAGCAGCCCGGCAAATAATTCTTCGCCCGGAAACCCTCGGTCACCGCATTCCGGGCAGGGGCGCATTGTAATAAAACTGGAACAAGCGCGCATGTTAGCGCACTTTTTACGCTCTCTGTCGCAAGAACCTTTTCTTCAGGCACAAAAAAACCGCCTTGCGGCGGTTTTTCTGGCACGGGAAGGCGCTTGTGACCTTCCCTGCACTCCTGCAGCTTACAGCTTGCCGGAGTTCTCGCTCAGGTACGCAGCAACGCCTTCCGGGGAAGCGTTCATGCCTTTGTCACCTTCCTGCCAGCCAGCCGGGCAAACTTCGCCGTGCTCCTGGTGGAACGCCAGCGCGTCAACCATGCGCAGCATTTCGTCTACGTTACGGCCCAGCGGCAGATCGTTTACTACCTGGTGACGTACAGTGCCTTCCTCGTCGATCAGGAAGGAACCACGGAAGGCAACGCCGCCTTCGGACTCAACGTCGTAGGCCTGGCAGATTTCGTGCTTCACGTCGGCAACCAGGGTGTACTTCACCTGGCCGATACCACCATCGTTGATGGCAGTGTTACGCCAGGCGTTGTGAGAGAACTGGGAGTCGATGGAAACACCGATCACCTCAACGCCGCGCTTTTTGAACTCTTCAAAGCGGTGGTCGAAGGCGATCAGCTCGGACGGGCACACAAAGGTGAAGTCCAGCGGGTAGAAGAAGATTACCGCCTTCTTGCCCTTGATGGTTTCTGCCAGGTTGAACGCGTCAACGATTTCGCCGTTACCCAGTACTGCTGCTGCGGTGAAATCCGGAGCGGGCTTACCTACTAATACAGCCATGAGAACCTCCTCAATGAGATAGATAATGGATTGTAGAAATGGTCAATTTATAACCAGCGGCTATAAACAGACAAAAGATCGATAGGGGGCCGCTATGATACACAGGGGCCTATGGCAGTCCCATTAAATTTTTATATAACGCCAATAGCAGCTGCCCCGCCCCTCTACACCCGCCTGCGGCCACTTTGACCCAAGAGTCAAACGCACCCCTACTGCCTGCGAGACGACCAACTAGAATACTTACTGAGCGGTCGAAAAATCTTATTGACACTTATTCTCATTAACAATAAGATCCACCCTCGATTGAATAGAAGATTGTATTTGCGCCAGGTTTTTCGCGATGTATGTATGTATCTGCAAAGGCATCACCGACAGCCAGATCAAAGAAGCTGTTTACGATGGTTCCACCTCGGTAAAGGCCCTTCGTCGCCACCTCGGGGTTTCCTCTCAATGTGGTCGCTGTGCCGAGCTGACCCAGGAGATCATCGACGAGACCATGACTGCCGGTATGCTCCCGAATACCAACAGCGCGCTGTTTTACTCCGCCGGCTGATCCCCGGCGCCGGGCAGGCATCTGGTCGCACAGCGCCTGCCCCACCCTCCGCATTGATTCCAACACACTCTCCCACGCCCCTGTCCTAGGCTTAAAAGCACTGTCTCTACGCTTTTCCCTGCGCCTGGAGTCCCTGCGGGTCGATGAAACACCAGCTACTACACCTTTCCGAGCGGTTGCGCGCCAGCTTCTGGGTAATTCCCGCAATCATGATGGCCTCTGCGATCTTGCTTGCGCAGGGATTCCTATCCATCGACCAGCACTGGAATGTCGAGCAACTGCCGGGCCTGGGCTGGCTCCGGTTGCGTGACCCCGACAGCGCCCGCGCGCTGCTGTCCGCGGTCGCCGGTTCCACGATCACTGTGGCAGGCACGGTCTTTTCAATAACCACGGTTGCACTGACACTCGCCTCCAACCAGTTTGGCCCGAGGCTGGTGCGCAATTTCATTCGCGACCGGGGCACTCAGGTATCGCTCGGTATTTTTCTATCCACCTTTGTGTATGCGCTGCTGGTCATGCGCGGCATAGATGCCAGCGGGCCGCGGCACCATCACACCCTGGCGGTAAGTTTTGCCCTGCTGATGGCTCTGGCCTGCATCGCCTACCTGATTTACTTCATTCACAACGTGGCCCAGTCGATCCAGATCGACAACATCACCTTCCAGATCAATCGGGAATTCCGCAATGCGCTGGAGACCATCTACCCCACCGAGGATTGCCGGGACCCTCGCACCTGCCGGCGGGATTTACGGGACCTCACGCTCGGCGACGATGCCATGCGTGTACGCGCAAACACCGAGGGCTACATCCAGCGCATTGATCACCAGAAGCTGATTGCCTGGGCATGCCAACACCAGTGCACCGTGCGCCTGGATATCCACCCTGGCGCCTTCCTCTACCACTGGGGCTGTGTCGCTACGGTGTACGATCCGCCGCGCGATACCGACAGCCAGGCGATTGCCGAGGCCATTCACAGCGCGATCACCCTTGGCGCCCAGCCTACCGCCGAGCAGGACGTCATTTTTTCCATTCGGCAATTGGCGCAAATCGCGGTGCGCGCACTGTCCCCTGGAATCAACGACCCATTTACCGCCTACACCTGCATTGACCGCCTTATTGACGGGATCGGCATCATCTTGCAGCGCCCGGCGCTACCCAACTGTTTTCATGACGACAATCGCAAATTACGACTGGTTACCATCGAACTGAGCTTTGCCGATGTGCTGGCAGCTGCGCTGGATGAGATCCGCGAATACGGCCGGGAAAGCGGGGTGGTAATGCGGCACCTCTGCAACGCGCTTATCGAACTCGCGGAAATCTGCACTCGCAGTGAGGATCGGCAGGCATTAAACAACCTGATTCAGCGTCTGCAGGAAGACTGCGCCATCAGCCTGCAAGATAAGTTCGATGTCGCCGACATTCAAAAACAACTATCGAGAATGCGCAGCGAGCTGGAGTAAATTGGAGGCGCACGCAAACAATCTAAACAGCAATCGTTCTCACTGTAGTTTTCGGCCTTTTTCCCGTTAATTTTCTGGCTTTTTTCCTGCACGTTCGCCGACATTCCGCGCTTGACTTGTCCATTTCTGCAACGCAAACTCCACACAATCTCGCGCTGCGGACTCTACAATTTTGATGGTGCAGGACGGAATTTTTCCGCCCCCTTTCATCATCGTTTCAGAAAGTCAGCGCCCGCATTTTTGATAAATAATTGCCGCCACAGGACATTGCGACCCGGCTCAAGGAGAACACCATGAAAGGCGATCCCAAAGTCATCGAACATTTGAATAAAGCACTGGGCAATGAGCTGATTGCCATTAACCAGTATTTTCTGCACTCCCGCATGTTCAAGGACTGGGGGCTGAAAGAGCTGGCCGACAAGGAATACCACGAATCCATCGACGAGATGAAACACGCCGACTGGCTGATCGAGCGGATTCTGTTTCTGGAGGGCATCCCCAATCTGCAGCACCTGGGCAAATTGCTGATTGGTGAAAACACCGAAGAAATGCTGAAGTGCGACCTGAAGCTGGAGCAAAAGGCCATCCCCGATCTTCGCGACGGTATCGCCTATTGCGAGTCTGTTCGCGATTACGGCAGCCGCGAACTGCTGCAACGCATTCTCGACTCCGAGGAAGAGCATGTGGACTGGCTGGAAACCCAGCTGAGCCTGATCGACAAGGTTGGCCTGCAGAACTACCTGCAAACCCAGATGGTTTCCGCTTCCGAGGAATAACCTTTTCTGCAGGGCAGGCTCCTACCTAAAGGGCAAACCCCACGCATAAAAAAACCGCGAGTTTCTCGCGGTTTTTTTATGTCTGAGATTTTAACTCAGGGATGCAGTAACGATTACTCGCCCTGCTCGGCCCCTTTGGCCGTTTCCTCGATCAGGGTCTTCAGCTCGCCGCTCTCATGCATCTCCATGATGATGTCGCAGCCGCCCACCAGCTCCTGCTTTACCCACAGTTGCGGAAAGGTTGGCCAGTTAGCGAATTTTGGCAATTCCTGACGGATATCCGGATTGGACAGCACATCCACATAGGCAAAGCGCTGACCGCAGGCCATCACCGCCTGGGAGGCGCGCATGGAGAAGCCGCACTGCGGAGCGTTGGGGCTGCCTTTCATATAAAGCAGGATGTCATTATCGGCGATCTGCTTTTTGATATTTTCCAGAGTATCCATAGTGGAAGCTAACCTCGGCTTGAAAGTCGGTTGGTAATACGGTGGATAGTAGGGTGACCCGGCACCGCGGGCGTCTAACCGTAACAGAAAGCGCGCATTGTACCCGATTCCAATCTGATTCCCACGGGGGGCCAGCAATCGCCCGAGAATGGCCCAGGATTAGGGCAGCCACTGCTGGTTCCGGGCCATGGCTGTGCTAGTATTGCCGGTTCCCCGGGGAAATTGCGGTCAAAGTGCGCCCAATGCGTATTTTCTGCGGTTTCCCTTTTACTTTGGGCCTTCCTCTATATAGATAGCTACATGGACAATGCCCAACAGAGACCCACCCACAGAGGAGATTTACGGTGGCTACTCCCGCACTGATGCAGAACTACGGTAACAGAACCCTGACCCTGGTCAGAGGTGAAGGCAACTACGTGTGGGACGACAATGGCCGACGATATCTCGACGCCCTCTCCGGGATAGCCGTGTGCGGCCTCGGCCACTGCCACCCGGCAGTTACCCTGGCGATCCAGGAGCAGGCCAATACCCTGCTACACGTCTCGAACCTGTACAACATTCCGCCCCAGGAGCAACTGGCCGACAAGCTGGTAAAGCTGTCTGGATTGGACAATGTATTTTTCTCCAACTCCGGTGCCGAGGCCAACGAGGCGGCGATCAAGCTGGCGCGCAAGCTCGGCAACGAGCGCGGCCTCGCCTGCCCGAAAATCGTGGTGACCGAAGGTGCATTCCACGGGCGTACCCTCGCCACCCTGACCGCCACCGGCAACCCCAAGGTGCAACAGGGCTTTGCGCCGCTGCCGGAAGGTTTTTTGCGGGTGCCGTATAACGATGTGGCAGCCATTGAAGCACTGGCCAATGCGCACGACGATATCGTGGCCATTCTGGTGGAGCCGGTACAGGGCGAAGGTGGCATCCGCATTCCGGACGCCGATTACCTGCCGCGCCTGCGCGCACTGTGCGACAACCAGGACTGGCTGCTGATGCTGGACGAAATCCAGACAGCCAATGGCCGCAGTGGCAAACTGTTCGCCTACCAGCACAGCGACGGTCTGCTGCCGGACGTGGTCACCACCGCCAAGGGCCTGGGCAACGGCGTACCGATTGGCGCCTGCCTGGCTCGTGGCGAGGCGGCCGCACTGTTTACCGCCGGTGCCCACGGCTCCACCTTTGGTGGCAACCCTCTGGCCTGCCGCGCTGGGCTGGCGGTACTGGACACTCTGGAAAGCGAGTGGCTGATAGAAAAGGCGGCGAGCCTCGGCACACAACTGCTGGACCAGCTCAAATCAGAGCTGGCCGGCTGCGCCCACGTCCGGGACATCCGCGGCCTCGGCCTGCTGATCGGCATCGAGCTGGACCGCCCCTGCGCCGAGCTGGTGGACCTGGCGCGCGCGCAGGGATTACTGATTAACGTCACTGCGGGTAATGTGGTGCGCCTGCTGCCGCCACTGACCCTGAGCGATACGGAATACCAACAGGTCGCCAGCACCGTCGCCGCACTGGTGCGGGACTTTGCCCAACAGGCCGCCTGACGACAAAGGAATTAAAGAGGATACCAATATGGCAGTCAGACACTTTCTCACTCTGCTCGACCTGAATCGGGACGAACTGCGTGCAGTCGTCGAGCGCGCGATCGAGCTCAAGGCCCTGCGCAACCAGGGCATCGCCAGCGAGCCATTTCGCAACAAAGTGCTGGGGATGATTTTTGAAAAATCGTCCACGCGCACCCGGGTTTCTTTTGAGGCCGGTATGGCGCAGATGGGCGGCAGCGCCCTGTTCCTGTCCCCCCGCGACACCCAACTGGGCCGCGGCGAGCCCATCGAAGACAGTGCACGGGTCATCTCGCGCATGGTGGACATGGTGATGATCCGCACCTTCGGCCACAACGTGCTGGAGCGCTTTGCGGAATACAGCAAGGTGCCGGTCATCAACGCCCTGTCCGACAGCTACCACCCGTGCCAGCTACTGGCGGACCTGCAAACCTATGTAGAACACCGCGGCAGCCCGGAGGGCAAGGCGGTGGCCTGGGTGGGCGATGGCAATAACATGTGCCACTCCTACATCAACGCCGCACTGATGTACGACTTTGAACTGCGCATCGCCTGCCCGGAAGGTTACGACCCGGACGAGACCATCCTCGCCCGCGCCAAAGACCGGGTAAAAATTGTGCGCACCCCGAAAGAAGCCGTCACCGGTGCCGACTGGGTTGCCACCGATGTGTGGGCCTCCATGGGCCAGGAGACCGAGCAGCAGATCCGCCTCACTGCCTTCGACGGCTACCTGGTGGACCACGAGCTGATGAGCCATGCCAACCGGGACGCCATATTTATGCACTGTCTCCCGGCGCACCGCGGCGAAGAAGTCAGTGGTGAACTACTGGAAGATGAAAAAATCTCCGTAGTGTGGGACGAAGCGGAAAACCGCTTGCACGCACAGAAGGCACTGATGGAATTCCTGCAGGACAACAGCAACTAGGCCCTCATATCTTTCGAGCTCATTTCGGGCGCCGGTCATTGCCTCCGGCAAACTGGCGCCCGAATCCTCTAACCAGGGTAAAATTACTGCACCTTGTCCACAGGTTAGGCATTTCCCGGTCGAAAAATCGCCGCACGACGTCAGCAGTCAGCGGTTACCTCTCTCGCAATAATTTCACCACTCTACCTAGCGGACTGGCGGCTAAATTGACCCTGCAGTGCCGATTTGATCAGGGAATGCTCAACCGGGAATCGTTATTGCTGGGCTTAATTTGAGACCCGCTTACTATTAAAAAATATTCTTAAAGTGTGGATAGCGCGCCATCCACTGTTCACTTTTTATACCCAGCCAGTAATGGCGGGCGCTGCCGGGGAATAGAATTCAACCTCGCACCGCCTACCCACAAATTATCCACAAGTAACTCCATAGTTATCCGCCTTGAATTACCCCCCCAACCGCATTATCTTGTTGCTCATTCGAGATCGGACCCCAACATATTGGGTTTGAGCACAGAGCAGCCCCCAGATATAGCCCAGGCATCTCCGGGGAAAACGACGCTAAGTGCCTTTCTGCGCCAGCAGGTCCACCACAACATGTTGTGTCCGAACTCAAGCGCACCAACTAGCTGGCTTCGCAGGTTGTCCACATTTCCCCTTTTCTTTGGGCCTGTGGCACCAAGGTCAAACACCCGAGCCAATCGCAGTATCAAAGCAGTACCCCACAAGAGTTACCCGAGCGAAGCCACGGCTTCGCCGCCACTACTTGTGCCCGCGGAATCGCCAAGGTTCGCGCAAGGACTGCACTGAACGACGAAAAAGTGGTCGCGTAAACAGTTTCAGGCCACAAGCCGACACACTGAAAAATCAGAGCAAAAACCAAGGCAGTCGACCCCGACGCGCACGAAAACTTACGGAGAAATTCATGCACACAGAGACAGGGCGTTCCCAGTCTGTGCCTAATGGCACTACCAAGGATTCGGTAACAGACCAGGCCAGCAGCAACACCTCACTGGCTGCCACCGCCCCCGGTCAGATTCGCGTCATCAAGCGCAACGGCACCGTGGTGCCCTACGCCGACAGCAAGATCTCCGTTGCCGTTACCAAAGCCTTCCTCGCCGTTGAAGGTGGCACTGCCGCAGCTTCCAGCCGTATTCACGAGCGCGTGGCCGATCTGGTTTCCCACATCAGCGCCACCTTCAAGCGCCGCATGCCTTCCGGCGGCACCATCCATATCGAAGAAATTCAGGACCAGGTCGAGCTGGAACTGATGCGTGCCGGCGAACACAAAATCGCCCGCGACTACGTGCTCTACCGCGAAGAGCACGCCCGCCTGCGCGCAGAGAAAGAAAAAGAAAAGGCCACTGCTGCCGTCCAGTCCACCGACACCCATCCGAGCATCCGCGTAAAGATGGAAGACGGCTCACTGGTACCACTGGACATGGAACGCCTGCGCACCATCGTCAGCGAAGCCTGTGAGGGCCTCACCGATGTGGACGGCAACGTGATCCTGAATGAAGCGCTGAAAAACCTGTACGACGGCGTTTCCGAAACCGACATCAATACCGCGCTGGTAATCACCGCGCGCACCCTGGTGGAACAGGAACCCAACTACACCTACGCCACCGCTTTCCTGCTGTTGGACAAGCTGCGCGCTGAAGCCCTGCGCTTCCTGGACGTGGCCGAGTCCGCCACCCAGAAAGAAATGGAAGGCCTGTACAAGCCGGCCCTGGCCGCCTACGTGGCCAAAGGTATCGAACTGGAACTGCTGGACCCGGCACTGGCCAGCTTCGACCTGGAAAAGCTGGGCGATGCGATCAAGCCCGAGTGCGATCACCAGTTCACCTACCTCGGCCTGCAGACCCTGTACGACCGCTACTTCCTGCATTCCGATGAAGTCCGTTTCGAACTGCCACAGCTGTTCTTCATGCGCGTTGCCATGGGCCTCGCCATCAATGAAGACAAGCCGAACGAACGCGCCATTGAGTTCTACGAACTGCTGAGCTCTTTCGACTACATGAGCTCCACCCCGACCCTGTTCAACGCCGGTACCCTGCGTCCGCAGCTGTCCTCCTGTTACCTGACCACCGTGCCGGACGACCTGCACGGCATCTACGGTGCCATCCAGGACAACGCCATGCTTTCCAAGTGGGCGGGCGGCCTGGGTAACGACTGGACGCCAGTGCGTAGCCTGGGCTCCTACATCAAAGGCACCAACGGCAAATCCCAGGGTGTTGTGCCCTTCCTGAAAGTGGCCAACGACACCGCGGTCGCGGTAAACCAGGGCGGCAAGCGCAAGGGCGCCGTGTGTGCGTACCTGGAAACCTGGCACCTGGACATCGAAGAATTCCTCGAGCTGCGCAAAAACACCGGTGACGACCGTCGCCGTACCCACGACATGAACACCGCCAACTGGGTGCCGGATCTGTTCATGAAGCGCGTATTCGAAGACAAGGAGTGGACCCTCTTCTCCCCGGCGGACACCCCGGACCTGCACGACCTGTTCGGCGAAGCATTCGAAGCGCGTTTCACGCACTACGAAAAACTCGCCGCCGAAGGCAAGCTGAAGCTGCACAAAAAAGTGCGTGCACTGGACCTGTGGCGCAAGATGCTGGGCATGCTGTTTGAAACCGGCCACCCCTGGATCACCTTCAAGGACGCCTGCAACCTGCGTAGCCCGCAGCAGCACGCCGGTGTGGTTCACAGCTCCAACCTGTGCACCGAGATCACCCTGAACACCAAGGCAAATGACGAAATCGCGGTGTGCAACCTGGGCTCGGTCAACCTGTCTCAGCACATCGGCGAAGACGGCAAGCTGGATACCGGCAAGCTGGAAAACACCGTCAAAACCGCCGTGCGCATGCTCGATAACGTGATCGACATCAACTACTACTCCGTGGAAACCGCGCGTCAGTCCAACATGCGACACCGTCCGGTGGGACTGGGCCTGATGGGCTTCCAGGATGCGCTGTACAAGGCCGGCATCTCCTACTCCAGCGATGAAGCTGTCGCCTTCGCCGACACCACCATGGAAGCGATCAGCTACTACGCCATCTCCACCTCCAGTGACCTGGCGGCAGAGCGCGGCAGCTATGGCAGCTACGAAGGCTCCCTGTGGAGCCGAGGCATCCTGCCGATCGACTCCATCGAGATTCTGGCCAAGAACCGCGGCGAGCAGTTTATCGACCAGGACACCAGCAGCACCCTGGACTGGGATCTGGTGCGCGACAAGGTGGCAAACCAGGGCATGCGCAACTCCAACGTCATGGCCATCGCCCCGACCGCGACCATCGCCAACATTACCGGCGTATCCCAGTCCATCGAGCCCACGTACCAGAACCTGTACGTGAAATCGAATCTGTCTGGCGAATTCACCGTAGTGAACCCCTACCTGGTACACGACCTGAAAGCCCGTGGCCTGTGGGACAAGGTGATGGTCAACGATCTCAAGTACTACGAAGGTTCTGTACAGAAGATCGACCGCGTACCGGCCGACCTGAAAGCCAAATACGCCACCGCGTTTGAAGTGGAGCCGCGCTGGATCGTGGACGCCGCCAGCCGCCGTCAGAAGTGGATTGATCAGGCCCAGTCCCTGAACCTCTACATCGCCGGCGCCAACGGCAAGAAGCTGGACCTGACCTACCGCATGGCCTGGTACCGCGGTCTGAAGACCACCTACTACCTGCGTGCACTGGCTGCCACCACCACGGAAAAATCCACCGTGAACAGTGGCACCCTGAACGCAGTGAGCGCCGGCGGCGCCCCCGCCGCCAGCGCCGCGCCGGTAGCGCCACAGGCCTCGGCTCCACAAGAGCCCGCACCAGCAGCCGTACCCGCAGCCTGCTCCCTGGACGATCCAGACTGCGAAGCCTGCCAGTAAGCGTTCGTTACAAGCTGACGTTACAAGCTAAAAAGACTCTCGGGGGAGAGCACCGCGTGGGGGGAGGGGGGGGGGGGGGGGGGGAGAGAGGGGGGAGGGGGAGGGGGGGTAAGGTGTGTCACGAACACCGGGTGCAGTAATGGGCGGCATCGCGGCAGCCGAAACTTATGTCGGTGTATTACTGGATGATTAAACCAAGGTTAGCA
>NZ_JBSWXV010000006.1:0-221085 GCF_056160765.1 Microbulbifer sp. ABE4_465
GGCGAAGGCCGGTATCCAGGGAAGCGAAGCTCCGCACTCCGAGCCATCTGGATCCCGGATCAAGTCCGGGATGACACGCTCCCGTCATGGCGCAGTCTCCCGTCATGCCGGCGAAGGCCGGTATCCAGCCAAACAAAAAGGGCACCGCTTGCGGTGCCCTTTTTGTTTATCCGAAATTCCTACCCACTATTTCGTTTTCCCGAACGGCAACATCTGCCGCAGGGTATTGTCCTTGGTGACGAAGTGATGCCACAGGGCTCCGCCGATGTGCAGTACCAGCAGTACCAATAGCGCATTCCACAAAAACTCCTTGTGGATAAATGCCAGCTGCTTGGCGAGGTCGGTGTTTTTTGCCACGAAAGACGGCAGGTCAAACAGCCAGAACAGCGGTGTATCGCGGCCGGCGAACTGTCGCATCATCAGCCCGGAAAGCGGCATGCCGATCATGATGATGTACATCAGGCTTTGTACCAGTAGCGATACGGGTTTTTGCAGACCACTGCCGTAGAGAGTCGGGCGCCCGTGGGTGGCGCGCCAGTAGAGGCGGAATATGCCCAGGAAGAGTACTAAAAACCCGAGGGAGAAATGTAAGACCATCCACCAGCCGCGCATGGGGTCGCCCTTCTCGTAAAACTCGTGCAGCTCGACGGAGCCCCACGCAAACAGAATAAAAAAGGCAATCAGCCAGTGCAGCGTTTTGAGTGCTTTGCTCCAGCTATTGGGCGTGGAGGCCATATACTTCCCCTTATGGTGTTCGTTTTATCGTTCAGGTTACGCCAGTGGTTGCCGCGCGCACGCCATTGAGGTTGGCGAAGCAGGTGTCTCTCGCGGTGGTGAAAAAATCCTGCAGAAATGCCTGTTCCAGCATCTCTTCGCGCACGGCCGCATAGAGTGTACTCCATAGACCACCTTTTCCCAGTCTAAGCTGTTGTACCAAACCTTTCTGTAAATATTCGTAAAGTGCCCAGTTAGGGAGCGCACACACACCGCGCCCACTGACCACCAGCTGCACCATCATTACCGTCAACTCTGCCGTGCGCACCGAGTGCGGCTCCACACCCGCCGGGTCGAGAAAGTTCTGAAAGATATCCAGCCGTTCCCGTTCTACCGGATAGGTGATCTGCACTTCGCCTGCCAGATCTTCCGGTGTGACCCACTTCTTGTCAGCAAGTGGGTGCTTGCGACTGACGGCCAGGCACATCTCGAAACTGAACAGCGGTTCGTAGTGGATACCTTTCAACGAATCGTCGGGATTACTTGTGACCACCAGATCGAGGTCGCCACGGGTGAGGGCAGGTAGGGGGGCAAAGTGGAAGCCGCTGGACAGGTCGAGCTCGACCTCTGGCCAGTCGTCCCGGTAGGCATCCAGGGTGGGCATCAGCCACTGATAGCAACTGTGACATTCGATGGCGATATTCAGCCGCCCGGCCTGACCGGAGGCGAGCCGGGCAATATCCCGCTGGGCAACTGCGACCCTGGGAAGAACATCGTCAGCCAGCTGCAGTAACCGCAACCCCGCACTGGTAAATTGCAGCGGACGGGACTTGCGCACAAACAGCGCCTGCTCATGCCGGTCTTCCATCTCTCTGAATAGGTGGGACAGGGCAGATTGGGTCAGGTGCAAGCGCTCAGCAGCGCGCACCATACTGCCGGTTTCCCGCAGTGTGACCAGGGCCTTCAGGTGTCGCAGTTCAATCATCTTTAGCTAGGCTCATGCTTGGTGGTAAAAACATGAAAATAATTGAATATCACGTCACCGGTAAAATCAACCCTGAAATTAACGGGCAATGTAGGAGCCCGCTGAGTTCTATCCTGCCAATGCCTTTCGGCGCTCTGCATTTAGCTCCACGATATTCAAACCGGTCTCATCAACCGTTGCCGGCCACTTGAGGGGTGGGAAGTCTTTACTTACAGATAAGTCTGGGCAGGTTTTGCGCAGCTCGGCCAGCTCTTGTTCTAGCTCTGGAGATGGAGAGAACTCTATACTGTTGATGATACGCTCAATTAATTCTTGTATTGATTGAGAGCTTACAATCTTTTCTTTTTCCTCTAAATTTCCAGGGGCTAGTTGGTTATAGAAGATACTAAAAACGATAATTCGGTTTTTGGTCACAGGGAGGAACAGATATGCCGTACGGTACATGTCGATTTTATTTTCAACAAAAAAACGTGCCGCCGGTACAGCTAGGTTGTCAATTGCTTTCCATTGCAACGGAGCTTTATACCTTGCCTCACCTTTATCCCATTCATAGTGACCGTACTCTGCCGTTAAGTACCCTGCTATTGCTGCTTCCAAAGCATTGGGATGCAGGAAGTTAATATTTTCAGGTTGTAACTCAGGTGCTATTGCTGAGATGGCAAAACTTGCATTGGATTTTTCACCGCTAAACCAGGGCCCATAAAACGCATACTTTCGCAAGAATAGTAAGGTCGACCACCAAGTTTTTGTCGGGTCATTACCCGGGCGGATTTGTTCTAAATCGTCCTCAAACCACTTCGGTGTAAACTGTTCAGATCCCGGGCGAAAAATATGAAGTTGTTTTGGCGCACGGAAGCTGAGTTTACTGCCAAGTAAATCATAGGTAAATTTTCGAGCACCCTTAAACTTCGGCCCTTGAGGCACGCAAAAACCTTCGTGCTCTCTTAGGCCCAGCCGGTTGTATTTGATAAAGTCCAGCATTAAAACTTACTCTTAATACTATTGTGCAACTGCGGTGCCCAGTGGGCTGCGGCAGTATCGACTGTTTTCACGAATTTACTGATCTCTTTGGTGTATGGGGCTGCTTTACCGACTGCGGTCAAAAATGCCCCTAGAGCTGGAACTGTGGCAGCACCAGCTACACCCACTGTTCCAGCGATAACTCCGATATTGATACCTGAGTAACCGGCGATGGCTCCTGCAAAAGTTAGTCCTCCAGTGGCTAAGGTTCCCATCTGTACGCAGTCACCAATGGCGCGACCGAACCCATAGTCTTTTTCGTTAGAGATTCTATTAATCGATGCTGATGGTTGTCCAAGGACCCCGTAAAAATTGATTGGAGATAGCTTACTCAGAGATCTCCCAATTTCTATCTCGATAGCTCTGGCAGCTTTTAGTACTTCAGTTTGGGACGTTTTGGGTTCATAGAGAAAGATTTGGTGGTTTTTTAGCTTAACCCGTTGGCTGGCGAGAATATTCATTGCCTGAGTAAGTACAGCAGAGCCCCCGTATTCAGCAATCCACTTAACGTTTTTTACTTTTCTCGATTCATACATGGCTCGAGCAAGTAATGTTGCGGACGCAAGTATGTCTTCCTTAGCAAGAGGCTTTCGAGCATCTCTAAAATTTATAAATCCACCAATTTTCTTTTTCCCAGGGGTAAAGTGAAGATCAAATTTCGTGCTTTTAAGAAACGATTCGCCCGTTTCGGCACTGTAGTGGCTGGCGGCTACTTTAGGTGCTGCTGATCCAGCTGCGCTGCTTGGATTTTGGTAGCCCGTATTACACACAGCTACAAGTCTGCCCTCACTGGGTACTATCTTACCGGTTTTACTTTTGTCTGCGGCCCAAACTTTTTGCCTGGTAAATTTTGCCTCATAAATTCCGGGCGTATCATGTTTTTTCTGCAACTCCGCATACCCAGCATCCGCCTCAAAATACACAACCTTGAACGCATCCTTGGACTGCTTCTCCACGGTCACTTTGCACCCGGGCAGGATCATCACGAACTCTTCTTCACCACCGCGGTGTACGGGACCGGGCTTGATAAAGATATTGTCTTGGTGGAGGCGGCCGGAGGTTAGTTGGTGCAGGGCATTGACGGTGATCTGGGCCCAGTAGTTGCCCTGTTTGGCGAGGTTGCGGATTTCGTTGTAAACGGGTTCCGCTTGCGGGGTGATGGTGACCACTTTACCGGCGGATTTGCCGGCAATCACGATATTATGCTTGACGCCTTTATTCGCAAACATGATTCAACTCCCTTTGAATATCTGAATGGGAGGAATCATATATAAGAGAGCAAGGCTTGGCTATTATTTGTACGGAATTGGTACGCACGTGTTGGTTGGGTTATGGAAGCCAGCCTTGCAGGCTGACTCCCATAGGCAGGTTACTCTCCGTAGCAATCCCGCGTCATATTTTCAATCCGATCAGCGTGCACAATGACATTGTCTTCGATGCGCACACCTCCAAACGGACGCAGTTTTTCCACTTTGTCCCAGTTCACTTCATCAGCCAGTTGGGACTCTTTCAGTTCTGCCAGCAGGCTATCGATAAAGTACAGGCCTGGCTCGATGGTAAATACCTGGTTCTCCTCGATGGCACGCGTGGTTCTGAGGAAGGGGTATTCCGCTGGTGGTGGGGTGGTGCCGCCTTCGGGGGCTGACTGATGACCGCCCACGTCGTGTACTTGCAGCCCCAGGAAGTGGCCAAGTCCGTGGGGCATAAAGGTGCCGGTGAGGCCGGATTCCACGGCGCTTTCGGGGGAGGTTTTGATCACGCCGAACTGTTGCAAAAGCTGGCCAATTTTGTGGTGGCAGCTTTTATGCAGCTCTATATAAGAGGCTCCGGGAGTGAGACCTGCGACCAGTTCCTGTTCTTTCTCGTGCATTGCGGTGACCAGCTCTGCAAACTCGCCGTCACGGTAGGCGTAGGAGCGGGTTATATCCGCGCAGTAGCCATTGCAGTCAGCGCCGGCATCGATCAGGAAGCTGCGGCGGTCACTCTCCGGTAGTCTTTCCGTGGAGAGGTGGGTGTAATGCAGGATCGCGCCGTGTTCGTTCAGGCCGACAATATTGCCGTATGGCATGCTGTTCTCGCCTTGTCCGGCGGCTTTCATATATGCGAGGTTGATTTCAAACTCACTGGCGCCCGCGCGGAAGGCTTCTTCGGCTGCCTGGTGTGCATGTACGGCGATGCGGTTGGCTTCTCGCAGGCAGGCGAATTCATAGGGGGTTTTGTAGGCTCGGGCCCAATGCAGTTGATCGATCAGGTGCTGTGGGTTGCGCTGACCGATTTCCCAGCCTTCGAGCCTTACGGTTTCGCCAATAAATGCCGCATTTTCACCACTTAAAAAGGCCTTGGCTTCGTCGGGCTTGGCAAGCAGTTCGATATCGTATTCATCGCTCCAGAAAGTTTGCGGTGCGGGCGGGACGTAATGCCAGAAGTCTACCGGACGATAAAACAGCAGCTTGGGCTTCTGTCCGCGTCTATAAATCACCCAGCTGTGGGGATTGTCGGTAACGGGGACCAGGGCCTTGAATTGGGGGTTCACCCGGAAGGGGTAGTAGTTGTCATCCAGGAACTGTACGGAAGGTGCACCACTGAATACGTTGAGAGTCTCAAAGCCGCACTGATCGAGAATTTCGTCGTAGCGTTTGCGAAGTGTGGCCAGGTGGTCGGCGAAAAGCTGCTTATCCATAAATCTCCCGGTTCTATCCCCTAAGCTGTGTAAAGATTGACCTGTAGGGCAGGTACAAGAATGCGCATAGTGTATAGTCAGGCCTCTGAATAATTAGTCTGATTTTTGACGATGGAAAAGAAGATACTGCTAACGGACTGCCCGGATGCCAAAGGGCTGATCGCCAAGATCACCAACATTTGTTACAAGCACCAACTAAATATCATCAAGAACGATGAGTTTGTAGATCGGGCTCAGGGGCGCTTCTTTATGCGTACTGCGCTTGAAGGCATATTTAATGATGCGACGCTTCTGGAAGATCTGGACCTTACGCTGCCAGATGGTGCGGAGCGCAAGCTGGTGGCTAGCGGGCGCAAGCGGCTGGTCCTGATGGTGACGAAAGAGTCCCACTGCCTGGGCGATATTCTGATGAAGTGCTACTCCGGGGCTTTGGATGTTGAGATTGCCGCGGTAATTGGAAACCACCAGGTGCTGCAACCACTTGTGGAAAAGTTTGATATCCCTTTCCACTGGATTCCTGCCGATAACCTGGAGCGGGCACAGCACGAAGCACAGGTGATTGAGCTGGTAGACAGTTACCAGCCGGATTACCTAATTCTCGCCAAATATATGCGGGTGCTGACGCCGCAGTTTGTCGCCCACTTCAAAAGCCGCATTATCAATATCCACCATTCATTTCTTCCTGCGTTTATCGGCGCCAAGCCGTATCAGCAGGCCTTTGAGCGCGGAGTGAAAATCATTGGTGCCACCGCACATTTTGTCACGGATGACCTCGATGAGGGGCCGATTATTGAGCAGGATGTTATCCACGTGGACCACGGCTATTCCGCAGAATCCATGGCGAGCGCCGGGCGGGATGTGGAAAAACAGGTGCTGAGCCGAGCATTACAGCTTGTGCTGGAGGAGCGGGTTTTTATTCACGGTAACCGCACGGTTGTTTTTAAATAGGATATCCCTGGAGAAGAAATGAACAGAACGTATCTCTTCACTGTAACTCTGTCCGCTGCGGTCTCTCTATTCACCGGCTGCGCCAGTGAGCCTACTGCGCCCAACCCCGGGCTGAAGGAGTCATTTCACACTGAGGTCGCGGCGAATGGGGCCAAGCGCTTTACCTATACCCTGGAAATGGCTGCGCCTCAGCTGCGCGGGCCCTATACCGAGAGCCCGCAAATGCGCGGCGGCATGGTGCGGCAGCAGGATCTGGGAAGAGGGCGTGCTAGCCGTGGTCAGCGTTTGGACTTCGATTATGCGTTGGCGCTAAAGCTAAAGGAGACAGCGTTCTGCCGAGACGGGTATTTTGTGATCGATCGAGTGGTCTCGCAGCTCGGCGGCGAGGTTCGGGGCGAGTGTCGGGATGCTGCTGAACGCTGATTTTCTGACTGGTGTCTGAAAACTAACCTATAAATCGCGCGCAGATTGGAACAAATGTACTAATAATCTGTAATAAGGTGCAATTTCGGGGAGGTTAAACTATCTGGTTAGGAATTTATACCGCTAATTGCCCGGCAAAACAGCACAAGCCTGCTGTGCCCATCTCGCCATTTCCCCATTACGCATTTTCTGCTGCTCAATTCTTCGGCAAAAAACATGTTTTTTGTATTTCGAAAAATCCATTGATAGTTAAAATTAATGACCTTAATTGTCATTTTTTTCAACCAGGCGGATATTTTTATTCATCGGGTCTATATAGCTACATTCAATTAGGATGAACTAGCGCTTATCCAAATTTTTTAGCGGTTTCATTGCAAATTCTGCCTGCATTATTGATGTCGAATTTGATGCTAATTTGGTTAGATTGATGGTCCTTTAACCATTTGTAACCATTTGTATTGACTAGAAAGTCACAAAAACTCTTTAAGTTACCTCTGTAAACCCTCCCCGCTTCGACTGGTACGTCTGTATCGCACTTATGGATTTGACGATTGCCAGAGTCCGAACTAAAAAATAGGAGAAAAGTGCTATAACTAATTATTAAATTAGTGAACTGGTTAACACCGTGAAGTCATTTCTTTTGAATCGAAAGTATTTTCCGGTCACAGGTATGGGCGCGCGCCACTACCGGATGCAGTAATAAAAATAGCGATTAGCTCGAAGTAGAAAGATTATTAAAAGAAACAGGCGGCAACATGGATATAGAAGTAACTGTATTCTCTGACATTAAAGATGGCTTACTGCGGGAAATGGGGAGTGTGGTCATAGCGTGTGGCTTTACGTTGCACCGCCAGCGCATGATGTCGACGCCAACGGGCGTGCAGTTGTGGTTGAAGCTCACCGGCGAGCGGGGCAGGTTACTGGAACTTGAGGATCGTTTGAGCTCCCACCCCCTGGTAACTGGATTTGAAGCTGATCATTCCCCTGTTGTGCAGAGTGGGGGCGCCGCCAGTACGGCTCCTCAGGTGGCTCGGCCGGCCACTACCCCACGCAGAACACCACCACCGGCCCCCAGGCCGTCTCAGGCTTCCCCGGGCGCTCGAAAGAAGCCCGCATCGGCGGCGCCGGATATCAGCATCGTAGAGCCGGTGCTGCCCAAGTTGGCGAAAAGCTATCCGAAAATCTTCCCCCAGCTGCTCGAGTTACAGCAGCAGGTTGCCGATGCTCAATGGGGCCCCAGTCTTAAGTTTATTGGCGTGCGCGTTGGAGCTTGGGTGTACAAGAGAGATTACGCTTTGGGCGGCCAATTGGATCTCAAAAGTGCACTGCGTCAGATTGCACAGCCGGCATTGCGTGCCCTACTGCCCGTAGAAACGAAAGATTACGCGGTACACGTGAAAAACAATCCGTTTTGTTTGCCGGGCTCACACTGTCGCAATGGTGACTTCTTCTGTGGCTTCTTGCAGGGACTCTTGCATGAGTCGGGAGCGAGTAGCCGGGTGGTGGTGAGAGAGGTTCAGTGCCGAAGCGAAGGGGCTTCTGAGTGTGTGTTCGAAGTAGTCGATTGATCCGGTAAATAACAGGGTAGTTATTTATTTGCAGATGTGGTTTTAACAATAAATCCTAAAATGGGGAAGGGATATGGTCGCTGAATATAATCCAGTATTGGTCGGGCTTTCATTTTTGGTTGCCGTCTTAGGGTCGTATACTGCTTTGCAGTTAGCGGTCGCTATTCCGGCTGCGCAGAATGAAGCGGAAAAGAAAAAAGCAATTCTCAAAGCGGGTGCCGCGATGGGTGGTGGCGCTATCTGGACGATGCATTTCATTGCAATGCTGGCCTACGATATGGGTATGTCGGTCACTTACGACGTCTTCCTGACGGTACTGTCTGCGTTTATCGCAATGGCGGCGTGTTCGGTGGGTCTTGGTATTGCCGGGATTGGGTTATTTAGCTTTGATAAGCTTTTGCCGGCAGGGATCTTTATGGGCTGCGGCGTTGCCGGTATGCATTATATGGGGATGGCGGCAATGCTTATGCCTATGGAAGTCTCCTATAACCTGAATATTCTGATTATTTCCGTAATTATTGGCGTGCTCGCATCCTGTGCCGCTTTGTGGATGGCATTCCATATGCGTGGAAAGTTGCAGATGATTGGAAGCTCCCTGCTAATGGGGGTGGCGGTATGTGGCATGCACTATACCGGTATGGCCGCCGCGCGTTACGAGCACACTAATGTTGTCAATGAGGCCTGGTTTGCCGGTTCGCTGGGCGGTGAATATCTCGGTATCAGTATCTTCCTTATTGTTACCACTTCGCTGGTGTTGACACTTGCCATTGGCAGCCACCGCCGTCGCCAGCGGGAAGAGTTGGCTATCTGAATCGATATTTCCCGTCTGAAAGCCGGTGCTACGCGCCGGCTTTGGCGTCAAAACTCTCTCCATTGGCGCCATGATCATCTGGTCGACCAATATCATGTAAAGAACCGTTAAGGACTGACGGTCACATTTTTCTCCTCCCTATAATCCGCCGCTTTTCGCTTCGGCGCTATTTTTCAGGGAGAAAACTTAATGCTTGATCAGTACAGCCTGCCACTGGTTATTCTTTCTTATACAATTTCCGTTTTCGGGTCGTTTGCAGCGCTGCAGCTGGTAACCGGTATCCGCGAGGCTATTCTCAAGGCCGACCGTTGGCGAGCCATTGCCTTTGCCGGTCTGGCCATGGGTGGCGGAGCCATCTGGTCTATGCATTTCGTGGGTATGCTGGCGCTTGAGTCCCATATGCCCATGTCCTACGACGTGTTTAAAACCATTCTATCAATCGTCATTGCGGTAGCCGCCTGTACCGCGGGCCTCGCGATTCTCGGTGCGCGGCGTTTCACCCTGGAAAAACTGATGCCTACCTCCATATTTATGGGCGGTGCCGTAGCTGGTATGCATTACATGGGGATGGAAGCCATGCTGATGCCGGCGGAAATCGAGTATGACCTGAATATTCTGCTTATTTCGGTACTTATCGCGGTGGCGGCGTCATTTGCGGCGCTGTGGATGGCGTTCCATCTGCATGGCTCCTGGCAAAAATTTGGCAGTGCACTGGTCATGGGGGTTGCGGTGTGCGGTATGCATTACACCGGGATGGCGGCGGCCAGTTACCAGCACACCGGCACCATGCCGGAATCCGGTTTTCTGGGGGCGCTCAGTAGTGAGCATCTGAGTGTGGCGACGGTGGCCATCAGTATCGGAATTATCGTGCTGACCTTACGGGTCAATTACTGGTACCGAAATCGTCAGTTAGTCCCCGCATGATTATTTTGCCCTATTTGTAGGCACAAAAAAGCCGGAGCAATGCTCCGGCTTTTTTGTGCCTGTTGTCCCGGACTCAGTCCATATAGCTCTCGACCGGTGGGCAGGAGCAGATCAGGTTGCGGTCCCCATACACATTGTCGATACGGTTGGATGCGGGCCATACCTTGTGGTGCTTCAGCCAGGCTGCCGGGCGGCCGGCGACTTCACGGCTGTACGGATGCGTCCACTCGTCGGTCATCACGTCGTCCTGGGTGTGCGGCGCATTGTGCAGGGGATTGTCCTCTGCGCTGTATTTACCGCTGGCCACGTCTTCCGCTTCCTGACGGATGGTCGCCATGGCTTCGACGAAGCGGTCCAGCTCTTCCTGGGCCTCGGATTCCGTGGGCTCGATCATCAGGGTACCGGCCACCGGGAAGGACATGGTGGGCGCGTGGAAACCGAAGTCCATCAGGCGCTTGGCGATGTCTTCTTCGGTGATGCCACTGGCTTCCTTCAGTGGACGCAGATCGATCAGGCATTCGTGGGCGATAAAACCGTTGCTGCCTTTGTACAGCAGCGGGTAGTGCTCGCTCAGCTTCCTGGCCACGTAGTTGGCGTTCAGGATCGCGGTTTCGGTGGCCAGTTTCATGCCCTGTTTACCCATCATACGGATATACATCCAGCTGATCGGCAGAATACTGGCGGAACCCCAGGGTGCTGCGGAAATGGTGCCGTTGACCGGATCGTTACCCGGTACCTCGGTCACCGGGTGACCGGCCAGGTAGGGCTTCAGGTGTTCGCCGACGGCGATCGGACCCATGCCGGGGCCGCCGCCACCGTGGGGGATACAGAAGGTCTTGTGCAGGTTCAGGTGAGATACGTCACCGCCGAACTTGCCCGGAGCCGCGACACCGATCAGCGCGTTCATGTTGGCGCCGTCGATATACACCTGGCCGCCGGCGTTGTGGACAAGTTCGCAGATCTCGCGAATACCTTCCTCGAATACGCCGTGGGTGGACGGGTAGGTGACCATCAGCGCGGCGATGCGGTCGCCGTGCTCTTCGATCTTCGCCTTCAGGTCGGTCACGTCCACGTTGCCCTTGTTGTCACAGGCAACCACAACCACCTTCATGCTCACCATCATCGCGGATGCGGGGTTGGTGCCGTGGGCAGAGGCGGGGATCAGGCAGATATCGCGCTGGCCTTCGCCCTTGGCTTCCAGGTATTTCTTGATCGCGACCAGGCCCGCGTATTCACCCTGGGAGCCGGCGTTCGGCTGCAGGCTTACGGCGTCGTAGCCGGTACATTCCGCCAGCATGGCTTCCAGCTGTTTGAACATCTCGCGGTAGCCTTCGGCCTGGTCGGCCGGGGCGAACGGGTGCAGCTTGCCGAATTCCGGCCAGGTCACCGGGATCATTTCCGCGGTGGCGTTCAGCTTCATGGTGCAGGAACCCAGCGGAATCATGCTGTGGTTCAGGGCGATGTCCTTGGACTCGAGGGTCTTCAGGTAGCGCAGCATTTCGGTTTCGGAATGATGCGTGTTGAACACCGGGTGGGTCATAAAGTCGGTGTCGCGCTGCAGGTTGGCCGGTACGCCGGCCACCCCTTTGGCGGACAGTTCGCTGTCGATCTTGTCCAGGTCCAGGCCGTGGTCGCCGCCGACAAAAATGTTCAGCAGTTCGGAGACATCCGCCAGCTTGGTGGTTTCGTTCAGGCTGATGCCCAGCGCGTCGCTGCCCACTTTGCGCAGATTGATTTCTGCGGCGATGGCGCGATCAAAAATTTCAGACTGCTTGTCACCCACGGCAACGGTGAGGGTATCGAACCAGCTGTCGTGGGTGAGATCCAGGCCCTTTTCTTTCAGGCCCGCGGCGAGAATATCGGTGAGGCGCTGGATGCGCGCGGCGATGGTTTTGAGGCCTTCCGGGCCGTGATAGATCGCATAGAAGGCGCTCATGACCGCCAGCAGTACCTGGGAGGTACAGATGTTGGAGTTGGCCTTTTCGCGGCGGATATGCTGTTCGCGGGTCTGCATGGCCATGCGCAGGGCGCGCTTGCCTTTACTATCGACGGACACACCGATGATACGGCCGGGGGCGGAGCGCTTGTAGGCTTCTCGGAAGGCGAAGAAACCGGCGTGGGGGCCGCCGTATCCCATAGGGATACCGAAGCGCTGGTTACAGCCAACCACCACGTCTGCGCCCATGGTGCCCGGTGCCTTCAGGGCTACCAGACTCATTAGATCCGCGGCCACGGTGACCAGTGCATTGGCGTCGTGCACCTTGGCGATCAGGTCGGTGAGGTCGCGCACCACACCGGTGGAACCCGGGTACTGGAACAGGGCGCCGAACAGTTCTTCCGGCAGCTCGGTTTCCGGGTTGCCGACAACCACTTCGAAACCGAAGTGTTCGGCGCGGGTCTGTACTACGGCGATGGTCTGCGGGTGGCAGTCTGCGTCCACAAAGAAGACGTTGGATTTGTTGCGTTTCGCCTGGCGCTTACACATGGCCATGGCTTCGGCGGCGGCGGTGCCTTCGTCCAGCATGGAGGCGTTTGCCAGGTCCATGCCGGTGAGGTCCATGATCATCTGCTGGAAATTCAGCAGGCCTTCCAGGCGGCCCTGGGCGATTTCCGGCTGGTAGGGGGTGTAGGCGGTGTACCAGCCCGGGTTTTCCAGCACGTTGCGCAGAATCACGTTCGGCGTAATGGTGTCGTGATAACCCATACCGATAAAGGTGCGGAAAATCTTGTTGCGCTTGGCCAGGGCTTTCAGCTCCGCCAGCGCTTCCTGCTCGTCGACCGCATCGGCCAGGGCAAGGTCATCGGACTTGCGGATGGCGGCGGGTACGGTCTTTGCAATCAGTTCATCCAGGGTAGCGACGCCGAGGGTGTCGAGCATGGCCTGGGTCTGCGCGGCGTCCGGGCCAATATGGCGGCGGATAAAGGCGTCGTGCTGTTCCAACTGCTTGAGGGAAGGCTGGGTCATGGTGGTTGGATTCCTGTAAACGCTGACGGCGCTTGCCGGGAGATTGCCGGGAAACGCGAACGCTCAAAAATAGCAAAGTGGATCGGGAAAGCGGATCCGTCCAAGTTCACGGGACACGCGGGTCAGTGACCAACGGTTCCCGAGTTCGGCATTCGGTAATAATGGTGTGGCAGAGTGAACTTGCCCAGTTACCGGCACCGCTGCGTAAGAGAGACAAGCACGGGCGGTGAGGTAATACCGGTTGCCAGAAGGCGCGCATCTTAGCAACCGCAGTGTGTGTGGGCAATTGGGGCACTATGCGGTCAAAGTTATGCTGGGAGCGGGACGGTTTTGTGACATAAATCCTGTTTTTGGCATTGTGGCGCTATTTTTGTCTGTGAGCGCGCACTCGAGCGGGTTGGCCTGAAAATTTGCGCCATACTCAATGATTAAAAAGAAGCTGTCGCCGGAGTTGCGTACAGCCATCGAGCCAGGGAATCAAGAGGACTCACCGTGTTGCCTCGGGCAAACGTCAACACTTTGCGCTTCAAAGCCTGCCTGCTCTCCGCGTTGCTGGTCGTGGCCATGTGCCTGTTTTTTATCCTGCTCGGCAACGGCAGCCTGCAGTCTCTGCTGGCGAAAAACCGCGAACATCGCCACCTCAATTTCCAATTTCAGGTTTCCGGCCTGTTGCAGCAGTCCCGCCAGGAAATGGCGCAACTTGCAGAGCTGATTGCCCTCAGTCCCCGTGGGCGCATATCTTCCCGGGAAGAGCTGCGCAAAGCCATGGACCGCCAATGGGAGCTTCTCCAGCAAAGCTGGGATCTCCACTCCCTGAAAATTTACGATGCGGAAAGCAAGCCGGTGCTGAGCTGGGGGGCGTCCTACAGCCAGTTGAGTGCGGAGCAGGTGGCTCAGGTATTGATGCGCGGTCAGCCACTGGAACGGATCCAGTGTGAGCCGGGCTGTGTTCAGAGCCTGTCGGTACCCATGCGTGCCCGAGATGGTGACTATGTTTTGCAGATCGACCGGCCGCTGGTGAAGCAACTACAGCGCTTTCGCGAAATGACCGGCTCTGATATTGGTATTCTGTCGGCGGTGCGTACCCTTCCTCCGCCCAGGGCAGGGCTTAATTACCTTGCGCGCTGGCAGCGTGAGGTATTGTCTCTGACATCCCGCGAGCGTGTTTTGCCATTGCTGAACCGGGTGGCCAATGAGGTGTCGACGGTGGGCGGGTTGCAGCGCGCGCGGATACACGAACTGGATAATCGCCAGTTCGATATTCGCACCATGAGTGTGGGTGTCGACGACAACGGCGCGCAGTTTGTATTTATCGAGGATGTTTCCGATCAGGTCGAGCACATCGATGAGTCGGTGCAGTTACTGCTGCTGTTTTCTGTCCTCGGTGCGCTGATTTTTAGCGCCGCAGTCGCAGGGACTTTGTGGGGGCCAATTGTGCGTTTGCGACGTCTGGCCCAGGCCTTGCCGCTATTGACGAATGGCCGCTTCAGCGACGCGCGTCAGTTGATCCGTCCGGTGCATAAAAATCTGGATAAATTTGATGAGCTGGACGTACTCGACAACACCGGGCTCACGGTCTGCGACCAGCTTGAAGATATGAATGACATGGTGACGCGCAAGACGGCGCAGCTGGAGCAGATTGCCATGCATGACAGCCTTACGGGGCTGGCTAATCGATTCAGTCTGCTCGAGCAACTGGAGTTTCATCTGCAGCTTGCCCGACACCAGCCGGACGGAGTGCACGAGCAGTGTTACCTGTTTTTTATCGACCTGGATGACTTCAAGCAGGTCAATGACACTCTGGGGCACCAGGGCGGTGATGAACTTTTGTGCGTGATTGCCCGGCGCCTGCTCAGTGTTATGCGGTGTGGCGATATTGTCGCTCGACTCAGTGGCGATGAGTTCTGCGTATTTGTCCGGGGTGTGCAGGGGGTGTATGCCTATCGCACGCTGGCAGAGAAGCTGCTGAATACCGTGGCGCAGCCGGTAAAAATTTCCGATAACCTGGTTACCGTCACCATGAGTGTGGGCGTGGTTGCGGTGGAGGGGCAGGAAGATACGCTGGAGGGGGTGCTGCAAAAAGCGGACTTGGCGATGTACCACGCCAAGCGTCACGGCAAAAACAAATATCAGTTGTACTCGGCGTCCTTACCGGCACTTTCGGGGCAAAGTGCTGAAAAGCCTCTCGATGGGGTGGTGCGCCCACTGGAATTGGTCACTTCTTTTAAACCTCGTTAATTACCGCGCGCAAATCTATCTCGCAAATGCGAACGAATACGCCTTGCGGATGTGGCTGCCGCGAGTTTCTTCCGCTGTGCACAGGCGCTATTTGTCCGGTTGGTCTATCTTTAATTTATCCCGATCCGTTTTTCCACGCGGATGTACCCCCAGAGTGCTGGAACGGCGGAATACTTTTTCACAACTGATGTTCGACCTGACACCGAGCCACAAGCCCGGTACCCAGAGTCTGCAAGGTTAACCAGTCCGCACTATGGCGAGCAAAATTTACACTACCGACGACCAGCTTCTCAGTAGCTATCTACGCAACTTACTGCAATCCGCCGGCTTCCCGGTTTTGACACAGCAAACCCGGGTGGAGCCCTCTGTGGACGCGGGGGATAAGGGAAAAAATGGGGCGGGGAATCTGGATTGGCAGTCCGAGCTCTGGCTGATCCGCGATGCGGACCTGGCCAGTGCCCAGCAGGTATTGCAGCAGGCACTTTCCAGAGAAAGCGCCTGACCGCGTTTTCGGCAACACTATCGGCACCACTGCCGGTAGGGTTACATCTTCTCGAGGGTCTCGATTCCGAGCAGGCCCAACCCTGTGGACAGGGTGCGCGCAACCAGGTCGCACAACTGCAGGCGACTTTGCTTCTCCTCTTCGCTCACACCTTCTTTCAAAACCGGGCAGGCTTCGTAGAAGCCCATATAGGCGCTTGCCAGTTCGTAGAGGTATGTACACAGCACATGTGGAAAAGTGTCTTTGGCTACCTGGTCCAGTACCTCACCAAACTGATTCAGCTTGATCGCCAGTGCGCGCTCGGCATCGGTGCCCAGTACGATATCGCCGTTTAGCGCAGACGGGTCCACTCCGGCGCGACGGAAAATACTGCGCACACGAGTGTAGGCGTACTGCAGGTAGGGCGCTGTATTGCCCTCAAACGCCAGCATGGCGTCCCAGTTGAACACGTAATCGTTGGTGCGGGTTTTGCTGAGGTCGGCGTATTTGACCGCGCCGATACCCACCACGCGGCCGATCTCGGCCTGCTCTTCCGGGCTCAGCTCCGGGTTCTTGCCTGCGACCAGTGCAGTCGCGCGCTCTACCGCTTCGTCCAGTAGTTCCGCCAGTTTTACGGTGCCACCGGTGCGGGTTTTGAACGGTTTGCCATCGTTGCCCATCATGGTACCGAAGGCGCAGTGTTCGAGCGTCTGGCTGTCGGCAATATAGCCGGCCTTGCGCGCCACGGTGAACGCCTGCTGCAGGTGCAGGGTCTGGCGCGCGTCGACAACGTAAAGAATACGGTCCGCTTTCAGGGTATTGGCGCGGTAGCGGATGGCGGCCAGGTCGGTGGTGGCGTAGAGGTAGCCACCGCCTTTCTTCTGGATAATCACCACGCTGGGATTGCCTTCCTTGTCGGCCATTTCAGGCAGGAAGGCGACAATGGCCCCCTGGTCTTCCACCGCAATGCCGCGATCGATCAGGTCTTTCACCAGCACCGGCAGGTCGTCGTTGTACTGGCTTTCCGCATACACGTCTTTGCGCTGCAGGGTAACGCCCAGCTTTTCGTAGATCTCTTCGGCATGGCTGATGGAGATGTCGATAAAGCGCTGCCAGAGTTTCAGGCAGTCGGCGTCGCCACCCTGCAGTTTCACCACGTATTCGCGGGCGCGGTCGGCAAAGCCTTCTTCCTCATCAAAGCGGACCTTGGCCTCGCGGTAGAAGACTTCCAGATCTTTCAGTGCCACTTCGGCGTCCTGGTTTTCCATTTTGTCGGCCAGGTGCGCCAGCAGCATGCCGAATTGGGTGCCCCAGTCGCCCATATGGTTCTGGCGAATCACCGTGTGGCCCTGGAATTCCAACAGGCGGGCGAGGGCGTCACCGATGATGGTGGTACGCAGGTGGCCCACGTGCATTTCTTTCGCGAGGTTGGGGTGGGAGTAGTCCAGCACTGCGGTTTGTGGCTCATCGGCGCTGGCGATATTCAGACGCTCATCGGCGCGGGCCGCGGCGAGGGTACCGGCCAGCCAGGATTCGCTCAGGTGAATGTTGATAAAGCCGGGGCCGGCAACCTCGGTCTTCTCGATCATCGGCTGATCGCCCAGGTTCTCGATGATCTTCGCCGCCAGCTCGCGAGGGTTGCTGCCCACTTTTTTGGCCGCCGCCATGGCGCCATTGGCTTGGTAGTCACCAAAGCCCGCCTTTTTGGCGGGGGCCACCGCCGGGCTGCACTCGGCGGGAATCCCCGCGGCGGTCATGGCGGTCTGGAAAATATCGTTGAGCTGCTGGCGAATATTCATAAGGGGGGCGTTATCCCGTGGCGATTCTGGAAAATGGGAGTCTGGATAATATAGAAGAAGGCGGGATTTTAATGGCCGGGAAGGGGTTTGCAACCTGCGCGAGCCCGGTCGGCTGCGGTAACATGGCGCGCTATTGACGAAAGGTAACAGGAATAGGGGCGAGCACAATGTCCGGGACCACGCTTTACTGGCATGACTACGAAACCTGGGGCGTGGACCCGGGGGCGGACAAGCCTTCCCAGTTTGCCGGTATCCGCACCGATGAAGATCTGAATGTGGTCGGTGAACCGCTGATGATCTATTCGAAGCCGGCCAGTGACTGCCTGCCGCAGCCGATGGCGGCGCTGGTGACCGGGCTGGCACCGCAGAAGGCGTTTGCCGAAGGGCTGCCGGAAATCGAGTTTATCCAGCGGATCCTCAACGAGCTGGGTGCGCCCGGGACCTGTGGAGTGGGCTACAACAGCCTGCGCTTTGACGATGAAGTCACCCGCCATACCCTGTACCGCAACTTGCTAGACCCGTACGAACGGGAGTGGAAGTCTGGCAACAGCCGCTGGGACATTATCGATATGGTGCGGCTGACATATGCCCTGCGCCCGGAGGGCATTGAATGGCCCCGGCGGGAAGTGGCAGACGGCGTTTGGGTGCCTTCTTTCCGCCTGGAAGAGCTTACCGCGGCCAATGGCATCAGCCATGAGGGCGCTCACGATGCGCTGTCGGATGTGCGCGCCACCATCGATATGGCGCGGCTGATCCGCGACAAGCAGCCCAAGCTCTACGATTACGTGTACAAGCTGCGCCGCAAGCAGGAAGTGGCAAAGATACTCAACCCGCGGGATCGCAAACCGCTGCTGCATATCTCCGGCAAGGTCCCCGCGACCCACGGTCACCTGACCTATGTGCTTCCCCTGGCCATGCACCCGGTGAACCGCAATGCGGTGATCTGTGCCAACCTGGCCATGGACCCGCAGCCGATTCTCGACCTGGAGCCGGACGCCCTGCGCGAGCGCCTCTACACCGCCCGTGACAAGCTGGGCGAAGGCGAGCTGCCGGCCGGCCTGAAGCTGATTCATATGAACCGCTGCCCGGTGCTGGCGCCGGCGAATATGCTCTCCGGTCAGCGCGCGGCCGACCTGCAGATCGACAAAGAGGCCTGTGAGGCCAACTGGCAGAAGCTGCAGGGGCTGGATCTGACCGAGAAGTTACACCAGGTGTTTCTCGATGGAGAGTTCCCGGCCAAGGATGTGGAAGCGCGCCTCTACGACGGCTTTATGAACGATGCCGATCGCGACGCGTGCCGCCAGCTGCACAACGCCCTGATCAGCCGCGGCCCGGAAGCCCTGGCCGGGCAGCCCTCGTTTTCCGATTCGCGCCTGCCGGAGCTACTCTTTCGCCTGCGGGCGCGTAACTTCCCCGAGACGCTAAATGAGGAAGAGCAGGAGCGTTGGGAAGAGTGGCGCTACCAGCGGCTGACGGACCCCAAGTTCGGGGCGAGTATTACCATGGAAGCCTATTTCGAGGAGATTGCGCGCTTGCGGGAGGAGTTTCCCGAGCGCAGTGACCTGCTGGATCAACTGGAAACCTGGGGCGATGCACTGCTGGGTTGATCCGCCAATTGCGGCTGTTCCGCCCGCGATGGTGCGCGTAGAATACCGCCCGCCCAGCCGCCGGTGATCCCGGCGCAACCTTGAGTAAGTGGAGCAGCAATGGACTTTATCGGTGCCAATATCCTTTCCGTCAGCCAGTTTGAGCGGGACGACATCGACCGAATTTTTGCCGTGGCCGACACCATGGTTCCCTACGCCCGCCGGGAAAAAGTCACCCGTGTCCTCGAGGGCGCAATCCTCGGCAATATGTTTTTCGAGCCCAGCACCCGTACCCGGGTGAGCTTTGGCTGCGCGTTCAATCTGCTCGGTGGCACCGTGCGCGAGACGGTGGGGGTGTCAGCCAGCTCCCTGGCCAAAGGCGAGTCCCTGTACGACACCGCGCGGGTTCTTTCCGGCTACTCCGATGTAATCTGTATGCGCCACCCACAGGCGGGGTCTGTGGCGGAGTTCGCCGCGGCCAGCCGGGTGCCAATCGTGAATGGCGGTGATGGCGCCAACGAGCATCCGACCCAGGCACTGCTCGACCTGTACACCATTCGCAAGGAGCTGGAAGGCAAAGGCGGCTCCCTGGATAACTTCCGCATCGCCATGATTGGCGATCTCAAGCACGGGCGCACCGTGCACTCCCTGTGCAAACTGCTGTGCCTGTTCAAAAATGTTCAACTGGTGCTGGTCTCTCCGGGCGAGTTGGCGATGCCGGCAGTAGTGGTGGAGAAACTGCGCGAAGTGGGGCATCAGGTGACGGTAACCGATCAGCTGGAGCCGTCGATCAAGCATGTGGATATCGTCTATTCCACCCGCATCCAGGAAGAGCGTTTTGAATCCCAGGCCGACGCCGATCGCTACCGCGGCCGTTTCCGCCTGAACCGCGATATTTTTACCCGCCACGCGGAACCCAATACCGTGATCATGCACCCGCTGCCACGGGATTCCCGCGCGGAAGCCAATGAACTGGATTCGGATCTGAATGAACACCCGAGCCTGGCGATTTTCCGCCAGACGGACAACGGCCTGCTGGTGCGCATGGCATTATTTGCCATGTTGCTGGGGGTGGAAGACAAGGTGGAGCAGTACGCGCGGCCGATTACCTGGCAGACACGGCGCAATCAGATCTGATACTTGTGTAGAAATTCAGGCATCAAAAAACCGGCAAAATTGCCGGTTTTTTTATTTCTGATGCTGTGAAAAATCAGCCGGCCAGCGCGTTACGCACCGTCGCCAGTTTCACACACAACACAAACACCGACATGGCGGTATCCAGTTCTTCCAGCGGCGGGAAGCTGGGTGCAATACGGATGTTGGTGTTTTCCGGGTCTTTTCCGTAGGGGAAAGTCGCACCGGCGGGTGTCAGTTTTACGCCGGCTTCCGCAGACAGGCGAATCACGTCTGCCGCCACACCCGGGCGGGTGTTGAAGGAAACGAAGTAACCGCCTTCGGGTTTTTCCCACTCGCCCAGATCCGTATCGGCGAAGTTCTTTTCCAGATGTTCCAGTACACAGGCAAACTTGGGACGCAGGATTTCCGCGTGCTGTTGCATGTGCTCTTTCAGCTGGGTCAGTTCCGGGAACAGGCGCGCGTGGCGCAGCTGATTGATCTTGTCCGGGCCGATGGTCATGGCCGACATCTGCTGTTTCAGGGACGCCAGGTTGGCGGGACTGCCGCTCACAAAGGCCACACCGGCGCCGGCGTGGGTCACCTTGGAGGTAGAGGCAAATTGCAGTACGGAATCGGCGGTGTCATTGCCCAGCGCGGCTTCGCGGATGTTCGGCAGTTTTACCTGGTGGTCCAGGTCGTGAATGGCGTAGGCGTTGTCCCAGAAAATACGGAAGCCCGGGTTGGCGATCTTGGCCAGTTGCGCCAGACGGTCGACGGTGTCTGCGTCGTAGGTTACGCCGGTGGGGTTTGAGAATTTGGGTACGCACCACAGACCGATGATCTGGTCGTCTTCGCGGATCTTCTGTTCCAGTACATCCATGTCCGGGCCGGTGGCGGTCATCGGGACCGTGTCCATGGCGATCCCGAGCTGCTCGCAGATGGCGAAGTGGCGGTCGTAGCCGGGTACCGGGCACAGAAACTTGGGCGCACTCATTTCTTTCCACGGCTGGTTGCCGGCAAAGCCGAACAGGTAGCCGGTGAGAACCGCGTGGTACATCAGGGTCAGGGAGCTGTTGCCGCCGGCCAGTACCTCTTCAAACGGCACCTGCAGAATATCCGCACCCAGTTCGCGGGCGGCGGCAATACCTTCGAGGCCGCCGTAGTTGCGGGTGTCGGTGCCGTCGGGAGCGCGGTAGTCGCCATTCAGGATACCGTCCAGGCTGTCGGACAGAGAGAGTTGGTCCGCTGCCGGTTTGCCGCGGGTCAGGTCCAGGCTCAGGCTGTGCTGGCAAATACGCTGGTATTGCTGGTCCAGTTCTTTTTCCCACTGTTGCAGCTGTTCGCGTTGGGCGGTCTCGATACGCACGGAAAATCCTCTTCTCTTGATGGACAACTCTTGACAGGCAACTTCCGGAGGAAGTTACGGGGACGGGAGCTTATCAGCAGTGGGCGGATTGCGTCATGTTTTATGACACTTTTTTGCAGGAAAACCCGGTAAAAACAGCGCATTTCGGTAGATAAAGTGGCGGCGCAATTGTTGCAGTTGAAACGGACTGGATGATTGTGCCGGTAGTATCACACCGGCTGCGCTGTCGCGCGTCGCCGTCAGTGTTTTTGAACCGCCAGGTGGCGGAAATCACTGGCGTATTCGAGTAGCGTGCTTTTCAGGTGGGCGCGTTGCTCAGGGGTGGCACTTTGCAGAATTTCCGTGGCGAGGGACCGGGCCTGAAGACGCAACTGGTCCTGCATCTTGCGGTAGTCTTCCGGCCACAGGGTTTGGGGATCAATCAGCAGCGCGCGCAACCGGGCTTGATAGCCATCGGGCTTGCTGCGCAAGGTGTCCAGAAACGCATTCGCCCATATTTGCCGCTGCGCATCCCGGCGCTTCGGATCGAAAGTCGTGGTGGCCACCTGGCGATCAATCATGGATTCCTGAGCCTCCGTGAGATCCCCGAGCCAGCGCTCAGCCTGTTTGCGAAACTCTTTTTCCCGCTTGCGCTGCGCCTTGTCCCACTTTTTTAATGACTCTTCGCGCTCTTCCCGGATGTTCTCTGCGAGTTGGTCGATCTGCTTGTCGTCCAGCTGGGTAAGGATCGGCAGCATCAGGTCGCTCAGCATCGTCACCGAGGAGTGCCAGAAGGTATCCACCTGGGATTCGATGGCATCCAGCTGGGCCGGGTTGGTGTCGGCGTCGTCCACTTTGGCGGCCAGTTCTTCGAAATAGTCGGCGTAGCGGGGCAGCTGGGTCTGGCGGTGCCAGCGATGGAATTCGTCGACTCGCAATTGCAGCAGGTCTTTCTGAGCGCCATCCAGGTCGAGGTATTTATTGAAGGTGCGGTCCATCCACCAATCCAGGTGGCCATAGACGAGGCGGATGCTGGAGCAACCGCTGAATAACAGCAGTATTACCGCGGTTATCAGCAGGGCGGTGCGCGTGTTAACGCCTGTGGAGGTTGCGGTGCTCATGGCGATAAATATAGTTGCTCGCCGGTTACACCGCATTGATACCGGTGGATCAATTGATCCAGACTTCTACCCGACTGTTTTTCACCGGACCCTGCTCGCTGTCGCCAGTCAGTGGTGCGAAGGCGCCAACGGCCATGATCTGGCTGTCTCCCATCTGGTGATCCCGCAGCAGTGCGCCCTGTACCTTGAGTGCGCGGAAGCGGGAAATCAGGTCGGAGATGTTCTGATTGGATTTGCGATCTGAGAAGCCAACCAGGGTCAGCGATAATTCGCGGTTTTCATTTTCCGCCATAAAGTCCTGTAACCGGTGCAGGTCGCGCAGGGCGCGGTTGTCCAGCTCGGTACTGCCATCGGCGAATCGGAAGGAGATGCTGAGACGCGACCCGTTCTCCATCAATTTGCGGTAGCTCTCTGGCGCGTTAGCGTATGGCGCCATCTGCAGGGACACGGGGGTCAGGTTGATAAAGCCGATCTGCTCGACGATTTGCTGCCCGGCGTGGGACTCCGCAAAGTGCAGAAAGGCATCTACCTGTGGGTTGTAGCGCCCGGGATTGCGGTAGAGGTACAGGCGACGGGTGAGGGGGAAGTCTTCCGTGGCAATAATGCCTCTGTCTGGAACCACCGCGGCCAGTTCCCCCGATTTGATCGCGACCTTGTGCATGCCTTCAGAGTCGGCAAACGGGAGATAGCCGATTGCCGCGCGATCCCGCTGTACCAGTGCGCGGGTTTCGTGGTTGCCGGAAACCTCGTATACAAATCCTTTGGCCGGGCGGCTGCCGCCAAAGACTTCCCCGTCAAAGGTAGCCCGGGTGCCAGACTCGATATCCCGGTGCAGCGGGCGTATCGGAAGGTCCGGTCCCCCCAGTTGTTGCCAGTTGCGGATCTCTCCGCTGTAAATCTGCGCCAGCTGCGCCAGGCTCAAGCGGTTAATGGGGTTGTCTTTGTGGACGGTAATCACCAGGGCGTCGAGGCCGATCACATGCTCCGCCTGTGGACCTGTGAAGTCGCCGAAACGCGCCAGCATATCTACCTCTTTGGGTTTGATGCGGCGAGATGCCATGCCGATATCGGCGGTGTCGCCGTTCAAAGCCTTGAAGCCGGTGCTGGAGCCCAGGGCGATGATGGGCACAACTACAGGCTCACCCTGCAGGCGTGCGTGAATCCAGTGTTTCTCGCCTTCCGAGCGTTGACTGACCTCACTGGCGCCCCGGGATTCCAGATATCGCTTTACCAGTGCGGGCGCCAGATCTGCGCCTACGGTGTTGGAGCCAGTCAGGCGGAACAGCACGCGATCACGGTCTGCGCCAGCGGCCTGGCCACTAGCGATGAGGCCTGCAGCCAGAGTCAGTTGCAGCAATAGCGCCACAACCCATCTTGCGCCGATTATTCCTGAATTCGATCCCCTGCCCGCGTTTACGCGTTTCATCCTGCCCCCTATCACTTCTGAATACTGTTCCGAGTGCCCGTCCGGTTGCTGTTTGTTGATCGTTGTATTGCATCCAGTCCGTCGCGGGCGCGCGCTTTATCGCAGAAAAGTGTGACGGGTTTATTGCAATTGGGTTGAACTGGTCGGCGAGTGGCGAGGAGGTTGCCCGGGGTGGACTGCCGGTACTGCGAAAAAATGGCTGGGTGATTTTTGAGCTCGAGCGTCCGGGAGGGCTGGCTCTGAGGGGCTTTGCCGGCGTTTTTTTCACCAAACGGCACGTAAAATCAGCATATAATGGGAGAAATCTTCAGTTTTTTTTTGAAAAAAGGCATGACAACGCTGTCATTTGTCTTGTAGTATTTCTCACATATTGGCAGAGGCGTCAGCGACGCCCAGCCGGATTTCTCTGGGGCGCAGCGAATGCGGTGGGGAATTCGGCAAGGACACATAACAATAGAAAATCTTAGGGGCCGGTTAGATGGTTGCTTTGAGAGACAGCAGGGACATTCTTTTCATTGGCGTCGATGGCGGTGGCAGTAAATGCCGCGCCTCTATATTCGACACCAGCAATCGCCTGTTGGGTACCGGTGTCTCCGGGCCCGCGAACCCCCTTCACGGTTATGCACAAACCATTGATTCCATCGTGCGCTCTGCCGCACTGGCGGTGGCGGACGCTGGTCTGCCCGCGGAAACTCTGGGTGAGCTGGTGGCTGGTGTGGGGCTGGCCGGGGTCAATATGCCCCGTCTCTATAACGAGATGAATGCCTGGGCGCACCCGTTCAAACAGATGTTCCTCACCACCGATCAGCACTCCGCCTGTCTGGGTGCGCACCGCGGTGGTGACGGCGCGGTGATCATTGCCGGCACCGGATCCGTGGGTTACTCCTGGGTCAATGGCCGCAGCGAGATTGTCGGCGGCCACGGTTTCCCCCACGGCGACAAAGGCAGTGGTGCCTGGCTGGGTATGGAAGCGGTGAAATATCTGTTAATGGCGATGGAAGGTCTGGCGGAGGATTCAGCGCTGAAAGGCGAGCTGCAATCTGCGCTGGGGACCGACGATCCCTACGATGTTATTGAAATGATGGCGGGCAAGCCCTCCAGTCAGTACGCCAAGCTGGCGGTGCCTGTGGTGGAGTGCGCCGAGGCGAACTGTCCTATTGCTGCGTCGATCATGCGCGATGGTGCTGCTTATATCAGTGATCTCGCAGACAAGTTGATGGAAGGCAAGCCGCCGCGCCTGGCCATGATTGGCGGCCTGGCGCCGCGCCTCAAGCCCTGGCTCAAGCCCCATGTGGCGGAGCGGGTTTCCGACCCGCTGGATCCGCCAGAGCTGGGTTGCGCCTACTTCGCCCAGCACTCCCTTGCGGCACTGGGTGACAGTGAGTCCAAAGCGCGGGAAGAGGCGGATGCCAAGGCGCTGTTTGGATAAGTTCTTTGGATAAGAGCGTCGAATCGTTAGAACACACAGGTTGTCGGAAGACGACGATAGAAAAAGTTACGGATAGATTTTATGAGCGCAGTGACCTCAGGTGAGGCCAATAAGGTGGATGCATCTATGGCGATGACAGTAATGGAAACCGAGGCCCGTGAAGCCCCGAGCCGAGTTGCCGAACAATTGCAGAACAACGCGCCGATCATGGAGGCGCTGGGCGAGCGCCTGCGCAGCAAGCCGCCGCGCTTTGTAATGATCGTTGGTCGCGGATCTTCCGACCACGCTGGCGTATTTGCCAAATACCTGATTGAAATTGAAACCGGCACTCCGACCTTTGCCGCAGCGCCGTCCGTCTCCAGCGTCTATGGCAAAAAACTGAAGCTCGAAGACGCGCTGGTCATCGTGATTTCCCAATCCGGCCGCAGCCCGGACATCCTCGCCCAGGCACAAATGGCGAAAGACGCCGGTGCCTACACCGTGGCGCTGGTGAACGATGAAACCGCACCGATCAAAGATATTGTCGATCAGGTTGTGCCGCTGAAAGCCGGCCCTGAACTGGCTGTTGCTGCGACCAAGAGCTACCTGTGCACCCTGTCTGCGGTGCTGCAACTGGTGGCTTACTGGACCCAGGATGAAGAGCTGAAAGCCGGCGTTGAAATGCTGCCGCAAACCCTGACCGACGCCATTGAATCCGATGTGCAGCTGCGCCCGGAAGACCTGGCCGCGGTAAAAAACCTGGTGGTTCTCGGCCGCGGCCCCGGCTACGGCATTACCCGCGAGCTGGCACTGAAGCTGAAAGAAGTGTGCAGCGTGCACGCGGAATCTTTCTCCAGTGCGGAATTCCTGCACGGCCCGGTCACTCTGGTAGAGCAGAAGCTCACCGTGGTGAACGTGCCCATCGAAGATGAATCCTACCAGGCCCACAGCGAGCAGATCGCAGACATCATCCGTCGCGGCGGCACCCTGATCAATCTGCATGTGCCGAGCAAGGGCGTACACCCGCGTGTTGCACCGCTGCCCCTGCTGCAGCGCTTCTACATCGACGTTGCCCATGTAGCGGTAAGCCGGGGTATCAACCCGGACGAGCCGGCAGGTCTGAAGAAAGTGACCCAGACCGTTTGATCGCGGATAAGGATTTTGGACGTGGTACAGGCATTTATCGCACAACAGTTATTCGACGGTGAGCAGCTACACAAGGATGTAGCGCTGACCGTTGACGGCGGCAAGGTGGTTTCCCTCGGCGGAACCCCTGCGGCGGACGCTGTGCGATTGCAGGGATTGCTGGCGCCGGGCCTGATCGATGTGCAGGTCAATGGTGGCGGTGGTGCGCTGTTCAATAACGACACCAGCGTCAACGCCCTTGGAAAAATGTCTGCGGCTCACGCCCAGTTCGGCACCACCGGCTTTATGCCCACCCTGATTACCGATCAGGTGGACGTAATGCAAAAAGCCGCGGACGCGGTCAGTGCCGCCCTGAAAGAAGGCGTGCCCGGTGTCCTCGGCGTGCACTTTGAAGGCCCGCACCTGAGTGCGCCGAAAAAAGGCACCCACGAAGAATGTTTTATTCGCCCGCTCAGCGATGAAGAGCTGGCGATTTATGCCCGGGACGATCTCGGCCTGAAGATGGTCACCCTGGCGCCGGAAAATGTTTCTCCGGAAGATATCGCCAAGCTGGTGTCGCTCGGGGTGAAAGTCTGCCTCGGTCATTCCAATGCCGACGGCAAGACCGCCGCCGCGGCCGTAGCCGCAGGCGCGAGCGGATTTACCCATTTGTACAACGCCATGTCGCCACTGCATTCCCGCGACCCCGGCATGGTGGGCACCGCACTGATCAGCGACGACTGCTGGTGCGGATTGATTGCCGATGGCCACCACGTGAGTGCGGAAGCCATGACCCTGGCGCTGAAGGCCAAGCCTCGCGGCAAGATCATGCTGGTGACCGATGCAATGTCACTGGTGGGCAGCGACGAGCAGAGCTTCCCGCTGTTTAACCGCACCGTGACCCGCGATGGCGACAAGCTGACCTCCAACACCGGAGAGCTGGCCGGTTCGCACCTGGATATGATCGGCGCGGTGCGCAATATCCGCGACTGGTGTGGCATTGAATTGACCGAAGCCCTGCGCATGGCCGGACTCTATCCGGCTGAGTTTCTGGGTTCGAAAGGTGGTCGCATCGCCGAAGGCGCTGCCGCCGATATGATTTTGGTAAACGACGATTTACAGGTACAGAAAACCTGGATCGGCGGACAGGAAGTGTTCACGGCCGGGTGATTCCGCGCATTCAAGAAAACCGATGACGAATTTAGTCGACGCTAAATAACGATAATGAAAGGTGAGCCTATGAATACCGCAGTTGTTAGCCAGGGGGAAACCCGCAGCAGTATCCTGCCGATGACCATCATCGGTCTGCTGTTTTTTATTTTTGGTTTTGTTACCTGGTTGAATGGGGCCCTGATCCCGTTTCTGCAAACCATCTGTGAGCTGAGTGCTTTCCAGGCCATGCTCGTGGCTTCTGCTTTCTATATCGCCTATACCGTTATGGCATTGCCTATGGCGGCCATTATCGAGCGCACCGGTTACAAGACCGGTATGGCGTTGGGTCTGGCACTGGTTGCCGTCGGCGCGCTGATTTTTATCCCCGCCGCCTACAGCCGCATGTTCGGTATCTTCCTGCTGGCGCAATTCGTGGTGGGTTCTGGCCTCACCATTCTGCAGACCGCGTCCAACCCCTACGTAGTGAGAGTGGGCTCCCCGGAAACCGCCGCGGTACGTATCTGCATCATGGGCCTGCTGAACAAGGGCGCCGGCATTGTTGCGCCGCTGGTTTTTGCGGCGCTGGTTATGTCTGGTATCAGTGGTATTTCTGAAGCAGAGCTGGCTGCGCTGAGTGCCACCGCCAAAGATGCCAAGCTTGACGAACTGGCGGGTCAAATGGTGAGCCCGTATATCGGAATGGCGGTTCTCGGCTTTGTACTGGCCATCGCCATGATGTTCGCCCCCCTGCCGGACATTGAAGACGAAGTGGTGGAAGGTCAGGAAGAGATGGCGGTAAACCTGCCAGCGCTGCTGAAATTCCCGCAGCTGATCCTGGGTTCTATCGCGCTGTTCTTCTACGTGGGTGTGGAAGTGATTGCCGGTGACGCCATTGGTCTGCTGGGCAAGCAGGCGGGTCTGGATACGGCGGTCGCTTCTGTTCTGACCTCCTACACCATGGTGTTCATGGTGCTGGGTTATATCTGGGGCACCATCGCCATTCCGCGCTTTATCAGTCAGCAGACTGCGCTGCTGATCTCTGCGGTGCTGGGTATTGTCTTCACCATCGCGGTGATGACCGGTTCCATGGAAAGCACCGTAATGTCCTCCGCGACCCTGGCGCTGTTCGGTCTGCCTGAAATTCCCAACGCGGTCTACTTCGTAGCGCTGCTGGGCTTCGCCAACGCCATGTGCTGGCCGGCAATCTGGCCGCTGGCGCTGGAAGGACTGGGTAAGTTCACCTCCAAAGGTGCCGCCCTGCTGATTATGGGTATCTCCGGTGGTGCGGTACTGCCGCCCCTGTACGGTCATTTCGCCGACACCGGCGACGGTCAGCTGGCCTACGTGATTTCCATCCCGGCTTACCTGTTTATCCTGTTTTACGCTCTGAAAGGGCACAAGATGCGCAGCTGGAAATAACCTCCGGTTATCCAGCTGGCGTCACAGTCAGTCTAAGTTTCTTTTTAAAGTTTCTCTCTTTGGTTCTCGTCATCTTTGCCCTCTTAATGAGGGCTTTTTTTTGTCTCGAAATCGTTGGGGTATTGAATAATTTTACTTACCTAAGGGGTTCTGTGGCGGTGCCGCTACCGGGTGCGGTCTTGTGAGACACGCCGTAAACCCATCCTTGGGGGCTCTGCACCGCCATCCCTGGCGGTGAAGGTCTCACAAGACCGCACCCGATACCGTCACCTTCCCCCTCAGCTGCGTTAAGTGCGCAGTATTACGGGTTATAGCGGGTTCATTTAGGCGGGAGATTGGCCGGTGGAGTCGCGGACCAGGAGTTCGGGGACGAATTTTTTGGTGATGCCGGCATCCTTGTTGGCGGAGGCGCTTTCGGTGGCGCTCTTGCTGCGGGCTTTGTTGAGTACCAGCGCGGCGGCGCACTTGGCGATTTCGCTGTTGGGCTGGTGGGCGGTGGTGAGTTTGGGCCAGGTCTGGCGGGAGAAGGGGCTGTCCTCGAAGCCGACGATGGAGAGCTGCTCGGGGATTTCGATGTGCATCAGGCGGGCAGCGAAGAGCGCGCCGGCCGCCATCTCATCGTTACTGGCAAAAATGGCGGTGGGCGGGTTGTCTTTTTCCAGTAATGCCTTGGCCCCGGACACACCGGAGTCGAAAGAGTATTCGCCGGGAATGATCAGATCGGGGTCGATGCCAATGCCCGCCTGTTCCAGTGCTTCCTTGTAGCCATCCAGTCGCCCGTGGGTGGAAACGTGCTCCTCGCCACCCGCCAGAAATCCAATGCGTTTGTGTCCGTTCTCAATCAAATGCTTGGTGATGTCGAAGGCGGCTGCGGTATCGTCTACCTGAATGCAGTTGTCCTCATCCCCTTCGGCGGCGGCACTGGAAACGATACGCACATAGTCGAGGCCGAGTTTTTTCACCTCATCAATGACCGACTGTGTTTCCGAGAAAGGTGGGGTCAGCACCAGGCCTGCCACTTTGGAGTGTTCCACCAGCGCGCGCAGCTCATCGTTCACGCTGGCGGATTTGGAGTTGCTCGGGTGAATCAGCAGTTCGTAGCCCCGCGCCTTGCACGCCTCGAGAATACCGTTCTGCATATCGATCACGTAGTAGGCGTTCGGGTTATCGTAAATCAGGGCAATGGTGTAGCTGCGGGTGCCCGCCAGATTGCGCGCTGCCAGGTTCGGTTGGTAGTGCAGCGCTTCCACCGCATCCATCACTTTTTTTCGGGTCGCGGGGCGTACAGACGGTTCGTTATTGATCACCCGGGAAACGGTTTTGATCGATACCCCGGCTCTTGCGGCCACGTCGTTGATGGTGCTTTTCATTGTCGGCTGTGATCCTTGATGGGTCCTTGATGGGTCCTTGATGGGGCCTTAAGAGGTCCTTGTTGGAATAATTCCTGTTGCCCAGCCAGCAAGTTTAACCGGTTATGGGCAGAACGACGATGGCTTGCGGGTCACAGGTTTGCACCCTGTTGGTATTCCTGAAATAAAACTACAAACCCAATTGACACCCTTTGCCAACTATGTGACTCTGGCGCCAAATTGACAGCGTTGTCATTTCGGTTTCATACAGGCTGGCAGTGGCTCCCGCGGGCGGGAGTGGGCTGCTGGATAATCAGGTAAATAACAATAACCGGTGCCTGCAACACCACGGCGGGCGCCACTTTCAGGGGGCTCGCTATGTGCAGTGCACACTCTCACACGTCTCACGCTCAATCTTCTTCTGATCCTCTTTCGCAATCGCCAATCTGGCAGGCGCTGCGGGCGCAGGCAGCCGACCTGAAAGGTCAGTCTCTAAAAGCACTGTTTGCCGCAGACCCGCAGCGGGCGGAGCGTTTCTCCCTGGAATTGCCGGAATTCCTGCTGGATTACTCGAAGAACCAGCTGGATCAGGACGTTTTTGTAAATTTATTACGCTTGGCGGAAGCCGCGGATCTGGAACGGTGGCGGGCGGACTTCTTCGCCGGCAAGCCCATCAATGCCACGGAGGGCCGGCCAGTACTGCATCCCGCGCTGCGCGGCGGTTTGGCGGAAGATATTGAGATCGGCGGCGTATCCGTCACCAGCCAGGTGGAAGCCGAGTTGGAGCGCTTGAAAGAGTTTGTAGTTTTACTACATAATGGAGCCCTGACTGGCTATAGCGGTAAACGAATTACCGATGTGGTCAATCTTGGGGTAGGTGGCTCCCATCTCGGGCCGCAAACCACCATCGAAGCACTGCGTGCCCATCGGAAGGGCGATGTCGCAGTGCATTTTGTATCCAATGTGGATGGATCCCAGCTCACGGATGTGCTGGCCGGCCTGGATGCCGATTCGACTTTATTCATTGTCTCGTCCAAGACATTCACGACCAGCGAGACAATGACCAACGCCAGTAGTGGCCTGAAGTGGCTGCAGAAGGCGATGCCGGAGGCTGACGCCGAGGCGCTGTTGCGGCAGCACTTTGTAGCGGTGACTTCCAGCCCGGACAAGGCGCAGCAGTTTGGTGTGCTGCCGGAGCGGACCTTCCGCTTCTGGGATTGGGTAGGCGGGCGCTTCTCGCTGTGGTCTTCCATCGGTCTGCCCATCGCCATTGCCTGTGGGTACGACAACTTCCGCGCACTGCTGGATGGCGCGGCAAGTATGGACAAGCACTTCCGCGAGGCACCTCTGGAAGCCAATGCGCCGGTGATCATGGCGCTGCTGAGTGTCTGGTACTGCACCTTTATGGGCTACCCGGCACATGCGGTATTGCCCTACGAGCAGGCATTGCACATGTTGCCTTCTTATCTGCAGCAGGCAGATATGGAGAGCAACGGCAAATCTACCACCCGTGCAGGGGTGGAGGTGGACTACACCACCGGCCCTCTAATATGGGGGCAGACGGGCATCAACGGGCAGCATGCGTTTTACCAGTATCTGCACCAGAGTCCGGAAGTGGTTCCCGCCGACTTTATCGGCAGTGTGACCCCGGGACACGATCTCGACGGTCACCACGAGATTTTGCTGGCAAACATGTTTGCCCAGAGTCAGGCACTGATGAACGGTGTGGATGCAGAGTCCGTCGGTCGTGAACTGGCAGCCAAGGGGCTGTCGCAAGAAGAAATAAAAAGGCTCACCCCGTTCAAGGTCCACAGGGGTGGAAAGCCAAGTAACACAATACTCTTGAAGGAGTTGGACCCCCGATCACTGGGAGCGCTGATCGCACTCTACGAGCACAAGATTTTTGTTCAGGGCGTGATTCTGCAAATTTATTCCTTTGATCAGTGGGGAGTGGAACTGGGTAAAGGTCTCGCCAATAAACTGGAGCCAAAACTGGCTGCTGGTGACCTGGCAGACGAAGACGGTTCAACTGCCCAGCTGATCGAATACTACCGCCGGATAAACGGCACGGTTACGTCCACGGAGTCGCCTGAAGTTGAGGTGGCTGAGCCTGCTGGAGAACAGGCTTAAACGCACATTGTGCTGCAGCGTGAAACGAACTGATAAAAAACGAAGAGTTGATCAAAAATGGCAAACCAAACAGTGGTACACAGTCGCATACAGGCGGTGACCGACAGGATCATCCGCCGCAGTGAAGAAACCCGGGCCAGCTATCTGGCTCAGGTTGAGCGCGCGCAGGGCAAAGGCCGCGCGCGTCACAAGCTGTCCTGCGGCAACCTGGCGCACGCGATGGCGGCATCCAGCGATCACGATAAGAATCTGATCGCCTCCGGGCACGGCCCCAACCTGGCCATCGTCACCGCCTACAACGATATGTTGTCGGCGCATCAGCCCTACGGCACCTACCCGGAAATGCTCAAGGCCGAAGCCCTGCGCAACGGCGCAACCGCACAGGTTGCCGGCGGTGTGCCCGCCATGTGTGACGGCGTGACCCAGGGTCAGCCGGGCATGGAACTGTCACTGTTTTCCCGCGATGTCATCGCCATGGCGACCGCCATCTCCCTGTCACACGATATGTTTGACGGCGGCATGTACCTGGGCATCTGCGACAAGATCGTCCCTGGCCTGGTCATCGGCGCGCTGTCTTTTGGTCATCTGCCTGCGGTATTCGTACCTGCAGGTCCCATGCCAACCGGTCTCGCCAACGCGGAAAAAGTACGCGTTCGCCAGCTGTACGCGGAAGGCAAAGTGGGTCGCAAAGAATTGCTGGAAGCGGAAAGCGCCTCCTACCACAGCGCCGGTACCTGCACCTTCTACGGTACCGCCAACAGCAACCAGATGCTGGTGGAAATCATGGGGCTGCAGCTGCCGGGCAGCTCGTTTATCAATCCGGGCACCGAGCTGCGCGACGCCATGAATAAAGCGACGGTGAAGCAGCTGGTGCAGAACTCGGAGCCCAGTAACTACACACCGATCGCCAAGATCCTGACCGAAAAAGCCTTCGTCAACGGCATCGTTGGCCTGCACGCAACCGGTGGTTCTACCAACCACACCATGCACCTGATCGCCATGGCGCGCGCCGCCGGTATCCAGATTACCTGGCAGGACATGGCCGAGCTGTCTGAAGTAGTGCCGCTGCTGTGCCACGTGTACCCGAACGGCACCGCGGACATCAACCACTTCGCTGCTGCCGGCGGTATGCAGTATCTGATTCGCGAACTGTTGGGCGCAGGCCTGCTGCATAACGATGTGGCTACCGTACTCGGCGATTCCGGTATGGAGCCCTACACCTACGACCCGTTCCTGAACGAAGACAAGGACGGCCTGGTGTGGCGCCCCACTGCAGAAGAGTCCGGCAACCCGGACATCATTCGCCCGGCAGCGGATCCGTTCTCCAGCCACGGCGGTCTGCAATTGCTGAAAGGCAATCTGGGCAACAGCGTGATCAAGGTTTCCGCGCTAAAAACCCCGCAGCTGAAAGTAAAAGCACCGGCAGTTGTGTTCAACAGTCAGGACGACATGCTGGATGCTTTCAAAGCGGGCAAGCTGGAAAAAGATTTTGTCGCCGTGGTGCGATTCCAGGGCCCCCAGGCCAACGGTATGCCGGAGCTGCACAAACTGACGCCATCCCTCGGCGTACTGCAAGACCGCGGTTTCAAGGTGGCACTGGTCACCGACGGCCGCATGTCCGGCGCCTCCGGTAAAGTGCCGGCGGCCATCCACCTTTCTCCGGAAGCGCTGGAAGGTGGCGTAATCGCAAAAATCCAGGACGGAGATATTGTAGAGCTGGACGCGGAAGCCGGCGTTCTCAAAGTAGAAGTAAGTGATGAAGAGCTGGCCGCGCGCGCGCCAGCGGAATGCGACCTGTCTGCCAACAACAGCGGCATGGGGCGGGATCTGTTTGTGAATATGCGCAAGCTTGCGAGCGGCGCGGAAACCGGCGGTAGCATTCTTTTTTAACTGAATTCGCGCGGGTGCTGATACCACATCAGGCCCGCGCAACTGTTTGAGAGCAAAGAAATGGCAAATTCATTCGACATGGTACTGTTTGGCGGTGGCGGCGATCTGTCCCTGCGCAAACTGATTCCTGCACTCTACCGCGCTTATATTGAAGGCGGTCTGAACAAGGACACGCGCATCCTGCCCGTAGTTCGCCGTCAGGAAGACGCGGACACCTACATGAAGACCGCACAGCAAGCGCTGAAAACCCATCTGCGCGATGGCGAGTACAGCGATAAAAACTGGAAAGAATTCAGCGGCCTGTTGCGCGCCGTCTATCTGGATATCGCCAAGCCCGACGAGCAGTGGGATGGGCTGGTGGATATTCTGGGTAAAGACACCAAGCGCACCCGCCTGTTTTATCTCGCGATTCCGCCGGCAGTGTTCGGCCCCTGTTGCGAAAACCTCTCGGTAAAAGGTCTGATCCACGAAAACTCCCGCGTAGTCGTGGAAAAACCCCTGGGCTACAACGCCAAGACCTCCGACGAGATCAACAGCAAGATCGCCGAGTACTTCCCGGAAGACAGTATTTTCCGCATCGACCATTACCTGGGTAAAGAAACCGTACAGAACCTGCTGGCCCTGCGCTTCAGCAACGTGCTGTTCGAGCACCTGTGGGATGCGAAGACCATCGATCACATCCAGATCAGCATTTCCGAAACCGTGGGCCTGGAAGGGCGCGCGGGTTTTTACGATGACACCGGCGCAATGCGCGACATGGTGCAGAACCACCTGCTGCAGCTGCTGTGCCTGATCGCCATGGAATCCCCCAACAGCATGTCCGCGCGCAATATCCGCTCGGAAAAAATCAAAGTGCTGGAGGCCCTGCGCCCGCTGACCGATAGCAATGTCGACAAGAACATCGTGCGCGGCCAGTACGTGGCCGGTGGTCTCGGCAAGGAGCTGGTGCCCGGATACCTGGAAGAACTGAAAGCGCCGAACAGCACCACCGAAACCTTCGTGGCCATTCGCGCACATATCGATAACTGGCGCTGGACCGGCGTGCCGTTTTATCTGCGCACCGGAAAGCGCATGGAAAAACGCTGTGCGGAAATCGTGATTCAGTACAAGAACGTTTCCCACAGTGTGTATCAGCCGGAAGCGGGCAAGGTGTTACCGAACCGCCTGGTGATCCGTCTGCAGCCAGAAGAAAGCATCAAAATGGTGCTGATGGCCAAGAAGATGGACAGCCTCACCATGGAGCTGCAACCGGTAGAGCTGAACCTGACACTGTCCGACACCTACGACAGCTTCAAGAGTGACGCATACAAGCGCCTGATGCTGGACGCCGCTGCAAACAATTCCGCGCTGTTTATTCACCGCGAAGAAGTGGCTGCGGCCTGGGCCTGGGTCGACCCGATTATCGATCACTGGCGCGATACCGCGAATCAGCCGCAGCTGTACCGCGCGGGAACCTGGGGGCCGCAAGCATCCAATCAGTTGCTGGCCGAAAATGGTCACCACTGGTTTAACCCGTAATTTAACCTGACAGCCACCGGCAAAATACGCAAAGGTCAAAACGACATGGTTGAAGAAAAGTTTTTTGCAGACAGGGAAAGGCTCACGCTGGCGCTGGCCAATGAGTGTGCAGCGGCGTTGCACGCCGGAATCAAGGCCAACGGTCAGGCGACCTTTCTGGTCAGCGGTGGCAGCTCCCCGGAGCCTGTGTACCGCGAGCTGTCCCGTCGCCCGCTGCCCTGGGAACAGGTCAATGTGGCGTTGGTGGATGAGCGTTGGGTGGAAAAAGATGAAGCAGGCAGCAATCTGGCCTTTATCACCAACAGCCTGCTGCAAAATGAAGCGGCCAAGGCACCTTGCCTGGGTATGAAAAATGCCGCTGCCACTCCGGCGGAGGGTGAAGCGGATTGCGAGCGCGCCTATCAAGAGCTGGTGCGCCCGTTCGATGTTTGTGTGCTCGGTATGGGTAACGATGGCCACACCGCCTCTTTCTTCCCTTATGCAGAAGGCCTTGAAGACGCGCTGGATGCCAAAGGCGAAAAGCTGTGTAAAGCCATTACCGCAAAACAAAGTGCGGTAACCGGAGCGCACACCGAACGCATGACCCTGACGCTCGCGGCGATCCTGCAAGCGAAGGAAATCAAGCTGCTGATCACCGGTGAAGAAAAGCTGAAGGTCTATCGCCAGGCGCTGCTCGGTGATGACAAGGCGGAGATGCCGGTGCGCAGTATTCTCAAGCAGGGACACAAGCCGGTCACTGTTTACTGGGCGCCTTAACGGTTTGGTCCGGATTCAGGATCGGCGAATAACAACGAAATAGACGAGTTTTAGGAAGTGACAATGCAACAGACTCTCGTACCCGTATTGGAACAAGCCGGTGTGGTGCCGGTAATCGTAGTGGACAACGTCAGCGACGCACTGCCTCTGGCGCAGGCGCTGGTGGAAGGCGGCCTGAATGTACTGGAAGTGACCCTACGCACCGAAGCTGCGCTGGCCGCTGTAGAAGAGATCGCCAAGCATCTGCCGGACGCCCACGTAGGTACCGGTACCGTGTTGAACGCCGGCGACATCCAGCGCTCCGTTGATGCCGGTGCGACTTTCATGGTCAGCCCGGGCGCTACCGAAGCGCTGCTGGACGCGGCAGGTAACGTCTCCGTACCGCTGCTGCCAGGTGCTGCCAATCCGTCTGAAGTAATGCGCCTGTTCGAGCGCGGTTACGGTTATCAAAAGTTCTTCCCCGCGGAAGCGGCGGGTGGCATCCCGATGCTGAAATCCATCGGTGGTCCGCTGGCGAAAGTGAAGTTCTGCCCCACCGGCGGCGTCAGCCCGAACAATGCAAGTGATTACCTGGCGCTGTCCAACGTAGTTTGTGTGGGTGGTTCCTGGATGGCAGCACCGAAACTGGTTGCCGAGAAAAACTGGGCGGAAATTACCCGTCTGGCCAAAGAGGCCTCCTTGCTGAAAGGCTAAAAGTAGTTTCACAGAGCAGAATTGTGCTGGGGGGGACCGATCACCCGGCGCTTAGAACAAACAAATAATCCACAATTTTTAAGACACAGAGGGTGTAGCGATATGAAACTCAGAATTGCTATTAATGGATATGGACGCATCGGACGCAACGTAACTCGTGCTATCTACGAGTCCGGCTATAACGACCGCATCCAACTGGTTGCTATCAACGATCTGGCACCGGTTGAGGCCAATGCCCACCTGACCCGTTTCGACACCGTACACGGCCGTTTCAATACCGAAGTTGCCGTTGAAGGCGAAAACCTGGTGATCGGTGGCGACACCGTAAAAGTTTGCCAGGAGCGCGACCCCGCTGCTCTGCCGTGGGCGGAGCTGGAAGTGGACCTGGTTCTGGAATGTACCGGCCTGTTCACTGATAAAGCGGCGGCCTCCAAACACATGGAAGCCGGTGCCAAAGCGGTATTGATTTCTGCGCCGTCCAAAGACGCCGACCTGACCGTGGTTTACGGTGTGAACGACGACAAGCTGACCGCAGAACACAAGGTTGTTTCCAACGCGTCCTGCACCACCAACTGCCTGGCACCGGTAGCCAAGGTTCTGAACGAGTCTATCGGCATCGAGCGCGGCTTTATGACTACCGTGCACGCCTACACTAACGACCAGAACACCCAGGATGCGGTACATAAAGATATCTACCGTGCGCGCGCAGCGGCTGACAATATGATCCCGACCAAAACCGGTGCTGCCGCCGCGGTTGGCCTGGTTCTGCCGGAACTGCAGGGCAAGCTGGATGGCATGGCCGTTCGCGTACCGGTAAACAACGTATCCCTGGTGGATTGCCAGTTTATCGCCAGCCGCGAAACGACTGCTGATGAAATCAATGCGATCCTGCAGGACGCCGCCGGTAGCATGAAAGGCGGTGTACTGTCTTACTGTGACCAGCCGCTGGTCTCCGTAGACTTTAACCACACCGCAGCTTCCAGCCACTTCGATGCCAACCACACCCGTGTAAACGGCAACCTGGTGAAAGTCATGTCCTGGTACGACAACGAGTGGGGCTTCTCTCACCGTATGCTCGACACCAGCCTGGCGATGGCGAAGGCTCAGGGTCTTTAAGCGAGCCAAGTAAAACGGCTGTAACTGTTAATAAACAACAGCCTGATAACGTTTCGTTATCTTGTCGGGGCGGGTGCAATACCTGCTCCGGCTGCTTTCTTCGCAGTCAACGCCGACTGCCATAATTACAAATTTGTCTCACACCTAATTCACAAACAAAAATCACCACTATGATTCGCCATACAAAAATTGTTGCCACACTCGGCCCGGGCACAGACAAGCCGCGTGTTATTGACGAGATTATCCGTGCCGGCGTTAACGTTGTACGCCTGAACTTCTCCCACGGCAGCGCCGACGATCACCGCAAGCGTGTGGAAGAAGTGCGCCGCGCCGCTGCAGAGCAAAACAAACTGGTTGCCGTGCTGGGCGACCTGCAGGGCCCGAAGATCCGTATCGCCCGTTTCGCCGAGGGCAGTATCTTCCTTGAGAACAATGCCGAGTTCACCCTCGACGCCGACTGCCCGAAAGAGGGCGGTAACCAGCAGAAAGTGGGCGTGGATTACCCGTCCCTGATCGCCGACTGCAAGCCCGGCAATATCCTGCTGCTGGACGACGGCAAGATCCGCCTGGAAGTCACCGGCGGCACCAACAGCAAACTGTTCTGCCGTGTACTGCAGGGCGGCAAGCTGTCCAACAACAAAGGTATCAACTTGTTGGGTGGTGGCCTGTCTGCGCCGGCGCTGACTGAAAAAGATTACCAAGACATCAAACTCGCCGCCGAGCTGGATGTGGATTTCCTCGCAGTGAGCTTCCCGCGCAGCGGCGAAGATCTGGAAATCGCTCGCAAGGCCATGCGCGAAGCCGGCAGCAATGCCGCCATCGTTGCCAAGGTTGAGCGTGCAGAAGCGGTGAATAACGACCAGCAGATGGACGACATCATCCTCGCATCCGACGTCATCATGGTGGCCCGCGGCGACCTGGGTGTGGAAATCGGTGATGCGGCACTGGTTGGTGTGCAGAAGAAGCTGATCAACCGTGCCAATGCCCTGAACCGCGGTGTGATCACTGCCACCCAGATGATGGAATCCATGATCACCAACCCCACGCCGACCCGCGCGGAAGTGATGGATGTGGCGAACGCCGTGCTCGATGGCACCGATGCGGTCATGCTGTCGGCGGAAACTGCGGCGGGTGATTTCCCGGTGGCTGCTGTTGAGTCCATGGCCGAAGTGGTTGTGGGTGCTGAGCAATATCTCGGTACCACCACGCGTCCTGAGGCAGACCGGTCAGCTTCTGAGTCCATCGACACTGTTATCGCTCAGGCAGCCATCGAATCTGCAGCCCGCGTCGAAAACCTGTGTGCGGTTGCCGCGCTAACCGAATCCGGCCGCACCCCGCGCATCATGTCACGGGCGACCAGCCGATTGCCGATTTACGCACTGACTCGCCACTCCCGTGTCGCTCGCCAGCTGGTATTGCTGCGTGGTGTTGAACCCATCGAGTTCGACCCGGCTTCGGTACCGCTCGGTCACCTGACCGACGCCATTGTCGAGGTCTTGGGATCGCGTATCGACCTGGAAAAAGGGCAGCGTATCCTGATCACCCAGGGCGAGCGCCTGAATATGGGTGGCGGTACCAGCTCCATGCGAATCAAGGAGATCGAGTGATCTCTCGTTGATACTGAGCTGACTCCTCGCAAACTCCCGGCTATATGCCGGGAGTTCTGTTTTCGGTTTCTGAAGCGCCAAGTTCGGACAATAGCTTGGACTGGTTGGTCACTCATGCTGTACAAAAAATATCCTGCAGAAGCTCTCATCCCCATGTAAAATCACTCCCAACTGTCACAAATGACAGGCAGCTGTTACAAAAAACTGCAAAATATCCAGATAAATTCCCCGAAGGCCTGTAGCTTTTTTATTTCATTCTGTGTATTGTCGATCGTGAGAATGACAGCGCTATCATAAAAACGAATGACAGCGCTATCATTTGGCGGTACAAGGTGAATAAAAGTTTCTAACCAAACCTTTATATCTATAAAAAAGGAAGGGGAAATCGATGCTTAAGCGCAACAAACTCGCTCTCTCGATCAGCGCAGCTGTACTGAGTGGTGGCCTGATGGCTCCGCTGGCAGTTGCTCAAGATGACGCTCTGGAAGAGATTACCGTTACTGGTATTCGCGGATCTCTGATAGATGCCACGGCAGTAAAACGCAACTCCAATAGCATTGTCGATGCTATTTCTGCAGAAGATGCCGGTAAATTTCCGGATAAGAATATCGCTGAATCCCTCTCGCGCATGACCGGTATCACCGTCAGCCGGGATTTCGGCGAAGGTGAAAAGGTCTCTATCCGCGGTGCCGGTCCGGACTACAACCGCACCACGCTGAATGGCCAGAGCGTAGCGACTTCCGACTGGTTTATCCTAGATAACCCGGCGCGTAGCTTTAACTTTTCTCTGTTGCCCTCCACGCTGATTAAAACTCTTTCTGTGGCGAAAAGCCCAGAGGCTTCTCAGGACGAAGGTTCGCTCGGCGGTACCGTCAATATTGTCACCTATCGTCCGTTTGACCTGGATGCCAACAGTGTCTCCTTGGCTGTGGAAAGCACCTATTCCGAAGCCTCTGGAGAAAATGAGCCGAGTGCGTCCGGTCAGTATTCCTGGAAAAATGACAGCGAAACCTTCGGCGTGTTGGTATCTGCAACTCACCAGGAACGCACCGTCAAGCGCTCCGGATTCGAGGTGCTGGCTTGGACCGACGATAGCACCCCTGGCACCATGGTCCCTGACCTGATGGGTTCGCCGGTGTTCCAGCAGGAGCGTGTGCGCGATACCTTCTACCTGTCCACCCAGCTCCGTCCTACCGACGAGCTGCAGTTCACCCTGGATGTTCTGGACACCACCATGGAGTCCAACAACGGCAACGCCAACTGGATGATCCGGACCAGCGATGTCGCGGGTAACGTGGCCGATATGGTTGCCAATGGCGAGCTGAGCGGCAATACCGTAGTCGCGCACGAGGGTACCGGTACTGCGCTGCTGAACTGGATCAATCGCCAGTCTACCTCTGAGTCCCAGTCCTATACTCTGACCGCGGAATACGCTACCGACGCTTTCAGCCTGACCGGTGTTGTGGGGCAGACCAATGCGGAAGGCGGTACCCTGCGCGAGACTTCCTGGGAATATCTTGCCACCAACGCCGATTACTCTTTCGACCTGCGCGACCCATCTCTGGACATTGATCCAGCTCCGGTTGAAGGCGATCAGTACGCGCCGGGCTGGATCTGGGGTGGCGAAAAGCCGACCACTGATGAGGAAACCTATTTCCAGGTTGACCTGGAGCTGCCTATCGAAGCGGCTGCTTTCCACACCTTCAAGACCGGCGTCAAGTACCGCCAGGCCGAGCGCACACAAGGTCGCGTTGCTTACAGCTGGCACGGCCCGGGCACCATGGCCGGAAATGAAGATCTCGCCGACAATTACCTGGCCTATATCTTTGCGCAGTGTCCCAATCTGGAGAGCTGTGGCCTGAATTCCGGCGGTACTGACGAGGTGAACACTCCCGTAACTGGCAATTCCACCACTGTAATTGCGCAGATGCAGGACGTGATGGAGCAGATCGCCTTTAACGGTCTCAACGGTGTGAATGCGGATTACGCTAAGCACCATAACCTGGCGGAGATCTGGGCGGTTGAGGAAGATATCGTGGCGCTGTATGCGCAGGCGGATTTCGAAAATGGCGGCTTCCGCGGTAACGTGGGTGTGCGCTATGTGACTACCGATCAGGCCTCTTCCGGCTATAGCTTTAGTAGTGAAACCTGGGGTCTCGCGACCTTCGATCGCGAATGGCTGACACCGGCCCACCTTGAGTGGGTAACCCAGAATAATGACTACAGCGAGTTTTTGCCTAGTGTTAACCTGGCCTACGACCTGAACGACGATATGGTGCTACGTGCATCTGCCGCCCGCGTTATGGCGCGTCAGAACTGGAACCAGATCTCTCCCTACGAGACTTTTGGTTCTCTGGATGTTGCCGACCCGCAAGGTCAGGCCGGTAACCCGATGCTGAAGCCGTTTATTGCCAACCAAGTGGACTTTGCCTACGAATGGTACTATGGCGACGTATCTAATTTCGCTGCTACTTTATTCTTCAAGGACAACCAGACCACCCTGGAGCGTGAAACTTATACTTCACCGCGTTTGAATGAAGCGACTGGCACTATGGTCGATGTCGACTTCGACCGCCCGGTAAATGGTGTCGGCAGCTCGGTGAACGGTATCGAACTGGCAGTGTTGCACGACCTGGGTAACGGTTTCGGTGCCCAGGCCAACTACACCTACACCGACACCGGTGATCGCGAAGTGATTGGTATCTCTGAGCATAGCGCCAACCTGATGGGCTACTTTGAGAACGAGACTTTCGGTGCGCGCCTGATGTATAACTATCGTTCCGACTGGAGCAATGGCTTCCACTGGAACAACTATCCGCTGTCTACTTCAGCGTTTGGCCAGTGGGATGCGAGCCTGTCTTACAACATCACTGATAATGCCCAGCTGACTCTGGAGGCCGTTAACCTGGCCGACGAAGAAATTGAGCAGTTCAGTGAAACCAATGATCGCATGACGTCTCTGTATCAGAACGGACGCCGTTTCGTGATCGGTGCACGCTACAGCTTCTAAGGAGTCTCTGTTAGAGCTGTAACGAGTAGTATGAAAGCCGGGCTTATGCCCGGCTTTTTTGTTTTTCTGCAGCAGCGAGCCAGAGTTTATTGGGGGAGATATGCCGGAGATCGAGGTGATCCAAGCCTGTGATCGCGTGACGTTTGAAAATGAAATTGTTCCACGGAATGAACCGGTGGTATTTCGGGGAGTTTGTGCACATTGGCCGATCGTGCAGTGTGCGGCCGAGTCTGTGGATGCGCTAGCGGGGTATCTGAAACAAAAAGCGGCCCCGGGAAAAATCTGGATGCTCGAAGCTCCTGCAGCGTCGGGGGGGCGTTTCTTTTATTCCGATGATTTTCGAGGCTTCAATTTTTCGCGCAAGGTGGCGACGTTTGACGATTTTGTTGATCGCTTGCTGGCGGCACGCGGACAATCGGAATCGCCGATTCTCTCGATTCAAAGTGCTTTTCTTGATGAGTACTTTGATCGAATCGATCACGAGCATCGGATAAGTTTATGTGGGGACAATGTAAGGCCGAGGATCTGGATTGGAAACCGGACCGTGGTTGCTACACACAATGATGATTCCGAAAACATTGCCTGTGTTGCTGCAGGTCTGCGCCGGTTCACATTGTTTCCTCCTGAGCAGCTTCCTAACCTGTATATAGGGCCGCTAAACAAGACCCCGGCGGGAACACCGGTGAGTATGGCTTCACTCACGTCACCTGATCTAGAGCGTTTCCCTAAGCTACGTGAGGCTCTGGCTCACAGCTATGTGGCTGAGCTAGAGCCTGGTGATGCGATTTACATACCTACCTTGTGGTGGCACCACGTCGAGGCACTCAGTGAATTCAATATATTGATCAACTTCTGGAGTGGCGGCGCCATTGCAGGAGAAAAAGGAGTAACACCTCAGGATGCGTTGTTGTTAGCGTGTCTGACCATAAAGTCTCTGCCGGTGAAGGAGCGGGATGCATGGAAATCATTTTTTGACCACTATATTTTTGGAGTTAATGGTGATCCGTCTGCGCATATACCTGACCCTCTGAAGGGGGTGCTAGGTGAAATTGGCAGTGATGAGGCGCAGGCGCTGAAAAAGTGGCTGGTTAAACAGTTGTCTATATAAACCTGTATTCTGCAGGCATTCTCTCAGCGAGTATTTGTTTTCACTACTGGTCTGGGGGCGAGCGCAGTCATAGGCGCTGTCCGGTTACATCGCGGCTCACAGCAAGCGTGCTTGCAGGATTAGGCTGTCTATTAGGTTACAAAGAGACTGGCAACCTTCTGAATAGTGGTGTAACTTTTTGCTTCCCTTTTCAAGTATAAAAAATATACTAAGCGGGTTTTTTAGAATAACTTCCAATTTGAATAAGGTGTTGTATGGCCACTGTAGAAGCCCCAAAAATCGTACCTCTGCGCAGCGACGTTCACGGCAAGCTGAAAGTCCGTGAGTTGGGGACCTTTGAGCACGTCAAAAACGCACATATGGTGCCGGTTACTGCTCACGAATTCGCCCGCCTGGGTGCGGAGTATCCGATTGTTTTCGTCAAGAACTCCGATTCCGGTCAGTTCCAATCTGTTGCGCTGTTGAGCCTGAAAGTAGGCGAGAACCTGTTTGTTGACGGCGAAAACTGGAAAGGTGTTTTCGTTCCTGGTGCTGTGCGCAACCATCCTTTCGTTCTGGCCCCTGCCGGTGACGACAAAGAAAAGCTGATGGTTGGACTGGTTGAGAACAGCCCGGTGGTTGGCGAAGAAGAGGGCAATGCCCTGTTCAACGAATCCGGTGAAGAGTCCGAGTACCTGAAAGCCAAGAAAGAGTCTCTGGTGGGCTATCTGGAAAGTGACCAGATGACCAAAGCGTTCATCACCATCCTGGCCGAGAAAGACCTGCTGACCACCCAGAACGTTGCTGTTAACGCTGGTGGTGAGAAGATCAACCTGACCGGTATTTACATGGTTGACGAGAAGAAACTGGGCGAGCTGAGCGAAGAAGACTTCGCCGACTTCCGTAAGCGTGGCTTCCTGCCGCCGCTGTACGCGCAGCTGAGCTCCATGCATCAGTTCTCCCGTTTGGCCAAGATGCAAGCCGGCGCCTGATTAGCTTATAAGTCAGGCTGCGAGCCGGGTAGGGCGTCTTTCGTCGCCTCCCGGCTTCCGGGGCCTCACCACTGAGGCCCCAATTTTCCTTCCTGTATATGTCTCTCAAGCACTATTCCCCCTGGTTCGCCTTCCTCGGGCTGTTTTACGCTCTTTGGGGGCTTGTGGTACTTTCCCAGAATTATCTGCCCTTAGTCGCCGAACACTGGCCCATGGCCCTCTCCATGGCCATCGGCAGTTACGCCGCCGGTTCTACCCCGATGGGTGGCGGTACCGTGGGCTTTCCCGTGCTGGTATTACTCTTCGATATGCCCGCAAGCCTTGGCCGGGACTTCAGCTTCGCGGTGCAGTCCATCGGTATGGTCAGCGCCAGTATCTTTATCCTCTGTCGCCGACAGGCACTCGCCTGGAGTATGTTGCGGGGTGCCATGATCGGTGCACTGATCGGTACACCACTGGGCATTCTGTTTTTATCCCCACTGATCCCGGAGCTGTGGATAAAGCTGGTGTTTGCGGTGATCTGGGGCAGCTTTGGTCTGCTGCACCTGTACCGGCTGCGGGAGATCACCTCTCATTCCGGACATGGCGCTAATACTTCGGCGCGGGATTTCCGTCTGGGCCTGGTGGCCGGTTTTTGCGCCGGTGGTATGGCGGCGGCGATTACCGGGGTGGGGATCGATATGGTGATCTACGCACTGCTGGTATTGCTGTGCAGAGTGGACCTCAAGGTGGCGATTCCCACCTCGGTGATCATCATGGCATTTACCTCGCTGGTGGGTGTGGCGGTGAAAACGGTCACCGGCACCTGGCAGCCGGGCGTGCTGGGCAACTGGCTGGCCGCCGCGCCGGTAGTGGCGCTGGGTGCGCCATTGGGGGTCTTTGTGGTGGGATTAATCGGCCGCAAGCCGACACTGCTGGTGGTGGCTGTTCTGTGTATTGGTCAGTATCTGTGGACCGGCTTTACCGAGCGCGAGACCCTGGGTGTATGGGGTATGGCGATATTTGCCGGTGCGGTGCTGGTTTGCCTGCTGGGCTTTGAGTGGCTGCGCCGGCTGGGCAATGAGGATGCTGGGAGTTATCGAGTGGAGTCTGGCCCACCTCTTTCTACAGTGGCGATCGGGGAGTCAGTCGTATGACTAACTGAGCTTGCTCTTCATTATCGTGACGCAATAAAAAAGGCGACTTCTTGCGAAGTCGCCTTTTTTATATATGGCTGGGGTGGAAGGATGAGCTTCGCCTTCGGCTCGCTGATCCTGCACGCTCAGCGCACATAACTCAATCTGAGAAGTATCAGAGTGAGAGTGGAAAATGGCTGGGGTGGAAGGATTCGAACCTTCGCATGACGGGATCAAAACCCGCTGCCTTACCGCTTGGCTACACCCCAGTAAAGGTGCTGTGAGTCTGGTTTCTCACAGAGGGAAAATGGTAGCAAGGGGGAGACTTGAACTCCCGACCTCAGCATTATGAGTGCTGCGCTCTAACCAGCTGAGCTACCTTGCCACTGAAAGTCTCGGCTAACCGAGGGCGCGCATTATCGGGCGACCTCGTAGGGCTGTCAATACTTTTTTAGTAAATTAATCAGTAAGTTACGTGAGCGGGCGGGCGACGTTCATTTTGTTGTCAATATGTCTACGGGATCAGCGGCCGCGCCCAATGGCTGCCAGCAGGGAGCCCATGACGACGGTAAACGCGCCAACCCAGCTGATCCAGTTCATGGGCTCCACTTCAATATAGCCGGGCCACAGGGCGCTGATCACCGCGCTGAGCGCCAGGGTCATCAGCGGTACCAGGGCGAGGGTGGCGCTGACCCGGGAGGCCTCCCAGGCGGCCATGGCTTTGGCGAAGGCGCCATAGGCGATCAGGGTGTTGGCGGTAAGGAATAGCAGTAGAGCCCAGCCAAGCCAGTCCAGTTGCAATGCACTGGTGGGGTGGGAAATGGGCAGGAAGCACAGGCTGCCCGCCACATAAATCATCATTAGCAGGTTCTGCGGTCGTGACTCGGCGACGATCTTCTTCTGAAAGAGCCCGTATACCGCCCATGTCACAGCGGCGACCACCACCAGGCCCACTCCAATCAGATACTGTTTGTCCTGGCCCTCCAGCAGCTCGCTGATACGCAGGTTGAAGAACAGCGGCAGGCCGATACACACCAGTCCCACACCCATCCACTGGCGCGCTGAGAAGCGCTCTCCGAGCCAGAATACGCTGAAGATCAACAGCAGCAGCGGTGCCAGCTGGATCAGTACCTGCAGGGCGCCGGGGGTGATGTAGTTGAGGCCGGTGGCGTAGGCGATGTAATTGCCGAGCAGGCCACCTACGGCAAGCAGGGTATAGGGCAGCAGGCGACCACTGAGCAGCTTTTTCAGCTCCAGTTCCCGCCGCCAGCCGTACCAGGCACCGGCAAGCAGCGCCGCACCAAAAAAGCGAAACCAGGTGACGGTGGTGGAATCCATATCCTCGATCAGACCTTTCATGGCGATGGGCAAGAGCGCCCACAGAAAGGCGGTAGTCAGGGCGAGGGGAAGGCCGACTCTCCAGTTGGATTGGTACATGGCAACCTTTGGTAACGGTGGTGCGGTGAGAGGATCGCGGGTAGCGGATCGGGATCGAAGGGAGCGCTTTTGGCGCTCCCCCTGAAAGTCTGCGAGTAGTCAGGCTAGATTAGCCGGGAAGGGAAGGCAGGCGTTAGACGTTGAAACGGAAGTGCACTACGTCCCCGTCGGCAACCACGTACTCCTTGCCTTCCAGGCGCCACTTGCCGGCCTCTTTGGCACCGGCTTCGCCCTTGTTGCTGACGAAGTCGTCGTAGCTCACTACTTCTGCGCGGATAAAGCCCTTCTCGAAATCTGTATGGATCTTGCCCGCTGCCTGCGGCGCGGTGGCACCCAGGGGGATGGTCCAGGCGCGCACTTCTTTTACACCAGCGGTGAAGTAGGTGTGCAGGCCCAGCAGTTCGTAACCGGCGCGAATAACGCGGTTCAGGCCCGGCTCGTCCATGCCCAGCTCTTCCAGGAATTCCTGTTTTTCATCGTCGTCGAGTTCGGCGATTTCGGACTCCAGCTTGTTGCAGATGGGGACCAGTACCGCGTTTTCTTCCGCGGCGATGGCGGCCACAGCATCCAGGTGTGGATTGTTCTCGAAGCCATCCTCATCCACGTTAGCGATGTACATGGTGGGTTTGACGGTGAGCAGGCTCAGTTCGCGCAGGCCTTCCAGCTCGTCGTCGGAGAGACCGAAAGAGCGCAGGGGTTTGGCTTCATCCAGGTGCGGCTGAACTTTTTCCAGCAGCGCTTTCATTTTGATTGCGTGCTTGTCCTGGCCCTTGGCGGCGCGGGTGTAGCGCAGCAGTGCCTTTTCCACGGTGTCCAGGTCGGCCAGTGCCAGCTCGGTGTTGATCACCTCGATGTCTGCCACCGGGTCCACCTGGTTGGCCACGTGGATCACGTTGTCGTTTTCAAAGCAGCGCACCACGTGGGCGATGGCGTCGGTCTCGCGGATATTGGCGAGGAACTTGTTGCCGAGGCCCTCACCCTTGGAGGCGCCGGCGACCAGGCCCGCGATATCGGTGAATTCCATGGTGGTGGGAATCAGCTTCTGCGGCTTGACGATTTCTGCCAGCTTGTCGAGGCGCGTATCTGGTACCGGTACGATGCCCGCGTTAGGCTCAATGGTGCAGAAGGGGAAGTTTTCTGCATCGATGCCCGCTTTGGTCAGGGCATTGAACAGGGTGGATTTGCCCACGTTGGGCAGGCCGACGATGCCGCAAGTAAAACCCATGGTCTGAATCCTAATAATGTGTTCGTGTTGTGATCGGGGCGCGGATAGTGCTCCCGAAAAAAGGCTGCTATTTGGCGTTGGTGTGCAGTGTTTTCATCGCGCCGTTCCAGTCACCAGCGGCGGCGGTGGGTATAACGTCCACGGCGCGGTCGATGGCTTCCGCCAGCTGGTCCTGTTCGGTGCGGGGCGCGCGCTGCAGTACGTAGTTGGCCACGTCGCGGGCATTACCCGGGTGGTCGATACCGAGGCGCAGGCGCATGAATTCACGATTGTTCCCGAGGGCGCTGATGATATCGCGCAGGCCGTTATGGCCCCCGTGTCCGCCACCTTTTTTCAGGCGCGCGGTGCCGCAGGGTAGGTCCAGCTCATCGTGAGCGACCAGAATGGCTTCGGCGGGAATCTTGAAGAAGTTCGCCAGCGGGCCCACTGCCTGGCCGCTGCGATTCATATAGGTGGTGGGAATCAGCAGGCGGATATCCTGCCCGCCGATTCGTACCCGGCCGGAGTGGCCGTGGTACTTGCTGTCTGGCGCAAGCTGGGTGCCGTGGATACGGGCCAGCTCGGAGACAAAGTCGGCTCCGGCATTATGTCGCGTCCGGTCGTATTCTGGGCCTGGATTTCCCAGGCCCACAATCAACTGGATGGGCGTGTCCGGAGCCTTGCTCAAGGTACTGTTACCTTACCTGGAGAAAAGCCGGCTTATGCTTCGCCGGACTCTTCGCCTTCTGCATCTTCAGCGTCGGCTTCAACAGCGCCGCGCGGCTTGTGTACAGAGGCAACAACCAGGTCGTGGTCTTCACCGTGCGCCAGATCTACAGACTCAACACCTTCCGGCAGTTTGATGTCGGAGATGTGAACGGTGCCGTCCAGTTCCAGGTCAGCCAGGTCAACTTCGATGAACTCAGGCAGCTTGGAAGCCGGGGCATTGATGTCCAGCTCGTTCAGGGTGTGAGAAACGATACCGCCAGCCTTAACGCCTTTACAGGTGTCTTCGTTCAGGAAGTGCAGCGGCACTTTTACGTGAACTTTGGTGTTGGCGGAAACGCGCTGGAAGTCAGCGTGCAGCAGGATGGCTTTGGCCGGGTGACGCTGCAGATCGCGCAGGATCACGGTCTCGTCTTTACCGTCGACGCTCAGGGTCACAACGGAAGAGAAGAAGGATTCGCTTTCCAGTGCTTTGAACAGATCTTTCTGCAGCAGAGCGATGGATTGCGGTTCCGCTTCGCCACCGTAAATGATGGCCGGAACTTTTGCTTCCTCACGACGCAGGCGGCGGCTCGCACCTTTCCCTTCGTCGCTACGGACGTTGGCGTTCAATTTAAAATCAGACATTGGGAAAACCTCAGGTTGTCTGTCCAGAAGGACCTGCGACCGGTACCCTCTGGCGTTGCTATAAGCTGGGCAGAATCTATTGAAACGCCCAATAGTAAACGCCCGGCAGTACCGGGCGGGCGCGTATTCTAAGGGGAAGCGCTGGGGAATGCCAGCGCTTAAAGGCGGGATCTTGAGGGGGGAGCTCTTAAGAGCGGAACCCTTAAGACCTGAACATTGCCGACAGGGATTCTTCGTTGCTGATGCGGCGCATGGATTCGGCCAGCATTGCAGAGAGGGTCAGCTGACGAATTTTCGGCGCTTTCTCCATCTTGTCGCCCAGGGGGATGGAGTCGGTGACTACCAGTTCATCCATTACCGAGTTGTTCAGGTTGTCGATGGCTTTGCCGGACAGTACCGGGTGGGTACAGTAGGCCACAACCTTTTTGGCGCCGTGTTCTTTCAGGGCGCTGGCGGCGTTGCACAGGGTGCCGGCGGTGTCGACCATGTCGTCCACCAGCAGGCAGGTACGGCCACTGACTTCACCGATGATGTTCATCACTTCCGCCACGTTGGCGGCCGGGCGACGTTTGTCGATGATCGCCAGGTCGCAGTCCAGGCTCTTGGCCACAGCGCGGGCGCGCACAACACCGCCGATGTCCGGGGAAACTACCACCAGATCTTCGTAACCCTGGCGCTCGATGTCGTCCAGCAGTACGGAGGAGCCGTAGACGTTATCCACAGGTACGTCGAAAAAGCCCTGGATCTGCTCGGCGTGGAGGTCGACGGTCAGAACGCGGTCGATGCCCACGCTCACCATCATGTCGGCCACAACCTTGGCGGAAATCGGTACACGCTGGGAACGTACGCGGCGATCCTGGCGGGCGTAGCCGAAGTAGGGCACAACCGCGGTGATACGGCCGGCGGAGGCACGGCGCAGGGCGTCTACCAGCAGGATCAGTTCCATGATGTTGCGGTTGGTGGGCTGGCAGGTGGACTGCACCACGAATACGTCGCGGCCGCGCACGTTATCGGTGATTTCCACGGCGATCTCACCGTCGGAAAAGCGCTTAACCACCGCCTCTCCCAGCGGTATCGCCATATGCTCAACAATCTTTTGTGCCAGTTCCGGGTTTGCGTTGCCGGTGAAGACCATTAAGTCAGCCACTGCGAGTACCTTTTTCGTTGGGAGTAGAAGATAGTAGTGAAATTCAGGTGAGTTTCGGAGCGAGAACTGCTTGCAGGGTAGTGTGATGCCGTTTCATTGGGCGACCATTGGTGCAAGTATCTGGTTAAGGCGTGTTCCGGCAGGGCCGGAGGCTCCGTCTGTATCCGCGAGGTTGGGATACCTATAAAAAAGGAAATGTGGCTGGGGTGGAAGGATTCGAACCTTCGCATGACGGGATCAAAACCCGCTGCCTTACCGCTTGGCTACACCCCAGCAATGTTGCAGATAGTCAATTTAGACCGTTGCTGCAAATTTCGCGAGTTGCCGGTGAGCGGGTGATTCATCCACTCCTTTGGCAACAAAACCTTGCCACCCTTCAGGCCGTGCATTTAACACCGCCTGCGCCGTGCTTTCTGATTCGAATCCGGCGAATACACAAGCGCCGGTTCCCGTCAGATATGCCTTGGCATGTTGCGCAAGCCACTCTCTGGCCTGCTGCACCTCGGGGTAGAGGTCTTCTACTAATGGCTGAAAATCGTTACCGGCATATTCATCGAGCCAGTGTGTGTTCAGCCGCCTGTCGCGAAGGGCCGCTAATGTAATTGCGGCAGAATCTCTTGTCAAACGCGGATCGGAAAAAAGCGCCGCTGTACTGACGTGGCAGGCGGGGGTGAGCACCAGGTACCAGCGCGGCTCTATGGAAACAGTGGTCAATCGTTCGCCGACGCCCTCGGCGAAGGCGGAGCGACCACGCACGAAAACGGGAATATCCGCGCCCAATTGTCTGCCCAACTCCGCGAGCGTATCCAGATCGAGGTTGCACTGCCACAGGTGATTCAGGCCGAGTAACGCGGTTGCTGCGTCACTGCTGCCACCGCCGATACCGCCTCCCGCAGGCAGAGATTTGTCGATGGAAATTCGAGCTCCGAGATCCATGTGACCACTGGCTTGTCTGAGCAGCTCGGCCGCTCGATACACCAGGTTCTGTTCCGCGGGTATGTTGATCGCAGGGCAGTGCAGGTGAATCTGGCCGTCGCTACTGGCGCTAAAACGCAGGGTGTCACCAAAGTCCAGCAACTGAAATACCGTTTGCAGCTCGTGATAGCCGTCGGAGCGACGCCCGAGGATACGCAGCATCAGGTTGAGTTTGGCAGGTGCTGACAGTGTCAGGTGAGAAGTGGGCATGACGAATGAGGGGCGATAGCAAAAACGGCGGTCAGTTTACCAGCCGCCGTTCTTGTTGTGTGTATGGTTTGCGCGCGCAGCGTTTAACGCGGGCTCCACTCTTTGATCACCACCGTTACACTCACCGGGCCAGCGGCGTTATTGGTTTCCGCTTTGATCTTTCCGGGAAGTTTGTAAGGGCCCACAGACTGGTAACCACTGAAACTCAGTGCCCAGCCGGCTTGCTGCAGGCTTTGTAGCAGTCCCTGTGCATTCTTCTGTTGCCCGCTCACCGCGCCGGGTGCAGCCAGGCCGCGCACCCAGTAAAACATCTCCGAAACTGGCAGCGGCCAACCCATGATCTGTTCAGTGAGCTGCGCGGGATCCGAAGCAAACACGGCGGGATCACTGCCGCGCTGCAGGCTGACGCCTCCTGGCGATCCGCTGATTGAGGTTGCACCGGCACCGAGGGGCCCGCTCAGGTGAATGCGGTAATTGGCCCTGTCCGCTTGTTGCCAGACCAGGTTGGCACTGCCATTTTCTTTTGGCGAACGCACGCCCATTTTGCCCTTGGCTTCCCATCGCTGCAGCGCGGACGCAGACGTCTGCTGCTGAGTGGTGGGTTCACTCGGTTGCTGGGGTTGCGGCTTTTGAGCACTACAGGCCGCCAGTGTCAGTAGTAGTGATGCACCGATTAGTTTCAGAGCGCGACACGCGCCCTGGGGCAAGCTCATTGAACGATAAGAGGCAGAGAGAACGTCAGCTTTCCGTAACATGCTGTTCCAGTCTTTGTTGATCCTGCAGCCGCTGCATGGCTTCCGGGATTAGTTTATTTTCCGGGTGTTTCTGCAATCCCTGTTCCCATACCTGCATCGCCTGCTGGCGATCGCCTTGCGCCCAAAGCGCTTCACCCAGGTGCGCAGCGATTTCGGGATCCTGTAACAGGCTCAGGGCTTTTTGCAGGTATTGCACCGCTTCGGAGTGGTTGCCCAGGCGGTGATGCGCCCAACCCATGCTGTCGATAATCGCGGGGTCTTCCGGGCTCAGCTCCAATGCCTTGGTAATCAGCACCATCGCTTCTTCCAGGCGGTGGTCGTAAGAAAGCAGTTTATAACCCAATGTATTCAGGAGATTCGCATTATCCGGGTCGCGAGACAACAACTTGCGCAAACCCTGTTCAAAGTTTTCCACATCGCCTAACTGTTCACTGGTCATCGCGTAGGCGTAGATCAGGCGGTTGCTGTCTTCATTTTTTGAAATGGCACCACTCAACAGGCTTTGCGCTTCCTGAACATACCCGTGCTTGGTCAGCAATTCGGTTTCAAGAAGGTAGAACTGTTCTTCTTGTGTGGGGTGGCGCTGGCGCAATTCGGCAAACCACTGGTTTACCGCATCCGTTTGCCCATGCGCGGCGAGCAGGCTGGTGCCGCGGGTAATCGCCTGCACATAATCGCTGCCCGGCCGAACCATGCGGTAGTGGGTTACGGCTTGCTGCGGGTCGGCGGACTGTTCGGCGATACCGGCCAGATAAAAATGTGCGGCAGATTCGTGTTCTTCCTGGGCCAGCAGCGTTTCCAGCAGAGGTTTTGCGTCATCGTATTGCTTGGTTTCGTAATGGATGAGCGCCAGTGAAAGGATTAGGTTGCTGTCGTTGGGACGCTGCTTCACCAGCTCCGCAAACTGTTGCTCGGCCAGCTCGAGGTCCTGGCGTATCAGCAGACGGGCATACTGCAGGCGCAGGCGACTTTCCTTGGGATACAGTTCCACCAGATTTTCCAGCAGTCGTCTCGCTTCGCGCTCGCGTCCCATGTCAATCAGCGCGTGGGATTCCAGTAGCGGTGCGTCCAGATTGGCGGGATCGCGTTCCTGCACCTGGCGGGTGACCTGAAGTGCTTCTTCCGAGCGGTTGTTGGCGCGCAACACCATGGCAAGGGCCAGGGAAACTTCAGAGTTGCCGGGATACTTTTGCGAAAGCCGCTGGAATTCCGGCAGCACTTTTGCTGCCAGCTCTTCGTTGTCAACGGCAGTGGCTGCAACGGACTGAAGTGGCGCATCGCCACCCAGTTCGAGCGCGCGTTCCGCGTGGTGCAGTGCTTCATCCAGTTTGCCGGCCAGCGTCAGCTCCGCTGTTGCGGCCAGCTGGGCTTCGGCACTTTCCGGTTCGAGTTCGACCCAGAGTACCGCCGAGCGCAGAGCGGCGCGGCGAGCATTCAGGTAGCGGGCTATGCGGGTGGCCCGTGCGGCAACCCCGGCATCTTTGGTGCGCTCGGCCTGAAAGTAATAGTTGGCAAGTGCCAGGTCGTATTGCTCCCTGTTGCCCGCCACTTCCGCGACCAGAAGGGTGTAAAAGGTCTCGATGGGAAATGGCTTGGACTTGTTGTCGGCCACCGCTTCTTCGGCGGTCGGTGATGTTTCTCTGGCAGTGTCTTGTGCCCTGGGCCCTGCAGGATTGCCTTCTTCTGCTGATTTGGCTGGCGCTGGAGCGGGTGCTGCCGAGGCTTCAGCCTCCCAGGCGGACTGCCAGTCCGCCTGGCCTGATTCGCTCGACTGGTGTGGCTGCTGGCTACAGGCGCACAAGATAGCGATGGACGCCGCGGTGGCCGCGAAGCGCAGCGGGCGGTGGCGCTGCGTGGAACCGCCCGTTTCCATGGCTGTACTCAACCGCGAGCGTGAGTGATTCCGGGCATATAAAAAGGGAAAGAAAAGCTGCATAGAAACGTGTCCGTACGTTCGCGTCTCCTGTGAACTCCAGTGGGCCGGGGTGTGCCCCGGGCGCGCTGGAAGCGATGCCAATCCGGCAGAGGAGACGCCTTTTGGCGTATTTTTCCGGGTTATCGCCGTATAATTCTAGTTCTGAATTCGCCCCCCTGTTGTCCCTGGACCAGATTCAGCGGCAAAGTCAGCATCTATTTATACCGGGTAGAGCCAGATTGGACCGGGGGTGTTAACTGAGAGGTGCTATCAGGCAGATAGCCGCAATCCACTTGCACCAGCCGCAGTGGGCCCGGACAATGTGCGGCCTTTTTGTGCCAGGTGCACCGCCGTATCTGGAAGAGATGACGAGAACTTATGCCAATCCTTGCTCTGGGAATCAATCACGATAGCGCACCGGTGGCGGTGCGCGAGCGGGTGGCCTTTGCCCCGGAAGTGATGCCCAGTGCCTTGGCCGAAGCGCGGATTGCCCTCGAATGCCCGGAACTGGCCATACTTTCCACCTGCAATCGCACCGAAATCTACGGTGAGGCGACTCCCGAGTCGGTGCTGGCCTGGATTGCCGAGTATCACGGGGTCTCTCTCGAAGAACTGACCAGCTGCCACTACCAATTCACGGATGAGTCTGCCGTGCGCCATATGATGCGCGTGGCCTGTGGGCTCGATTCACTGGTACTCGGGGAACCGCAGATTCTCGGGCAGATGAAATCCGCCTACGCGGTGGCGCGGGAGTCCGGCAGTGTGGGTTCTACCCTGCACAATGTATTCCAGCAGGTGTTCTCGGTGGCGAAAAAGGTGCGCACCGAGACCGCGATTGGCGAAAACCCGGTATCCGTGGCCTTTGCTGCCGTCTCCCTGGCATCGCGCATTTTTACCGATTTGCGTGAGCAGACCGCGCTGTTGATTGGTGCCGGTGAAACCATTGAGCTGGTGGCGCGCCATCTGCTGGATAAAGGTGTGAAGCAGCTGATCGTCGCGAACCGAACGCTCAATCGGGCCCAGGCACTGGCTGAAGACTTCGGTGCCGAGGCGATTCTTCTTGCAGATATCCCCGATTACCTGCCCCGTGCGGATATCGTCATCAGTTCTACCGCCAGCCAGTTACCGATTCTCGGTAAAGGCGCGGTGGAAACGGCACTCAAGCAGCGTCGTCACCGCCCCATGTTTATGGTGGATATCGCCGTGCCGCGGGATATCGAACCGCAGGTTGGCAAGCTGGATGACATTTATCTCTATACCGTGGATGACCTGCGCGGTGTAATTGACGAGGGCAAGCGGCTGCGCGAACAGGCCGCCGAAGCGGCTGACGAAATCGTCAGTGACGCCGCTTGCGCATTTATGCGCGAGCACCGCAGTCTGCGTGCGGTGGACTCCATTCGCAGTTACCGCCGTCAGGCCCAGGCGATCAGCAAAGACGAACTGGAAAAAGCACTGATTCAATTGCGCACCGGCGGTGAGCCGGAGCAGCTACTGGAACAACTGGCCCGCTCCCTGACCAATAAACTGATACACGCACCGACGGTGGCACTGCGACAGGCCACCGCCGAGGGCGACATGGAAAAATTACGTCTGGCGCGCCAGATCATTGGACTGAACCCGGACGATACCGGTGCAGATTCCACTACTGAAAATAGCGACGCATCGGACAAGCAGCACAAGAAGAAACTCAAGTAATGAAAGCGTCGGTACAAACCAAGCTCGACAATCTGGTCGAGCGCCACGAAGAAGTTTCCGCCCTGTTGGGGGATGCGGAAATCATCAGTGATCAGGATAAATTCCGCGATCTCTCCCGGGAATACTCCGAGCTGGAAGAAGTGGTCAGCTGCTACAGCCGTTACAAAACCCTGCAGGACGATATGGCCGCGGCCCGCGAAATGCTCGAAGAGAGCGATGCGGAAATGCGTGAAATGGCCCAGGAAGAGCTGCGTGAAGCAGAAGCCCAGCTGGAGCCCCTGGAAAAAGAGCTGCAGACTCTGCTGTTACCCCGCGATCCCAACGATCGCAAAAACGTTTACCTGGAAATTCGCGCTGGCACCGGTGGTGATGAAGCGGCGATTTTCTCCGGTGACCTGTTCCGCATGTATTCCCGCTACGCGGAAAAGCAGGGCTGGCGCGTCGAGGTAATCAGTGAAAACCCCGGCGAGCACGGCGGTTATAAAGAAATCATCACCCGCGTCGCCGGCGAAGAGGTTTACGCAAAACTCAAGTTTGAGTCCGGCGCGCACCGCGTGCAGCGTGTGCCGGAAACCGAATCCCAGGGGCGCATTCACACCTCTGCCTGCACCGTGGCGGTGATGCCGGAGCCAGACGAGCGCGACGCCATTGAAATCAACAAGGCGGACCTGCGCACCGATACTTACCGCGCATCCGGTGCCGGTGGCCAGCACGTCAACAAAACCGATTCCGCCGTACGTCTAACCCATATTCCCACCGGCATTGTGGTGGAGTGTCAGGACGAGCGTTCCCAGCACAAGAACCGGGCCAAGGCCATGGCGCTGCTGCAGGCCAAGCTGAACAGCGCCCAGGAATCCGCCGCCGCTCAGGAAATTTCCGACGCGCGTAGAAACCTGGTGGGCAGTGGCGACCGCTCCGAGCGTATCCGCACCTACAACTTCCCCCAGGGGCGGGTTACCGACCACCGTATCGGCCTGACCCTGTACAAGCTCGACGAAGTTATGCAGGGTGCGGTGGACGAAGTCATCGGACCGTTGCGCACCGAGTACCAGGCAGACCAGCTGGCAGCCTTGGGGCAGAACTGATTCCCATGGCCACGGTGAAGGAAAACCTGCAGCGCGCAGCAGAGCTCAACGAAAGTGACAGCCCGCGTCTGGATCTGGAAGTGTTGCTCTGCCATCTGTTAGGCAAGTCCCGGGCCTGGCTCTACACCTGGCCGGAACATCCGCTGGAAGAAATTGAACAGTCGAAATTCGATGCGCTGGTAAAACGGCGCATCGCCGGCGAGCCGGTGGCCCACCTCACCGGCAGCCGCGAATTCTGGTCGCTCCCTCTCAAGGTCAATCGCTCCACCCTGATTCCGCGCCCGGATACGGAAGTGCTGGTGGAAGTGGTGCTCGAACGCTGTCCGCAGGCAGAGGCGAAACTCCTCGACCTGGGCACCGGTACCGGAGCGATTGCCCTGGCGCTGGCCAGCGAGAAAAAACGCTGGGCAATTACCGCCGTTGATACCATGCCCGCAGCGGTCGCGCTCGCGGAGGAAAACCGTCAGTTGCTCGGGTTTCACAATGTGGAAATCCGGCAAAGCGACTGGTTTTCTTCCCTGGAGCATCAGCAGTTTGATGTGATCGTCAGCAACCCTCCTTACATCGATACCCAGGATCCGCATCTGCGTGAAGGCGACGTGCGATTCGAGCCCTTGTCCGCTCTGGTTGCCGAGGATCACGGGCTGGCGGATATTCGCAAAATCGCCAATGACGCGCGCGACCATTTCAATCTAAACGGCCTGCTGGCGGTGGAGCACGGCTGGGAGCAGGGCAAAGCGGTGCGCAAGCTCTTTACCGAACTCGGTTACACGGATGTGGAAACCCGTCTCGATTATGCCGGGCGGGAACGTATTACGCTGGGTACCTACAAATAAGTGCACTCTTGGGAAGGAATCCATGCACGATCACGCTCATCATCACCACGGAAGTGGCCATCTCAAGCCTCTGATCTGGGGGCTCATCATCACACTCGCCTTCGCCATGGTCGAGGCCATCGGCGGCTGGATTTCCGGTTCTCTGGCACTGCTCGGCGATGCCGGTCATATGCTTACCGATTCTTTTTCTCTCGCCCTGGGCGCCATCGCCGCGCTGCTCGCGCAGAAGCCGGCAAGCCGGGAAATGTCGTTTGGCTGGGGACGCGCAGAAGTACTCGCCGCGCTGACCAACGCCGTGTTGATGTTGCTCATCGTTAGCGGAATTTCCGTCGCTGCGTTTGATCGCCTGCGCGATCCGCAACCGGTGCAGGGCGGCATGGTGATGGTGATTGCGGCAATCGGACTACTGGTAAATATTGCTGTGGCCTGGGTGCTGCACCGGGGTGAGCAGACCCTGAATATTCGCGGTGCACTGTTGCATGTCATCGGCGATTTGCTCGGTTCCGTCGCTGCACTGGTTGCCGGTGCGGTCATTTATTTCACCGGTTGGACGCCTATCGACCCGTTGCTTTCGGTACTGATCTGTGTGCTGATTCTGTTTGCCAGCGTAAGATTACTGAGGGATGCGGTAGATGTGCTGATGCAGCGGGTTCCGCGAGAGCTGAGCCTGCCCGTGGTCGGTGAAGCCATTGCGCTAGAGGAGGGGGTGCGCTCGGTCCACGACCTGCATATCTGGCGCCTGGATAGCAGCATGATTTTCCTGTCCGCACATATTGTTGTGGACGATCTGGCAGCCTGGCCACAGGTACTGGAACGCTTGCAGGAAACGTTGGAAAAACGCTTTGCGATTCATCACGTCACGCTGCAACCGGAGCCGCTGCACCCGGACCCTGTACCGATTATTGATAGGGTGAGCCCGACCAAGGGGTAAGGCTCAGTCCTCCTCTCTATCCTCATCGCGGTCTATCGACGGCTCGTTGCCATTTTTCAGTGGCGTTTCATCGTGGGTTTCATCTGCACTCTCTTTCGCTTCTACCGCCGGGCTTTCGCCGGTGTCGGTGTTACCGGCCTCCACCGACGCGGGCTCTGCTTCTGCAGTAACCTCCTCCGGTGCCGGAATCTGTTCTTCCGGTGCCTGAATACCGATGTGGTATGCGGCAAATCCGGGCTGTACGACCTGATTCATCGCCATCCCGAGAATGCGCCCGTTGTACTGGGAGCGGATCTCCTTGCGCACGTTGGTGATTGGGTTGGTGACGGTGCCGAGAAGGTCTCCCTTTCTGACTGATTCGCCGAGCTCCACTTTACTGAAAATGATGCCTCCGGTGGTGGCCCGCTGCCAGGTGGAGTTGTAATAGACGGGCTCAGGGTCTCCCCACAGGCGGAATTTACTCACCATGCCCAGCTGGTTCAGCAGGGTGCGAATGCCTTTTACGCTGTGGCTTACGGAGGGCTCGTCCAGCACCATGGGCGCGCCGGCTTCCAGTGTGACCGTGGGGATACCGGCTTCTACTGCCGCACGGCGCAGGGTGCCCTCGGCGCCGTCGCTGTGCAGCACCACGGTGGAACCAAAGCCCTTGGTGAGTTTTACCACTTTTGGATTCGTCAGGTCGCCGCGCAGCTGCGGCAGGTTGGTGCGATAGAAAGAGCCGGTGTGCAGATCCACAATCGCGTTACAGTGAGTGACTACTTCATCAAAAAACGAGCGCGCGATACGGGAGGCGGATGAGCCCTGCTGGTGGCCGGGGAAGTAGCGGTTCAGATCCCGGCGATCAGTGAGATAGCGGGAGCCGCGGTGAAAGCCCTGCAGGTTGACGATGGGTACGCCGATAACTGCACCCTTCAGGGTTTTCGGGTTCAGGTTGTACATCACCCGGCGCACGGTTTCGATACCGTTCAGTTCGTCCCCGTGAATCGCGGCAAACAGGCACAGGGTAGGACCGGTTTCCGCGCCGTTGACCACCAGAACCGGCGTTGCACTGTAAACCCCTTCAAAGTGCTGGCTGGGGGACCACGCCAAACGGGTTGAGGTTGCCGGGGATACCTCTGAACCGAGCAATTGCAGCGGCTGGCCGACAGTCACGTCTGGTAAGGGCACCGCTTCCTCGAGGGGGCTCTCGGCGGGTGCCTTCGGTGTGGTTTCTGTCTTGGCTTCGGTATCGTCCGCCTGCGGGGGCGCTACCAGTTCCTGTTCACTGACCGGTTTATCCAGCTCGATACTTTTTGCTTTTGGCATCGGCTTTTCCGGCTGCGTATCGGTTTCCAGCTGGTCGTCTAGCTTCAGATCCGCAGTGGGTGGCGTTTCCTCCTGCGGGGTTTCCACGGGTTGCTGTTCTGTTGCCGCCTCCAGAGGCTGCTGGATTTCCACCGGCTCGCCATTCTCGTCAGACTCCTCCGCCGGCAGGCTTGCGGCATAACTGGCGAGAGCAAAGAACAGGGGCAGACTTGCAGAGAGGCTCAAAGAGCGACGGCGCATGAAAAACTCCATTGCGGGAAAAACAGGTGTCAGGTTGCTGAGAGCGCGAGTATAGCCAATCGGTTCCCGCAGGTTTGCGCGGCATTTGGTGTAATTCAGAAATCGACCGGGTTAGCGGGTGTTTACCAAGGCTTTGCGACTGGTGCGACGCAGGCGCAGGATCAGCAGTAATGCCGCAGTGCCGAGACCGATACAGATGCCCACCCAGTAGCCGTACACCCCCCAGAATTGCTCTCCCAGCCAGTAGGCAGAACCGAGTCCCACCAGCCAGTAGGAAAACAGCTGCAGGTACATGGGCACCCGGGTGTCCTTGTAGCCGCGCAGAGCGCCCCAGGCCATGGCCTGAGCCACGTCCACCAGCTGGAAGGCGGCGGCCAGCAACAGCAGGTTGGTGGCCACGGCAATGATTTCCGGGTTGTCGGTGTAAGCGAGCACCAACAGGTTGCGCAGGCTGATCAGCACGATACCGGTACACAGGGCGTAAATCAGGCCGCTGCCGACGCCGACGATACTGGCAAATTTGGCCCGTTTGGGGCGTCCCTGACCCAATACCTGGGCGGTGCGAATACTCACTGCTTGCGCCAGCGCCAGCGCCACCAGATAGAAAATTGAACCGATACTCAGCCCGATCTGGTGCGCGGCAACGATGGTGGCGCCGTAGGCGGCCAGCAGTAGGGTAAGGCTGGCAAAGAAGGTCACTTCACTGGCGGCGCCAATGCAGATGGGCATGCCCACTGCCAACAGGTGCTTCAGGGTGGGCCAGTGGGGGCGCGGTGGCAGCAGCTTCAGGTTCAGTGCGCGGTAGGCGGGATCGTGACCCGCGTGCCAGTAAAGGGCGATGGCGATACACCAGCACACTATACTGGTGGCCCAGCCACAGCCGGCACCGCCCATTGCGGGAATCGGCCCCCAGCCAAATACCAGCAGGATATCCAGGGGAATATTGAGTGCCGCCGCGGCGAGATAGATCCGCATGACCGGCCGCACCTGTGCCATTCCTTCGCAGTAACCGCGCAGGGCGCTGCCAAAGGCAAAGGGCAGGGTGCCGGTGGCCAGTGCCAGCAGGTACTGGACCATCACCTTGCGCACCGGCTCCTCGGTCTGAATCCACTGGCTCCAGAGGGGCGAGGCCAGCAGTGCGCCGGCTACCAGTAATCCGCCGATCAGCGCAATCCACACCGACTGGCTCATCTGCCTAGCGCAGCCCTGTTCGTCGCGAGCACCGCGCAGGTTTGCCACCACTGGCGAAACAGCGGCGAGCATGCCGATCAGCGTCACCGCGCATACCGCCCAGATACTGGAACCCAGCGCCAGCCCGGCCAGGTCCACCTCGCCGGACTGGCCGGCAACGATGGTATCGGTGACGCCCATGCTGACCACCGCCAGATTACTCACAACCAGAGGCCCACCCAGATTGGTGAGGTGGCGCAGCTCCGTGGCTGTGGCGCGTTTGTAGAGTCTGAACATGGATTTGGTATGGGTAAAAGGTAGAGGCTGGCTAAACTGATCGAACTCGGTTCGGGACAGCGTGTAAGAATCCACTGTCTCCGGCGACCAGTCTTCAGTGAACAGTATGTTACTGAATTCAGTATTGTCGAAAACGGGAGCGGATTATGGATGGGGCACACAGCGGGTTCAATCGGATTTACATCTGTTTTCTGCACGCACTGCGGCCATTGAGTGGATTGGGCCCGCTGGCACTGCGCTTGTTTCTCGGTCCAATCTTTATTCTCGCAGGCTGGAATAAAATCACTGGCATCGACAATGTGGCGGCCTGGTTTGGTAACCCTGACTGGGGCCTGGGGCTGCCAGCGCCGCTGTTGATGGCGTGGCTGGCGGCGTTGACCGAGTTTTTCGGTGGTATCGCCCTGGTGCTGGGTTTGGGGGTGCGCCTCGCCGCCATTCCTCTGATGTTCACCATGGCGGTTGCCGCGGTAACGGCGCACTGGCAGTACGGGTGGCACGCGCTGCCGGAGCAGACGCTTACCATGCCCTGGGAGTGGCGCAAGGATCTGATTGAAGAGGCGGTGGTTCGCAAGGATAAGGCGGTAGAGCTGCTCAAGGCGCACGGCAATTACGAGTGGCTGACCGAGGCGGGGAGCTTCACCGTGCTCAAGAACGGAATCGAGTTTGCGGCCACTTACTTTGTCATGCTGCTGGCGCTGTTGTTTACCGGTGGCGGACGCTACGTGAGCCTGGATTACTGGATCGCCCGCCGGCGGGGACTATTGCGGGATTGATAGCCGGTGCTGACTGAGACAGTGGAGTTTGCGCCAGTAACTCGCAATTCGCATATAGATGATATACTCGCCGATTATTTAACCCGTTTCCGTGGCCTGCTGGTCACGGCTGCAACCCCGGCCCGGCCACTTCCGGCCCCGCTGGCGCAATTGAGCGAGCAATCTTTTGATAGGCAAGTTTTTCCGTCGTTCCGCTGAGCAATCAGGCGCAGACAAGTCTGACAACGCATCCAAAGGGCAGAAGCCCGAGTCCAAGAAATCCGCTTCTGGCTCTGAAAAGCGCGTCGCAGAGGGCGGCAAAGCGGACGGTCGCTCCGGCGGTCGCCAGCGCAACCGTCGCCGCGGCGGAGATGGTGGCGGGCAGGGCGGTCGGGACAAGCGAAAAGACACTCGCCAGAAGGCACCGGAAAAGCCCTGGAGCCTGGACGAGTTTCAGGTTCCGGAGCAGGAAGGCAAGGTGCGCTTCCACGATCTGGATCTGCCGCTGCCGCTGATGCACGCCATCGCCGACCTGGGTTTTGAATACGCCTCGCCCATTCAGGGCCAGTCACTCCCCCATACTCTCAATGGCCACGATCTGGTGGGCAAGGCCCAGACCGGTACCGGCAAAACCGCGGCCTTCCTGATTACCGTGATCGATGATCTGCTCAAGAACCCGTTTGAGGGCGAGCGCTACGCCGGCGAAGCCCGCGCGCTGATCATCGCGCCGACCCGCGAGCTGGTGATGCAGATTGCCGACGACGCCAAGGGGCTGTGTAAATACACGGATCTTGAAATCCACACCCTGGTCGGCGGTATGGATTACCAGAAGCAGCAGAAAGCATTGAATGAGCGCCTGGTAGACATCCTCGTGGCCACCCCCGGTCGCCTGCTGGATTTTGTCAGCAAGCGCGACTGCTTCCTCGATCAGACCGAGATCCTGGTAATTGACGAGGCGGATCGCATGCTGGATATGGGCTTTATCCCCGATGTGCGCCGCATCGTGCGCCAGACCCCGCGCAAGACCCACCGTCAGACCATGTTCTTCTCCGCCACGTTTACGCCGGAAGTGGACGATCTGGTCGATCAGTGGACTTCCGAGCCGGTGATCGTGGAAATCCAGCCCGAGCGCGTGGCCACGGACACCGTTACCCAGCATGTGTACCTGGTGTCCGGTGATGAAAAGTACCCGCTGCTGTTCAACATCGTGCAGCAGGACGACGTGGAAAGCCTGATCGTGTTCGCCAACCGCCGCGATCAGTGCCGCCGTCTGCACGAAAACCTTTTGGCTCACGGTATCAACGCTGGCCTGCTGTCCGGGGAAGTGGCGCAGAACAAGCGCGTGCGTACCCTGGACGACTTCAAGACCGGCAAGTCCAAGGTGCTGGTCGCCACCGATGTGGCGGGCCGCGGCATTCACATCGACGGCATCAGCCATGTGGTGAACTACACCTTGCCGGAAGAGCCGGAAGACTATGTGCACCGCATCGGCCGTACCGGTCGCGCAGGCAAGAGCGGTACCTCTATCAGTTTCGCTTGTGAAGACGACGCCATGCGTCTGGAACCCATCGAGGCACTGTTGGGCAGCAAGCTGAAGTGCGAGGTGCCCCCGGAGGAGCTGTTGGTAAAACCGCCCAAAGTCCACGTGAAACGCAGTAGCGGTGATCGCAACGAGCGCGGTGGTAATCGCGGCGGACGCCGTGGTGGTGGGCGTCCACGTCGCTAAGTTCTTTTCCGGTTGTGGCGCCTCGGGCATTCAGTTCCGGGGCGCGCTTATCCCCTTTCCTGTTCGCTTTCTCAGTCCCTCTGAAGCTGCTTGCGGTATTCCCCGAGCTCCTTTCGGCGCGCTTCGGATACTTTTGGGTAGCGCATTTCCATTTCGTTGAGCGCCTGAAGTACCGCGCTTGCCACGATCAATCGCATATTCATTTTGTCGTCCGCCGGCACCACAAACCAGGGGGCGTGGGGGGTGGCGGTTTCATTGATCATGTCTTCGAAAGCATCCTGATACTGGTCCCAGTATCTGCGTTCTTTCAGGTCCGCTTCGGAAAATTTCCAGTTCTTATCCGGTTCGTCAATGCGGGAGAGGAACCGGGTGCGCTGCTCGTCGCGGGACAGGTTGAGAAAAAACTTGAGGGTTACGGTGCCATTATCGGCGGTATAGCGTTCCATGGTACGGATCGCTTCAAAACGGCTGGCAAACAGGGCATCGAGATCGCGGGTCTGCTCCCCGGGAATTTTCTGATATTGAGTCACCAGTTCCGGATGTACGCGGCACACCAGTACTTCCTCGTAGTAGGAGCGGTTAAATACACCAATATTGCCGCGTCTGGGCATGGCCACGGAGGTGCGCCAGAGGAAGTTGTGCTCCAGCTCCGTTTCACTGGGGCGTTTAAATGATGTGATTTCCACACCGTGGGGATTGACGCCGTTGAACACCGCGCGAATGGTGCCGTCTTTTCCGGCGGCGTCCAATGCCTGAAAAATACTGAGCAGACTGTAGCGGTCGTGGGCATACATGATCCGCTGGCGCTCGTCGATCGCCTTGCGCAGTTGCCGTATTTTCTTCTTGTAGTCTTTTTTATCGCGATACAGCGGGGTCATCCTGGTGGGGCAGGCGCCCTTGCGGTAGCGGTTGTCACCCTCGAAGCGGATTTTACCCCAGTCGATTTCCATAAGCCCTGTCTGCCTGCGCGATTGCCTGGTTTCAGGTAAAGCCTAGTCAATCGCAACACGGCAGAGGGCTGGCGGTGCCTGTTATCTCTTGGGGCCGTCGATTCCCTTGGGCCATTTCTTTTTCTCACGAGTCTGGGAAATGGCGGGGCTCACATCACCGCCACCATTGGGTCCCTGGCCGGGATCGCCTTCGGTCCAGATTCGCTCCACCCACAGCGCGGTTCCGCCCGCCACCGCCGCGGGCATGACAAAGATGTTCAGGATCGGCACCATTTTCGCCAGCATCACCGCACCGCCGAAACCGAGGGTGGTGAACTTCTTGCGCATCAATACACTTTTCAGCTCGCCGAAAGAGCGCTGGTGGTTGTCGAGGGGGTAATCCACATACTGAATCGCCATGCACCAGGCGCCCCATAGCGCACCGAGAATAGCCGGGATAAAAACGGTCCAGCTGGTAAGCAGGGCGATCACGAAAATCACGAGTCCCCAGCCAATAAAGTACATCAGTTTGCGCAGTTCGCGCCCCAGGGTGCGGAATACCATGCTGTGCAGGGCTTCCGGGGGCGGTGGATGGCCAGTGAGGAGTTCTTCGACTTTTTCCGCGAGAAAGCCGTTAAACGGTGCGGCGATAATGTTGGTGATTATGCCGAACAGGTAGCCGTACACGAAGAAGAACAGCAGTACCACGACGATGGCGATCAGCCACGCCAGCCACTGGAATACACTTGCGGCCCAGTCTGCGCCTTTGGCGAGAATCGCACGCCACCAGGACATATTGGAGGTGTCGACGGGGGTATCGGACAGGAGGCTGCCGATATACTGGCCGAGGTCGTCGAACTGGCTGATCATCAGGGCACCCAGTGCGATAAACAGCACCAGGTTGATGAGCAGGGGAATAATAATAAACGGGCGCAGCTCTTTCCGGGTAAGCAACTGCGCCCCCCGGATCAGTGCGTGTACGCCATGTGCCGGGTTGGAGGTCATGGGTTACTGCGCTCCCGCGGCCTTCAGGATGTTGGCGTAATCCGCACTCTGCTCATGCTCGCCAATTCGCGCCAGCAGTGTCTGGCCTTCCGGGCTCTGGCTGTCCAGATCCAGTCCCTGCTCTTTGAACAGGCGCACGAAGGTTTCAAAATTCTCTGCTTTCATACCGCGGTAGGCGCGCTCCAGCAGGTAGAAATCTCGATTAAATCCTTCCGGTGCCTCACCTACCAAAAATCCGGCGATACGCTCATCGTCGAATACTTCACCGAGGACTTTTTGCTTGTCTTTTTTCAGGCTCACTTGTTAATTCCTTTCGTGGTCTGTTTCTAATCTCTTGCTCGTTGTACCTCCGCTCCATGTCGGGCGGTTTGGTGGCGGCGCTGCCGCCGGTATTTGTTTGCGAAACACGTCGTGAACCCATCCATGGGGACTCTTCCGCGAGGTCCCTCTCGCGGAAGGTTTCGCAAACAAATCCCGGCGACATCGTCTTCGCATCAAACTTTAGAGTGCTTGGTTAGCTCGTCGAGTTGATGCGAAGAGCAATTGTTCAAATCTAAGGGCGAGTGCCGGGTAAGACTTTTCGAAAGCGTCGGCGACAGGGACGTCGCCGACGCAGCGTACAGGGATGTATTCCCAGGGGGACGCCCAGTCCGGTTTCGAAAAGTCTTACCCGGTGCTTGGCCGCCACCGGGCCTGCAACAAAGCGGACCCGATAACGTGGACCAACTTATAAAAGTGCGTCCAATTTATCCTTCAGAATCTTGTTGATCATCTGCGGGTTTGCCTGTCCCTTGGAGGCCTTCATGATCTGGCCAACAAAGAAACCCATCATTTTCGGGCGCTTGTCGGGGGCGGCATTGCGGTAGTTCTCTACCTGAGAAGTAGAGGCTGCGATCACATCGTCTACCAGCTTCTCGATAGCACCAGTGTCGGAAACCTGCTTCAGGCCCTTGGCCTCGATTACCGCGTCCGCATCACCGTCACCATTCGCCATTGCTTCAAAAACCTGCTTGGCAATCTTCGAGGAAATGGTGTTGTCCTTGATGCGCGCAATCAGACCCGCCAGATGCTCCGCAGAAACCGGAGAATGGTCGATGGACTTTTCCTCACGGTTTAACAGCGCCGCCAGTTCACCCATTACCCAGTTTGCAGCCAGTTTCGGCTCGCCGGATTTTGCCGCCACCTGTTCGAAGTAATCCGCAGTGGCCCGCTCCTGGGTCAACTGATCTGCATCGTAGGCGGACAGACCATAGTCTTTCTCAAAGCGCGCACACTTCGCATCCGGCAATTCCGGCAGTTCGCCGCGCACCTGCTCCACATAATCGTCCGTCAGAACCACCGGCAGCAGATCCGGGCAGGGGAAATAGCGGTAATCGTTGGCCACTTCCTTGCTGCGCATGGAGCGGGTTTCGTTTTTGTCCGCATCGTACAGGCGGGTTTCCTGGGTCACCTTGCCGCCGTCTTCGATCAGGTCGATCTGGCGCTGGGCTTCCACTTTGATCGCCTTCTCGATAAAGCGGAAGGAGTTCAGGTTTTTGATCTCGGTGCGGGTGCCCAGTTCTTCTTCGCCTTTCAAACGCACGGAAACGTTGGCGTCACAGCGCAGGGAACCCTGGGACATATCGCCGTCGGAAATGCCGAGGTAGGTGACGATGCTGTGGATTTTTTTCAGGTAGGCAACCGCTTCCGCGGCGCTGCGCATATCCGGTTCGGATACGATTTCGATCAGTGGTGTGCCGGCGCGGTTGAGGTCGATGCCGGACATGCCGTGGCCAGAATCAAAAACAGCATCGTGTAAAGACTTGCCCGCGTCCTCTTCCAGGTGCGCATGGTGCAAACGCACGGTTTTGCTGCTGCCATCTTCCAGGTGAATTTCGATCTGGCCCTCGCCGACGATCGGTTGTTCCAGCTGGGTGGTCTGGTAGCCCTTTGGCAGGTCAGGATAGAAATAGTTTTTGCGCTCAAACACCGAGCGCTTGCCGATTTCCGCATTCATGGCGAGGCCGAACATCACCGCATAGCGGAAGGCCTCTTCATTGGGGACCGGCAGGGTACCCGGCATGGCCAGGTCGACCGCGCAGGCCTGAGTGTTCGGCTCGGCACCAAAGGCGGTGCTGGCGCCGGAGAAAATTTTTGATTGGGTGGCCAGTTGCACATGCACTTCCAACCCGATGACGACTTCCCATTCCACGTCGCTTCTCCTTATTCCTACTTATTCTGCTGCCGGGGCGGTTTGCTGATGCCAGTCACTGGCTTGCTGGAACTGGTGCGCGACGTTGAGCATGCGCGCCTCATTCAGGTAGTTGCCAATGATCTGCAGGCCAACGGGCAGGCCGTGGGCGAAACCGCAGGGGATGGACATGCCGGGCAGGCCGGCCAGGTTGGTGGCGATGGTGTAAATGTCTTCCAGATACATGGCCACCGGATCGGCATTTTTCTCGCCCAGCTTGAACGCCGGGTTGGGCGCGGTGGGGCCCATGATGACATCGACCTTGTCGAAGGCGTCGACAAAATCCTGTTTGATCAGGCGGCGCACCTGTTGGGCCTTGTTGTAGTAGGCATCGTAGTAACCTGCGGACAGGGCGTAGCTGCCCACCAAAATGCGGCGCTTCACTTCCTCGCCGAAACCTTCGCCGCGGGAGCGCATATACAGGTCGCGCAGGTCCGCCGGGTTTTCACAGCGGTAGCCGTAGCGTACGCCGTCGAAGCGGGACAGGTTGGCGGAGGCCTCGGCCGGGGCGATCACGTAGTAGGCTGGCACGGCAAGTTTGCTGTGGGGAAGACTGATTTCCACGAGTTCCGCGCCGAGCTTTTCGTATTCTTTCAGTGCTTCCTGCACGCGCGCACCCACTTCGCTGTCTAGGCCCTCGCCAAAGTACTCGCTGGGTACGCCGATCTTCAGTCCCTTGACGGAATCGTTCAGGTTGGCGGTGTAGTCCTGGGTCGGACGATCCAGGCAGGTGGAGTCTTTTTGGTCCGGACTCGCCATCACTGACAGCATCAGTGCGGCGTCTTCTGCGGTGCGGGTTATGGGGCCGCCCTGGTCGAGGCTGGAGGCGAAGGCAATCATGCCCCAGCGGGATACGCGGCCGTAGGTAGGCTTCAAACCGGTGGTGCCGGTCATCGCTGCCGGCTGGCGGATGGAGCCGCCGGTGTCGGTGGCGGTGGTGCCCGGTACCAACAGCGCGGCCACCGCGGCGGCGGACCCACCGGAAGAGCCGCCGGGAATGCGCTCCACATTCCACGGGTTTTTTACCGCGCCGTAGAAGCTGGATTCGTTGGAGGAGCCCATGGCGAACTCGTCCATATTGGTTTTACCCAGGCTGACCGCACCCGCCTGTTGGAAGTTATCCACAACGGTGGCGTCATAGGGAGGCACGAAGTTGTCGAGCATCTTCGAGCCGCAGCTGGTGCGCACACCATTGGTGCAGAAGATGTCCTTGTGGGCGATGGGTACACCGCACAGGGCCGGGGCGTCGCCCTGGGCCAGGCGGGCGTCGGCGGCGGCGGCTTCTTTAATCGCCTGGTCGCCGGTGACGGTAATGAAGCTGTTGAACTGGCTGTCCAGCTGCTGGATACGCTCCAGCAGATGGCTGGTGATCTCGACGCTGGAGAACTGTTTGTCGCGCAGGCCGCGAATAATCTCGGCGATGGTCAACTGATGCATTGGAAATCCGGTTTCTTGTCTATTCTGTATTCGCTCAGGGTGGTGAGATGGTCGATAGGCTCTTAATCGATCACCTTGGGCACCAGATACAGGCCCGCTTCGGTCTGTGGGGCCAGGGCGAGGAACTCTTCGCGACGGTTGGGCTCGGTGACTTCGTCTTTGCGCAGTACCTGCACTTCGTCCAGGGGGTGCGCCATAGGCGCGACGCCGTCGGTATTGACGGCCTGCAACTGGTCCACCAGTTGCAGTACATCGCCCAGGCGGCTGCTGACTTCGTCTATGGTTTCTTCGGAAATGGCGATGCGGGCCAGTTCGGCCAGCTTTTCAACGGTTTGCGCGTCCACGGCCATGGGGATAGAGACTCCAGCTTCTCATTGGCTAATTTGCGGCCAGGCCCGGAATCAACGGGGCCGGCGGGATCAGAAGGAGCGCAAATTTAGCATATCTGTGGTGGAATCTCTTTATGCTTATTTATTAAGGGGCTCCTGAGCCTTGCTCTGAACCCACGCCGTTGTTAGAGTTTGCCGATTCTGGCCAGGCTACGACTGTGTCTGGCTAACTTGTCGAAAAGCGGACGAAAACGCCGTCCGGAACACAGAATTATTTGCGTGGACTAATTACCCTGTGGCGCATCTTCGCCCGGGGCTTCTGTCGGCGCCCGCGGCACCCGACCCGGATTGGGTGTTGTACATCAGAATTAAGGTAACCGAATTCCATGTTTAAACGTTTGCGGGGCATGTTCTCCAGTGATCTCTCTATCGACCTGGGTACTGCCAATACGCTGATTTACGTGCGCGATCGCGGCGTAGTCCTCGATGAACCCTCTGTTGTTGCCATTCGCCACTACAACGGCACCAAGATCGTGGAAGCGGTAGGTGTTGAGGCGAAGCGTATGCTGGGCCGTACCCCGGGTAACATCACCGCCATCCGCCCGCTCAAAGACGGCGTGATCGCAGACTTCCAGGTCACCGAGAAGATGCTGCAGCACTTCATCAAGAAGGTGCACGAGAACAGCTGGATGCGCCCGAGCCCGCGGGTTCTGGTATGTGTCCCCTGTCAGTCCACCGAAGTGGAACGCCGTGCGATTCGCGAATCCGCCCTGGGCGCCGGCGCCCGCGAGGTGTGGTTGATTGAAGAGCCCATGGCCGCCGCCATTGGTGCCGGCCTCAAGGTAGAAGAAGCCAGCGGTTCCATGGTGGTGGATATCGGTGGTGGTACCACCGAGATTGCGATCATCTCCCTGAACGGTGTGGTCTACTCCGATTCCGTGCGTATCGGCGGTGACCGCTTTGACGAGGCCATCGTCAACTACGTGCGCCGCAACTACGGCAGCGTCATTGGCGACGCCACTGCCGAGCGCATCAAAGAAGAAATCGGCTGTGCCTACGCCGGCAGCGAAGTGCGCGAAATCGACGTGCGTGGTCGCAATCTGGCGGAAGGTGTACCGCGCAGCTTTACCCTGAACAGCGACGAGATCCTGGAGGCGCTGCAAGAGCCCCTGACCGGTATCGTGCAGGCGGTGAAGAGCGCGCTGGAACAATCTCCCCCCGAACTGGCTTCCGATATCGCCGAGCGCGGTATGGTACTGACCGGCGGTGGCGCACTGCTGCGCGACCTGGACCGTCTGCTGATGGAAGAGTCCGGCCTGCCGGTGATCGTCGCCGACGACCCGCTCACCTGTGTTGCCCGCGGTGGCGGCCAGGCGCTGGATATGATGGACAAGAGCCGTCTGTATCTGGTCTCCAACTGATAGATTCTGCCCGAACGATGGCGGTGCTTAAGGAGTGAGCACCGCCGCTGCACCAGCCCACGGAATGGCGCCACAGCCAATAACAACAGTACTGCTGAACTGGTCAATGGGAGCCGCCCATTAAACCGCTATTTACCCGAGGTCCGTCACCGGAATCCCGCATTATCGTGCTGGGCGCCCTGGCGACGGCGCTGATTCTGGTCAATATCTACACCGACTGGCTGGACCCGGTGCGCGAGCGCCTCTCCAGTCTCGCCGCGCCTTTCTACTGGATTACCGGAACCCCGTCCCGTGTGGGTGATTGGGCCGGTGAGCAGCTGCGCACCCGCGAAGAACTGGTGGAAGAAAACAGCCGCCTCAAGCACCAGGTGATGCTGCTGGAGCAGCAGACCCAGTTACTGGCCGCGGTGCGCGCGGAAAACACCCAGCTGAAAGAGCTGATGAATTCTGCCGAGAGTGTGGACCAGCGCGTGTTGGTGTCCCAGGTGATTGGCGTTTCGCCGGATCCGCTCGAGCACGTACTGATCATCGACAAGGGCCGCTCCGATGGGGTGCAGCAGGGTGCGGCGATCATGGATGCCAGCGGACTGCTGGGGCAGGTGATCGAGGCCGGGGACTTTTCCAGCCGGGTACTGCTGATCACCGATGCCAACCACGCGCTGCCGGTGCAGGTGCTGCGCAACAGTGTGCGCGCGGTGGCCGAGGGCACCGGCGACCTGTACCGCCTCAAGCTCCGTCACCTGGCCAATACCAGCGATATCCGCGAAGGGGATCTGCTGTTGAGTTCTGGCCTCGGTGGCCGCTTCCCTGCGGGTTACCCGGTGGGTGAAGTGATTTCCGTCAAGCGCGACCCGGGCCGTGCCTTTGCCGATGTCGACGTGCAACCCCGGGGCCTGATGAATCGCAGCCGCTTTGTGCTGGCGGTGCTGAGCGAGCAGCCCGCGGAAGAGCAGAACTGATCCCATGGATGCCCACAATCGCTGGTTTATCCTGTTCACCTTTATCGTCGCACTGCTGCTGGCGGTGATGCCGCTGCCCACCAACTGGCTGTGGTTTCGTCCGGCCTTCTGCGCGCTGCTGGTGATCTTCTGGACGACCCGTATGCCCCAGGAGCTGGGTGTGGGTTTTGCCTGGATGGCCGGGTTGGCCGAAGATCTGGTGACCGGCTCTACACTCGGGGCCCACGCACTGGCCCTGGGGGTGCTCGCGTATTTCAGCCTGCTGACCTATCGGCGCACCCGCGCCTTCAATCCCGGGCAGCAGTTGATGTGGGTATTTGTACTGGTGGGAATCAATCAGTTGCTGGGTAACTGGGTGCACAGCCTGGCGGGCAAGCCGGTGCCCGGACTGACGTTCCTCTGGCCGGCGCTGACCACGGCGCTCCTCTGGCCGCTGGTGACACCCTGGTTGCACCGGATGGCCTCAAGTTTGAGGATTCGCTAACCCGTTTCATTCAAGCTCTATTGGCGGACGATCGTCTAAAAATGGTGACTGAAAAATAGTGTTAAGTGTCCGCAGAGTGCGGTTATTTTTCGAGCGCGGCCGCTATAATCAGGCCTTCTGATCGGTATTCAGCTGATCGATATTCAGCAAACACATAATCATAAGCGTTGCCCGTGCCTTCATCCGATTTCCGACAGCCCAGCCCATCCCCGCGCCTGATCCTCGCCTCCGGCTCTCCCCGGCGCGCCGAACTGTTGATGCAGATCGGGGTGCCGTTTTCCTCCGCCGCCACCTCTGTGGAAGAAGTCCGCCAACCGGAAGAGTCCGGGCGTGACTATGCGCTGCGGCTCGCCCAGGAGAAATCCCGCGCCGGTCTCGCACTGGTGGAAGGTGATGCCACTGTCTGGTCACTGGGGGCGGATACACTGGGCGTGGTAGACGACGAAATACTGGAAAAACCCGGGGATTTCACCGATTTTGCCCGCATGATGCGCCTGATGTCCGGCCGTGAGCATTCGGTACTCACCGCCATCTGCCTCAGCGGGAGCGATCAATCCTTCAGCGATGTGGTCGAAACCCGGGTGCGCTTCCGCGCGCTGGATCGCGCGCTGATCGAAGGCTACTGGAATACCGGCGAGCCCCAGGACAAGGCCGGGGGCTATGGCATTCAGGGAATGGGCGCACTGCTGGTGGAGTCCATTCACGGCAGTTACAGCAATGTAGTGGGGCTGCCGCTGGAAACCCTGGCCGGGTTTCTGCAGCAGGCGGGTATTCCCTACTGGCAGTTTGACAAGCGCTCGACCGGCGCGGAAGCAGGGACGATTTAGGAGTTACGCCAGTGAGCGAAGAATTACTCATCAACGTGGCGCCCATGGAAACCCGGGTGGCGCTGGTAGAAAACGGCGTGCTGCAGGAGGTTTACCTGGAGCGCACCGCCAGCCGCGGTATTGTGGGCAATATCTACAAGGGCAAGGTGGTGCGGGTGCTGCCGGGAATGCAGGCCGCGTTTGTGGATATCGGCCTCGAGCGCGCCGGTTTTATTCACGCCTCGGACATTGCTCCTCTCGACGACGAGGGCATGGAGTCCCGTGAAGGGGAGGTGGCGGATATCCGTGCGCTGGTGCGCGAGGGCCAGTCTCTGGTGGTGCAGGTGGTGAAAGACCCCATCTCCAGCAAGGGCGCACGCCTGACCACCCATCTGTCGGTATCCGCACGCTATCTCGTGTATATGCCGCAGACCCGTCATATCGGTATCTCAAACCGCATCGAAGACGAGTCTGAGCGTGAACGCCTGCGCGAGCTGGTGGATCTGGCTTCTGCCAAACTGGCGGATGAAGGCCTGAGCGCTGACGGCGGTTTTATTCTGCGCACCGTCGCCGAAGGGGTGAGTGAAGAAGAATTACTGCGGGATATTCCGTTCCTGTACAAGTTGTGGAACGAGCTGGAGCAGCGGATAAAAACAGAAAAAGAACCGGCGATCATCTACGAAGATCTGCCGCTGTTTATGCGCGCCCTGCGGGATCTGGCGCGCCCGCATACGGAAAAAATCCGTATCGACTCCCGCGAGGCCCACGCCCGCGCGGCCAAATTCACCAGCAAGTACGCGCCGGAAATTGCCCCGCGTATCGAGCACTATCCCGGTGAGCGCCCGCTGTTTGATCTGTACGGCGTTGAGGAAGAAATCCGCAAGGCGCTGCAAAACAAGGTGACCCTGAAATCCGGCGGCTACCTGATTGTCGAACAGACCGAGGCCATGAGCACCATCGATGTGAACACCGGTGCATTCGTTGGCCATCGCAATCTCGAAGAGACCATTTTCAAAACCAACCTGGAAGCGGCCACCGCCATTGCCCGCCAGCTGAGGCTGCGCAATCTCGGTGGCATCATCATCATCGACTTTATCGATATGCAGGACACCGAGCACCAGCGCCAGGTCCTGCGCACTCTGGAAAAAGCGCTGGAGCGGGATCACGCCAAGAGCAGTATCACCGGGGTGTCCGAACTGGGTCTGGTAGAAATGACCCGCAAGCGCACCCGCGAATCCCTCGGCCAGATGCTGTGCGAACCGTGCTCGGTTTGCGCCGGCCGCGGCACCCTGAAGACTGCGGAAACCGTCTGCTATGAAATTTTCCGCGAGATCATTCGCGAGGCGCGCGCTTACGACAGCGACAAGATCATGGTGCTGGCCAGTCAGGTTGTGATCGACCTGCTGCTGGACGAGGAATCCGCAAATGTGGCGGATTTGGAAGAATTTATCGCGCGCCCGATCCAGTTTCAGGTGGAACCCATCTACAACCAGGAGCAGTACGACATTGTTCTGGTGTAAGTGGTTCTGGTGCAAGTGGTTCTGGTATAGGCGCCCGACTGTGACGGCTTTTTCGCGTGCCACCCCTGTGGGGGAGGCCGACTGATGCTGTGGTTGCGCTGGTTTGCCCGCAAGTTCTGGTTGTTGGTGGTGATCACTGTGATCACTCTGGCAATCCTTGTGCAGACCGGTCGTATGCTCTCGCCACAGGTTGGCAAATACAGCCCACAAATTGGCCTCTGGCTGTCCGAGCGACTGGGCGCGCCGGTGGCGCTCGAGCATATCTCCCTGCAATGGCAGGCTCTGGAAGTGGCGCTGCAGATCGATGGCCTGAAAATTGGTGCCGAGGGCCAGGTAAAACTGGATCGCGGCCTGTTCCATCTGGATCTGCTGGCGAGCATCTGGAACCGCGAGCTGATCTGGAAAAATCTGGAAGCCGATGGCTTTTCAGCAGAGCTGGAACAGCGCCCCGAAGGGGGGTGGCAGGTGCGCGGGTTCCCGCTTGCCAGCAAGCCGGTAGAGGAAAACAGTGGCGGCGGTGTACGGCTTGGTGATCCGGCACGCATCTTTCAGCTTGGGCCCAAGGTACTGGTGCGCGACGCCAGTATTGGCCTGTCTCTCACCGATGGCCAATCGGCAAATCTAAACCTCAAAGAAATCCTATTGGAAAACAGTGGCGGTTTTCATCGCCTGGTGGCTCGTGCTTTTGTTACCGGCGCGATGGAAAGTCTGCACCGGGGTGAAGAAAGTTTGCGCCTGGTGCTGGAGGGGCGTGGTGATCCCCGCCGCAGCAAGGAGTTTTCCCTGCGCGGATACGTGCAGCTCAACGAACTGTTGATCGACGCCGATCTGGTGGGACTGCTTTACCAGCTATCACCATTGCCGGAAAAACTGTATTGGCCCGGGCGCAAACTTGCCGGCGGGCGTTTGTGGCTGAACTCTGATGCCGAGTCGGGATACAGTCTGCGTGGCAATCTGAGCCTTGCCCAGCAGCCCGAACAAAATACCGGGAGCGCGGTGTCGAATCAGGCCGCCGGTGCACTGGAGACCCTGAACGCCACCTCCAGCAATATTTCCGGTCATTGGCGCCCGGGGCAAAACTGGGAGCTGGTACTGCAGGACCTGGGATTGAACTGGCAACAGCTGGAAGTGCCCGCGGTCAATATTCAGGCCAGCGGTGACCAGCAGGGCGGACTGCAGTTGGCGGTCGATCAAATCGAACTGCAGGCCTGGCACCGGGTGCTCAAGGTGCTGGAACTGATTCCTGCCAAGGCCGATGAATGGCTGCAGGCTCTCGAGCCCTCTGGCGAATTGCAAAATGTGCGTTTATCCCGCGTGAATGGCGAAGTGACCGTCACTGCCAATTTACGCGATGTGGCTGCCGGAGCGCACCGCGGCGCGCCAGCGGTGACCGGAGTCAACGGGTTCCTGTCCCTGAACGGACAGGGTGGGCGTGTCGAGCTGGACAGCGAGCTTGGGTTCAGCGCCCATTTCCCGCTGCTGTACGACGAACCATTTTTCTTTTCTGCCGCGCGCGGCACCGTGGCCTGGGATATCGACCGCGAACACGAGACGGTCTCGGTGTATTCCGGGCCTCTGGACCTGGATGCCGCTGGCAAGACAGGAAAAAAATCGGTACCGGCTGGCGGCGCCTTCACGGGCCAGTTTCTGTTACAGATCCCGCTGGTGCCTTTCACCCGCGCTGCGGATTTTACTCTGGCACTGGGATTGCGCGATGTGGCGGTTACCGAGCAGCGCCACCTGGTGCCCACCGTTGTCAGCGACGACCTGCGCAACTGGTTGAACAGCGGTATCGGCACCAGTAACGAGGGGCGTATCCCCGCGGCCGGATTTGTGTATCGCGGATACAGCTACCGCGAAGGAGAGGACGAGGGGCTTCTTGCGCTGGGGCAGCATGCGCAGCGTCAGACGGTGCAGCTTCAGGCAGATATTGCCGATAGTCATTTGCATTACAGCCCCGGTTGGCCGGCGGCCGAGCACGTTGATGGCCACCTGGGGATCAACGATGCCGAGGTTCTCGTAGTCGCACCCAAGGCCCGCCTCTGGGATGTCGACGGCTCCAATGTCTCGGTGCGCATATCCCCTGCGCCGGGCGGCTCCCGCCTGGATGTATTCGCCGAGCTGCAGGGCCCGGCGACCGACGGTCTCAAGCTGCTGCGCGAGTCGCCCCTGCGCGACAGCCTGGGAGATGCCTTCGATCACTGGTCTCTGGACGGTGCCATGCAGGGCACTCTGCAGATTGCACAGCCCATGGGCGGCGCAAAATTTGCGTCAGAGCAGGTGGTGGAACTGGCGCTCTCCGATGCCAGCCTGGACCTGCAACGCCTGAACCTGCAGATCCATCAGCTCAATGGCAACGTGCGCTATCACAGTGAAACAGGTTTGCAGGGGTCTCATTTTCGCGGCCAGTTGTGGGGGCAACCGTTGCGCGCGTCCATCCAGCATCTGGGCAGTGGCGCGGAGAGAGATACGCAGGTGGTGGTCAACGGCAAGGCGGTTACGTCAGGTATCGGCGAGTGGAGTGGACGCCCCGAGTTGCAGTGGCTGGATGGCAAGCTGGATTACCAGGCACTGGTCACTATCCCGGCCAAATCCAAAGACAAGCCCTATCGAGCGATTCTCGAGCTGACTTCCGATCTTGAGCAAGTGGCGGTCAACCTTCCTGCGCCACTGGGTAAACCCGGTGGCGAGAAATCCCGGTTTGTGATGCGTGTACCGGTGGGTGACGAGGGCAACCTCTACCACATCAGTTATGGGGAACATTTGCAGGGCCAGTTGTGGCAGGTGGATGGCAAGCTCGAGCGAGGGGCGATCGCGCTGAATGCACCGGCGAAACTGCCGGACACGCCCGGTATCTCCGTTGTGGGCGACCTTTCTCTGGTGGACCTTGCGCCCTGGAAAAAGGCGTTGGAAATCTACACCACTCAGGCGGTCGAGCCGGACGTGGGCCAGGGTGGGTCACCACTGCCGATCAATCTGGATCTCAGTACCGACCTGCTCAAAGTTTCCGAGTCGGTACGGATCGATAATATCCACGTGAGTGGCCGTGGTCTCGGCGCGGACTGGCTGCTCAATTTCGACAGTGAAATCGCGGCGGGTGAATTGAGTGGCATGCTCAACACCGCCTCGCCATTGCGATTGAAGCTGGAGCACCTTCGTCTACCGGCACTGGCTGCCGCAGAGCCGTCCGCCGATGGTGACGCTGAAGCAACGGAAGTCGATAAGCAGGAACCTGGTGAGCCCGGCTTGCGTCATGACCGCTGGAAAGGGTTCGATTTTGCCAGTCTGCCAAGGGTGGATTTTTCCACCGAAAGCCTGTGGCTGGGTGAAGAGGCGATGGGTCCCTGGTCGTTCCGCCTGCACCCATCTGAACAGCGCCTTGTGATCAGTGAAATACAGGGGGCCATGCGCGGCATCCGTATCGAGGGGCGTGGTGCGGGAGAAAACAAACTGGGTGCGCAGTTGATGTGGATGCGCGATGCCGATGGCAGTGAATCCTCCCAATTTATTGGTCGCCTGCGGGGGGACAATCTGGGTGATGTGCTGCAGGCCTGGGGGCAGGAGGCCGCGATCGAAAGCCGCGCAGCGGTGTTCGATACCGCGCTGCGCTGGAGTGGATCTCCCGCTATGGTCAATCCCAATGATATGAACGGCGAGATCAGTATCGATATCCGCAACGGCCGCTTCCTTCGTGCCAGCGACAACGCGGGGACTTCGTTGTTGCGCCTGCTGTCCCTGTTCAACTTCGACACCTGGGCACGTCGCCTGCGCCTGGATTTTTCCGACCTGGTGCAGAGCGGACTGACCTTTGACCAGGTGCGCGGGGAGGTCTATTTCGAGGGGGATGGCGAGTTGTTGATCGCGGTGCCCATTCAGGTGGAAGGGCCCACCAGTGAGTTGCAGATGGCGGGGCGGGTCAACTTGCGCCGGGAAGACCTGAACCTGACTCTGGTGGCAACTTTGCCCGTGGGGAATAACCTGGCCTTTGTCGCGGCGCTGGCCGGGGGCCTGCCCGCTGCGGCGGGTGTGTACCTGATCAGTAAGGTGTTCAAAAAGCAGGTGGATAGGGTTGCGAGTGTGAGTTATCGAATCAGCGGTGAATGGACGGATCCTGAGGTGCGCTTCGACCGCTTGTTTGACGACGGCGCGGCCGGGCGAGAGACCCAGCGCGCGGGTGCCAACTGAATGAGCGTTGACTGCACAATCCGAGTTATCTTTCGATATTGATGCAACTTGCAATGTAATACCGGTCAGTGGTGTGGGGCCAGGGCAAGATGAATAATAAAATAAGCTCACTATTGAAGTGGGTCGCCAGTGTCCGAGGTGGTTTCTTTGACTGGTATTTCCGCGAATCGCTATACCCTGTTCAAAATCTTCAAGTACACCGTTTACTGCCTTTTGGCGGTCAACGTATATGCGTTTTTTGTCGAGAATCACGCAGCAGCGGGTACTGTTTTTGCCGACGGGATAAGCCTGGGCAATATCATTGAGGCTTATAACGATTCCATTGACACGCTGGCCTGGGTGTTACTGCTGTTGGTGTTCGAGCTGGAAACCTGGGTGTTGTCCGATGAGAAGCTGAAGGGGCGTATTAAGTGGGTTTTGAATGCGGTTTCCGCGTTTTGTTATGTGGTTATCGTGTACTCGTTTTACGGTTATTTCTCGGAGATGCTGTCGCTGACGCATCTGTTGCCGGTAGCGGGATCTGCCTGTGATCTGGCGGCCAGCGGTGGCTGGTCGATGGTACTGGAGCAGAATGAATATACGGCACTGTCGGCGGCAAATTGCGGGTCGCTGGCGGATGCGAGCCTGCTTGGTCTTGCTGATGCACAAATCGTGGGTGATGCGGAGATCTGGCGAGAGATTCAGTGGCTGGCGTGGGTGGATGTGATCAATGCCGGTGCCTGGCTGCTGGTGGTGGCGATCCTGGCATTCGATGTCTGGCTGCAACTGCGTCACCAGCTGACCGATTCCATCATGCGGTATTCCCAGGTGATCAAGGGGCTGCTGTATTTCACTCTGCTGCTTTGCGCTATTTACTGGGGAGTCAGTGGCGAGCTTCTTGATTTTTGGGATGCGTTCCTGTGGCTGGTGGCCTTCTTCTTTATCGAGATGAACCTGTTCGAGTGGCAGGCTGAGACTAGCGCTGAGTAATTTTGTGGTTTTGTGGTCTGGGGTGCTTCGGTTCTTGCCCGGTGGCGGTGCCGCTACCGGGTAGGATCTTGTGAGACGCGCCGTGAACCCATCCATGGGGGCTCTTCTGCGAGGTCCCTCTCGCAGAAGGTCTCACAAGATCCTACCCGGCATCGACACCTTCGCATTTTGCTTCAGTAGTAACTGCTAACTAAAAGCTGCGATCAATCAGTACGGCTGGTTACTTCCAGCAGGTGATAACCAAACTGGGTTTTCACAGGACCGTGTACCTTGTTCAACTCATCGTTGAAAACCACCTTGTCGAATTCCGGCACCATCTGACCCTGACCAAACTCACCCAGGTCGCCACCGTTGCGGCCGGAGGGGCACTTGGAATATTGCTGGGCAACCTTTCCGAAATCGGCGCCGTCTTCAATTTGCTTTTTCAGGTCCTGACACTGGGCTTCGCTTTCTACCAGAATGTGGCGGGCTGTTGCTCTTGGCACGGGTGTATTCCTCATTTATTGATGATGGATAAATTCTTGAGCGGCAAGCTTAGTGGTTAAAGCTTCCTGGGGCCAGCTACTGTCCTGATAGCGTCGCAAAGGTATTGCACTTGTTGACGTCACCGGTGCTGAACCCCTGTTGGAACCAGTGGGCCCGCTGTTCGGCGCTGCCGTGGGTAAAGGCGTCGGGGGAGACGGCGCGGCCGGCTCGGCGTTGCAGGTGGTCGTCGCCTACTGCCGCAGCCGCGCGAAGGCCTTCTTCCACATCGCCGGGCTCCAGCATCTGTTTGTCGCGGTTGGCATAGAACGCCCAAACGCCCGCATAACAGTCTGCCTGTAACTCCAGCATTACCGAAAGGCGGTTCGCCGTTACCTTGTCTGCTTGCATGCGCGCCTGTTGTACCTTGGCGGAGAGGCCCTGCAGATTCTGCACATGGTGACCGACCTCGTGCGCAATCACGTAGGCAAATGCGAAGTCACCCGGCGCCCCGAGCTTTTTCAATTCGTTTAAAAAACTCAGGTCCAGATACACCTTCTGGTCGCCGGGGCAGTAGAAGGGGCCTACCGCCGCAGAACTGAGGCCGCAGGCGGAACGCACCGCGTCGGTATAGAGCACCAGCTTGGGGGCAGAATATTGTGCCCCGGCCTGCTGGAAAACCTGCCCCCACACATCTTCCGTCGAGCCCAGCACCACCGAGACAAATTGCGCCACCTCATCGTCAGCCCCGGGTGCGCCGGGCGCTGTCTGTGCGTCGGGTCCAAGGCTCGGGGATTCGGTGTTCGGCATACCGCTGAACAGGTTGCCGCCAAAGTAATACAGCGCTGCCAGTGCCAGCAGAATCAGCCAGCCCTTTTTACTGCGCAACAGAAACGGCGCCAGGGCCAGCAGGTTGCCCAGGCCACCCATGCCTCCTCCGCCACCCGGAGAGCGCTCGCCGCGGCGATCCTCAATATTTGAACTTCTGCGACCTTCACGCCAGCGCATGGGATACCTCTCACTGAATAACCGTTCGCATATAAATTTGAGCATAGAACAGTTGGCGCGAGTTTTTGTTTTCAGGTGGGGAGATTATTCTTGTGCCATCGACAGGAGTGGTATCTTTGTCGCCAACCCATTCAGCCGGAGAGCCAAGATCTTGTCCCTTATCCCACTCTTCCCCCTCAATATGGCGCTGTTTCCCGGTGTGACCCTGCCGTTGCGTATTTTTGAGCAGCGCTATCTGCGACTGGTGACCGAATCACTCCGGTCCGATACCGGATTTGGGGTGGCACTGATTCGCAGTGGCAAGGAAGTGGGCGTGGGCCCTGCGGAGGTGTGGCCGCTGGGGTTGTATGTGCGTATTGTCGACTGGAGCCAGGGTGAAGAGGGGTTGCTGCATATCGATGTGGCCGGAGAGTCCCGCTTTCGCGTGCAGGAGACCTTTCCCGAAGAGGACGGTCTGTTGATGGCAGATGTGGAGTGGTTACCGGATGAAGAGTCGCACCCGGTGCCCGATACCTTTGACGGGCTGATGGCGATTTTGAACGAGCTCAAGCAGCATACCGCGACGCTCTCATTGAAGTTTGCCCCGGTGGAAACCGCCGAGGCGCTTTCCTGGCAGTTGGCGCAGCTGCTTCCTCTGGACGATGCCGCCCGTGTCGAGCTGCTGGCCAGTCACGACCCGCTGGAACGGCTGGCAAACATCGCGGCCAACCTGGATCGCTGGGCCAAGGAATAGAAAGTACAGGCCCAGCTGCGCACCACGGAATTGGGCTGGTAAATAATCGATAAGAAATAAATAAACAAAAAGAAAACAGATTTTGCCAATGGATAATTTTGTTTTTGTGGGCGTGATGTTGATTCTCGCAATCATCATCGGCTCCTTTCTGGGTATTTTTGCGTTCGCCGAAGTCAGGCAATTGCGCCGCGAAGTCACTCGCCTGCGAGAGAGGCTGGATGAACTGGTGGATGGCATTGCGGATGAGACGGTGCAGCCCGCCGTCACAATGACCCCGCAGCCACAGCCGGCACCGGACGACCTGAAACTCGATATCGAGATCGATGCACCAAAAGCGGTTGAGCCGGCTCCGTCCCCGGCTCCGCAGGCCGGTTGGAAAAAAGAGCGCTGGTCCACCCATTCAAGCTCCGCCGCTCAGTCGCAGGATAAGGATCCTGTGGGCGACCGGCTCTTCGAGCGTCTGCAGAAAAACTGGATGGTGTGGCTGGGCGGCGCCTGTGTCGCGCTGTCGGGAATTTTCCTCGCCCGGTACGGTATCGAGCAGGGATTACTCGGCCCGAAAGTGCGTGTGATCATGGGGCTGGTGACCGCGCTTGCCCTGTATGTGGCAGCCGAAGTGCTGCGACGCAAAACCGGCAGCACCCATCCTACTTTCGCCGCACTCGCCGGCGGCGGTGCTATTACCGCGTTTGCCGCGGTGCTGTCTGCGGTACATCTTTACAGCCTGGTTGAGCCAGGTGTGGCCTTTGGCGCGCTGGCGCTGGTGGCACTGATCACCATGTGGCTGGCGCGATTGCACGGCCCGGTGCTCGCCGCCATCGGCATGCTCGGCGCTTATGCGGTGCCGATTCTGGTTTCCAGCGGCTCGGGAAATGTGCTGGGTGCGATGGTGTACGCACTGATTATTTCCACCTCGGTACTGCTGCTGTTGCGACACGTTTACCGCAGCTGGTTGTGGCTTGGAATGTTGGCTGGTGCGCTGCTGTGGTGGCTGATCTCCCTGGCCGGGCACCAGGCCGACGGCTGGCGCGGCCTCTACCTGGCGGCAGTGGCCTATCTGGTGATTGCGGTCATTCCCGGTAACTGGCTGTTACGGGAGCGCATGCCAGCAAACGGATCCGCAGCGGCACTGGTACTGCCGAGCCTGCTGGTGATTGTGGTCGCCCAGTGTCTGTCGATATTCCGTGAAGGTGTTGATCCCTCGACGGCTTCTGCAGTATCCCTGTTGGGGACATGGAGCCCGCTGGCTCTGGTGGCGCTGATCGCCGCGCGCAAAAATCCCACACTGACACCGGTGCCCTGGGTGCTGTTTCTCGGACAGTTGGTGGCCTGGTTTGCCAGCCGGCTGGATCAGTGGGGCGGGGATGCGGTGCGCCTGTTGCCGCTGGCCGCGGAGCAGCAGGGCGCTTTCCTGTTGTACCTGCTGTTAACGGCGGTGCTTTTCAGTGGTATGGCCATCTACAACTATCTCTCAATCAAGCTGTCGGGCGAGGAGAACCGCCGCGGCGCGTCTGGTGCCTGGTGGGCGTCCCTCGCGGTGATGGCACCGCTACTGTCCCTGCTGATCGGATACGCGCTGGCCGGGGGCTATCTGTCCAAGTTCTGGTGGTGCCTGTACGCCGCCATTTTTGGCGCGGTGTTTATGTATCTGGGCAGCCGCGGTGTCGGCCGGCACTGGTCCCGGGGCATGGTGGTGTGGCTGTTTATCGCAGCGCATTTTGCCTACAGTTTGGCGGTGTGTCTGTGGCTGAAGCAGGCGAGTCTGACTCTCGCACTGGCATTGCAGGCCATTTCTCTGGCCTGGGTGATTCGCCGGTTTGAAGTGCCGGCGCTGGGCTGGCTACTGAAGGCGGTACTGGTACTGGTGGTGGTGCGCCTTACCCTGAATCCCTGGCTCCTGACATATGACAGTATCTACAACAACGTCGCCCACTGGTCCCTGTGGACCTACGGTGGTTCCGCCCTGTGCGCCTGGCTGGCTGCTCGTCTGTTGCGGGAACCCCAGCTGAACCTGGCCCGCTGGGCAGAGGCGGCGGCACTGCACTTGCTGGTACTGACCCTGTGGGCGGAATGCCGCTACTGGCTGTACGACGGCAATGCCCTGGCCGGGGAGTACCGATTTGCCGAGGCGGTGATCAATATGTGGCTGTTTACCGCCCTGGGGCTGGTGTACTACCGCAAAAGCCTGATCGCCGGCAGCTTCGCCAACTGGTACGACGGCTACGGCCGGCTGCTGATGGCCGGGGGGCTGGTCAATTACCTGTGGATTCTGCTGGCCACCGCCACCAGCGAGCCCTGGGCCTGGCGCGCCATTAGCGAGCGGCCGCTATTCAATATGCTGCTGCCGGCGTTTGCCGGGCCGGTGCTACTGGCCTTTGTGGTGAGCCGTTTCTATCTACCTGGGGTGCGCCGCTATGCCGCGCTGCTGTCGGCATTTGCGGCGTTTGTATGGGTATCCCTGGAGGTGCGGCACCTGTGGCAAGGCAGTATCCGCCTGGATACTTCCGCGGCCACCGGCGAGCTCTACACCTATTCTGCGGTGTGGCTGGCGCTGGCGGTGGCGGCCATATTGCTCGGCAGTTGGCGCGGTTGGCGCAGCTGTTATCAGGGCGGTATGGCGGTGCTGGCTCTCGTTATCGTCAAGCTGTTCCTGGTGGATATGTCCGGTCTTGAAGGGCTGCTGCGGGTGGCATCGTTTATGGGAATGGGGCTGGCGCTACTGGGGATTGCCTTTCTCCACCAGAAACTGGGGCAGCAGCGGCCGCAAGAATCTGCCCATTAACCGTTTTAGTTGGGCAATTTTCCGGCGCCGTTGCGGTATACTGCGCGGCCGTTTTCCGGCGCTCGTGCCGGGAGATGTGAGAATTGACGCGGGATTGGCGACAATCCCGGCGAGATAGCGTGTTTTGCAAGGAGATCAGCAATGAACAGTGTCAGCGCCACCGAGCGAGAGCAGGAATCTACCGGTTCCACATCTGCCATGGAAACAATGCAGGCCATGGGCCGCGCCGCGCGCGCCGCTGCCCGCCTGATGGCTCGCGCTGACACTGGAATCAAAAATGCTGCCCTTAAGGCCATCGCCGCGGAGCTGGACAATCAGCGACCGCAGCTGGCGGCGGCCAACGCCCAGGATATGCAGAACGGCCGCGACAACGGCCTGGATGCGGCCCTGTTGGACCGCCTGGAACTGAATGATGCGCGTATCGACGCCATGATCGATGGGCTCAACCAGATTGCCGAACTGCCGGACCCGGTGGGTGAAGTCAGCGACCTGAAATACCGCCCCAGTGGTATCCAGGTGGGCAAAATGCGTGTGCCGCTTGGGGTGGTGGGCATCATCTATGAGTCCCGCCCCAACGTGACCATCGATGCGGCCAGCCTGTGCCTGAAGTCCGGTAACGCCACTATTTTGCGCGGCGGCTCCGAGGCACTGCACTCCAACCGTGCCATTGCCGCCTGTATTTCCGCGGGCATGAAACAGGTTGGCCTGCCGGAAACCGCGGTACAGGTAGTGGGCACCACCGATCGCGCTGCGGTGGGCGCGCTGATTACCATGCCGGAATACGTGGACGTGATCGTCCCCCGCGGCGGCAAAGGGCTGATCGAACGCATCAGCAACGACGCACGGGTGCCGGTGATCAAGCATCTCGATGGTATCTGCCATGTGTATCTGGACGACCGCGCGGATACGGAAAAGGCCTTCAACATTGCCCTGAACGCCAAAACCCACCGCTACGGCGTGTGCAACGCCATGGAAACCCTGCTGGTGGCAGAGGCTGTAGCGGCAGAGTTCCTGCCGCGCCTGGCCGCGGCCTATGGTGAAAAAGGCGTTGAGCTGCGCGGGTGCGACAAGACCCGCGCGATCCTGCCCCAGGCACTGCCGGCAACGGAAGAAGACTGGGGTACGGAGTACCTGGCGCCGGTACTGGCGATTCGCGTGGTGGCGGATATGGATGGGGCCATGGAGCACATTGCCCGTTACAGCTCCGGCCACACCGAGGCGATCGTCACCGAAGACTACAGCCGCGCCCGCCGTTTTATGGCGGAAGTGGATTCCAGTTCGGTGATCATCAACGCCTCCACCCGCTTTGCGGACGGCTGTGAATACGGCCTGGGCGCGGAAATCGGTATCAGTACCGACAAGATTCACGCCCGCGGCCCGGTGGGCCTGGAAGGCCTGACCTCGCAGAAATGGATCGTGTTCGGGGACGGACAGATCCGCCAGTGAGCCCGAATCCGTAATGAATCCGACGTCGAAAACCCTGGCGCTGTTTGGCGGCACCTTTGACCCGGTGCACTTCGGCCACCTGCGCATGGCGCTGGAGCTGAAGCAGAGCCTGGGTTTCGATGAAATGCGCCTGCTGCCATCCCACCAGCCGGCGCACCGCGCCGCCCCTGGCGTGACCGCGGAAACGCGGCGGGACATGCTGGCGCTGGCATTGCAGGACTGCCCGGAGCTGGTGCTGGACGCGCGGGAACTGCAGCGCGCAGGCCCCACCTACACGGTGGATACCCTGGAAGAACTGCGCGGTGAGCTGGGAGGCGAAGTCTCCATCAGCTTTTGCATGGGGATGGATTCCCTGCTGGGCCTGCCCGGCTGGCACCGCTGGCAGCGGTTGCTGGAGCTGGCCCACCTGGTGGTTGTCGCCCGCCCTGGATTCGACATCCCTGGCGAAGGGGCGGTGGCTGAACTGGTGGCGGCAAAGCGCGGTGCTCTGGTGGATATCCAACAGCAGCCCGCAGGGCGAATCCTGCTGCAGGAACTGAGCCTGTTGCCAATCTCCGCCACGGACATTCGCACCCAGATCAAAAGTGGCCGCTCACCGCAGTTTCTGCTGCCGGAGCGGGTGCTGGACTACATTCAAACTTATCGGCTCTACCAATAGTTGAGCCTCAAAAGAGCGGAGCCCCGGCTCCCGATACAGGTGTTATGACTGATATCAAATCAATTGCGGTAAACGCACTGGAAGACCTCAAGGGTAAAGACATCGTTTCCATGGACGTTTCTGAACTCAGCGACGTGATGGATACCCTCATCATCTGCACCGGTACTTCTAACCGCCAGGTGAAGTCCCTGGCCAACAATGTGGTTGAGGACGGCAAGGAAGCGGGCATTCGCCCCATCGGTGTGGAAGGCATGGAGCAGGGCGAGTGGGTGCTGGTGGACTACGGTGACGTGGTGATCCATGTGATGCAGGCGGAAACCCGCGGCTTCTACGACCTGGAAAAACTCTGGTCCATGACCCCGAACACCCGCGACGACGCGGACGGTTCCGACCCGCACCAAGACTGATCCGCTGGTCGTTCTTCCGTGAAGATCAGAATCATCGCCGCCGGCGGCAAGATGCCCGGGTGGGTGCAGGAGGGCTACAACGAGTACGCCAAGCGCCTGCCCCGGGAACTGACCCTGGAAATGGTAGAAATCCCCCTTGGCAATCGCGGCCAGAAGAACTCTCCGGCACTGGTGGAGAAAGCCCGCCAGAAAGAAGGGGAGGCCATGCTGGCGGCGATCAATCCGCGGGAGCATGTGGTGGCGCTGGAAGTGAAGGGCAAGGCCTGGAGCACCGAGCAGCTTTCCCGCGAGCTTGCGGACTGGCAGATGGGCGGCGACAACGTCTGCCTGCTGATTGGCGGCCCCGATGGGCTGGCGCCGGAGTGTGTGGCGCGGGCGAACCAGAAGTGGTCCCTGTCTGCGCTCACCATGCCGCATCCGCTGGTGCGGGTGCTGTTGGTGGAGCAGGTCTACCGGGCCTGGACACTGCTTGCGGGGCACCCCTATCACAAGTAGATAGTCACCAATCCCATCGGTTGGCCGAGGGATGGTGAACTGCTGCTGGCGGCTGTGGTCTCAATCCTGTGGCACGGAGCTCAACCTGGCACCTGGGCCATAGGTTGCGATATTTGCCATCAACTCCGCTGTCATCTCCGCATGGACGGCAAACTTGTGTACACTCCGTGGTCATTTTCGCGCCACTGACTAACCTGTTTTCACCAGCATGCCTGAAAACCTGCACTTTAAAGATCACCACACGGAGCAGCGGCTATTCCGCAACCGTATGCTGGTGGCCATCTTCGGTGTGGTTGCGCTGTTGGGGGTGCTGGTTGCGCGCCTGTACAACCTGCAGGTAGTCAACTTCGAGGACTACCGTACCCAGTCGGACCAGAACCGCATTCAGGTGCGCCCGGTGCCACCGACCCGCGGGCTGATCTATGACCGCAACGGCGAGTTGCTCGCCGACAACCGGCCCAGCTACACCCTGTCTATCGTGCGCGAGCGGGTCAAAGACCTGGACGCGACCCTCGAACTGCTCGGCCAGCTGGTGGAGCTGGACGATGGCGATGTAGAAAAATTCAAGCGCCGCCTGCCGCGCCGCCGTCCCTTCGAACCCGTCCCTTTGCGCTACCGTCTCAGCGAAGAAGAAATCGCCCGTATCAGCGTGAACGAGTTTCACCTGCTCGGGGTTTCCGTAGAGGCGGAACTGGTGCGCTATTACCCGGAGCAGGAGCTGTTTGCCCATAGCGTCGGTTATGTTGGACGGATCAACGAGCGCGAACTGTCGAGTTTCTCCGAGGAAGACGTGCGCCGTTACCGCGGCACCCAGAGTATCGGCAAGGTGGGGCTGGAGCGCTCCTACGAAGATATGCTGCTGGGCGAAGTGGGCTACGAGAATGTGGAAACCAACGCCCGCGGTCGCGTGCTGCGGGTGCTGGAGCGTCAGGACCCCAAACCCGGCTCGGAGCTGACCCTGCATCTGGATACCCGCCTGCAGCAGGTGGCCACCGAGGCGCTGGGGGACAACCGTGGCGCTGTAGTGGCGATCGATGTGAAAACCGGTGGTGTGCTCGCCTTCGTCAGCCAGCCGTCTTTCGACCCAAACCTGTTTGTAACCGGCATCAGCTTCAAGGATTACAGCGCCCTGCGGGACTCACTGGATGTGCCGCTGTTTAACCGTGTGGTGCAGGGGCAGTATCCGCCCGGCTCTACGCTCAAGCCCATGATGGGGCTGGGGGGGCTGGCTGCCGGTGTGATCACCGCCGAGACACAAGTGGCGGATCCCGGCTTTTTCAAGCTCCCCAATGACTCCCGTATTTATCGCGACTGGAAACGCTGGGGCCACGGCAAGCATGTGGACCTGATTCAGGGCCTCGCGCAGAGTTGTGATGTCTACTTCTGGGACATGGCGCATCGCTGGAGCATCGATGGCATGCACGATATTGCCACCCGTTTCGGCCTCGGGGAAAAAACCGGTATTGATTTGCCGAGGGAATACCCGGGACTCTTCCCGTCGCGCGCCTGGAAACGCGGCGCTCGCGGTGTGCCCTGGTTTCCCGGTGACAGCCTGAACGCAGTGCTGGGGCAGGGGTTTGTGTTGGCAACGCCACTGCAGCTGGCGGTGATGACTGCGACCATTGCCAACCGCGGCACTCATTACCGCCCGCAGGTGGTTATGGCGGTGGATGGCATCGAGCAGCCGCCGGAAATTCTGCACCATGTGGACGCGCGCCCAGAGCATTGGGACCTGGTCTTTGAAGGTATGGAAGCGGTGGTCTACAGCACTCACGGCACCGGCAAGCGCGCCGGTGCCGGCCTCGACTTCAAAGTGGCGGGCAAGTCCGGTACGGCTCAGGTGGTCGGTATTGCGCAGGGTGAAAAATACGATTCCGAAGCGCTGAAAGAGCGCCATCGGGATCACGCCCTGTTTGTGGCCTTCGCGCCGGTGGACGATCCGCAGATAGCGGTGTCGGTGCTGGTGGAAAACGGCGAGGGCGGCGGCAAGGTCGCCGCGCCGGTAGCCCGTGAAGTCTTTTTCGACTGGATGTCTCGGGCCTACGAAGATACCGCCAGTCGTCACTCCTGGCGTCCACCCATGGTCAACGCCTGTATGAACGAGCAAGCGGGAGTGCGTATTAGTGGCTAGCCGCGATTACATGAACCGGCTGCCGGACACCGGCAGCAGCCTGCGCCGCCCGGAGAGTTTTTCCCGCCGCTGGCACATCGATTTGCCGCTGCTACTGTTGCTGATGGCACTGGCTGGTGTCGGCCTGGTGGTGTTGTACAGTGCTGCCGGCGAAGAATTTCACTACGTAAAACGCCAGGCGGTCTTTATGGGCCTGGCGTTTATCGGCATGTTGATTGCCGCACAGATTCCACTGGAGTTTTACCGGCGCTGGTCGCCCTGGTTTTATCTGGCCGGGTGCTGCCTGTTGGTGGCGGTGCTGTTTGTGGGTGTCGGTGCCAAGGGTGCCCAGCGCTGGCTGCAGATTGGTGGCTTTCGCTTCCAGCCCTCCGAGGCTCTGAAGTTGGCCGTACCCATCGCGGTGGCGGCCTATCTGCACAAGCGGGCCCTGCCGCCGTCCTTTCTGACGGTCGTGGCCACGCTCGTTATTATCGGTATTCCCGCTGTGCTGATCGTACGTCAGCCAGACCTGGGTACCTCCATTCTGATCGCCGCCTCCGGCATCTTTGCCCTGTATCTGTCCGGCCTCAGCTGGAAGATGATTGGCAGCGCCATTGTCATGGGGCTGATGGCCGCCTGGCCCATGTGGATGTGGGGGCTGCGGGATTACCAGAAACAGCGGATTCTCACCCTGTTCAACCCGGACGCGGATCGTCTTGGCGCCGGCTGGAACATCTTCCAGTCCAAGGCGGCGATCGGTTCCGGGGGCTGGTCCGGCAAGGGGTACATGCAGGGCACCCAGTCGCAACTGGATTTTCTGCCGGAAAGCCACACAGATTTCATCATCGCGGTACTGGCGGAAGAGTGGGGAATGCGCGGCGCACTGATCCTGTTGACTCTGTATCTGTTGATCATCGCCCGGGGCATCTATATTAGTTTTATGGCCCAACATGTATTCGGAAGGTTGTTGGCGGGCAGTATCACGCTGACCTTTTTCGTCTACGTGTTTGTGAATATCGGTATGGTGACCGGCTTACTGCCAGTGGTGGGGGTTCCTCTGCCCCTGGTCAGCCACGGTGGTACCTCGGTAATTACCCTGATGGCGGGGTTTGGTATTCTGATGGCCGTCAGCACGGAAAGGCGCAGAGTACTTTTCTGACAACTTTGACCTGAAACTGGTCGCGTATGCAATAACGTGAGCCGGTTCAGGCTGCCTTCACTTTTTCGGGTGTATCGTGCCACTTTTTGGCGCGGTTGCAGTCACAATAGCCATTCGCAGTGTTCCCGGTGCGGGGACGCGAGGGCGACTGAACAAATACATCGATCAGTGAAAAGTAGTTGGAAGTACTTTATGAAGACAGGAGCGGTTGTTTTGAAGTGGACCACGGGATTGTTGGCTGGCTTGGGGCTGGTGCTTGGCGCCTGTGCCCAGGAGCAGGGGCACGATGAAAATGCCCAGGCCAAGACTTTTGTGGATTACATGGTGGCGGAGCACAACTTCAGCCGCGATGAGCTTCAGGGCCTGATGCGGGAAGCCAAACGCAAGGACTCCATTCTCAAGGCGATCAAGCGCCCGGCAGAAAAAGCCAAGCCCTGGTACGAGTACCGCAAGATTTTCATTACCGATACCCGTATCCGCGGTGGCGTGGACTTCTGGGATAAAAATGCCGAGGCCCTGAAAGCCGCGGAAGAAAAGTATGGTGTGCCACCGGAGCTGATTGTTGCGATTATCGGCGTAGAAACCCGTTACGGCGGCAACATGGGCAGTTACCGGGTGATTGATGCATTGTCGACCCTGGCATTCAATTATCCGCGCCGTTCCAAGTTCTTCACCAAGGAGCTGGAAAATTATCTGCTGCTGACCCGAGACGAAAAAATTGACCCTACCAGCCTTAAAGGTTCCTACGCCGGTGCCATGGGCTTCGGCCAGTTTATGCCGTCCAGCTACCGCCACTACGCGGTGGATTTTAACGGCGATGGGCGTGTGGATATCTGGGAAGATACCGAAGATGCCATTGGCAGTGTGGCGAACTACTTTGTAGAGCACGGCTGGAAGACCGGTGAACCGGTCACCGTGATTACCCAGCCGCTACCCAACGCGGACATGACCATCGTCAACGACGACCTCAAGCCAAACTGGACCGTGGGTGAAGTGGAGGCGAAGGGCTTTCCAACCACGGCGCAGGTCACCAAAGACATGCCGGCGAATGTGTTTTCACTGAAAACCGAAGATGGCGAACAGTTCTGGATCGGGCTGAATAATTTTTACACTATCACCCGCTATAACCACAGCCGCCTGTATGCCATGGCGGTGTACGAACTGGGCCAGGAGATTATCAAGGCGCGGGGCGGCCGGTCCTGAACCGGCCCTGCAGTTCGGCAAATTTAATACATAACGAAATAGAGCGATAAAACGCAGTTGCGGGCGCAGTTTGTCCTGCACAGGGGGAAGTCATGATAAAACCACTACCCGGGTTGTCTGCCCGGTTTGGCGCCGCCTGTGCGCTCGTATTTCTGTCGGCCTGTAGCAACGTACCTCTCCGGGATACTGGCAGCGCCAAAGTCGAGCCGGATGAGGTCCCGTTCGATCAGGTGCGCGACAGTGGTCCGGCGGTACCGGTAGACATGCTGGCGACCCCCGAAGTGACTCCGGTACGTGAGCCCATCGGTGTTGCCGGCAATAAATCCCCCTATGTGGTGAATGGGGTGAGGTATCGTGTGCGCGAGGACGTAAAAGGTTACCGCGAGCGCGGCCACGCCTCCTGGTACGGTACCAAATTCCACGGCCGCAAGACCGCCAATGGCGAGGTGTACAACATGTACGCCATGTCCGCCGCCCATAAAACCCTGCCGCTACCCAGTTACGCCAAGGTCACCAATCTGGATAACGGCCGCAGCATCATCGTACGCGTCAACGACCGCGGCCCGTTTGTACCGGGCCGTATCATCGACCTCAGTTACACCGCTGCGCAGAAGCTCGGTTATATCAACAAAGGTGTGGCTCGGGTCGAAGTCGAAGCCCTGGATCCTGCGAGTTTGCCAAGTGCGATTGAAACCCTGGCGGTGGAAAAAGATGCCGCTGCGCGCAAGGGTTTACCGCAAGACGCCAGCTTCAAACTGCCCGATAACACCTACCTGCAGGTGGGTGCCTACAGCTCCTCCAGTCAGGCAGAAGAGATTCGAGCGCAGCTTGCCGCTGCATTCGGCTATCCTGTAACCGTCAGCCCGGTAAACCGGGGCGGGAAAATGCTCTATCGGGTCAGAATCGGGCCCATCGAGCAGCAACGCGCACTGGCTGCATTGAGGGAATCTGTCGAAGAGAAAAACTTCGGCCAGCCTCAGGTTGTAGTGGATTAACCGTTACACTCGCCCCGTTTTTTGCCCGGCCGGAGCCGGGCGTATGACACACATCGATTGCAAGGAATAAAGAGAGACCCATGTTCAAACGCTTATTTGCCTGTCTGCTCCTGATTGTCAGCGCCAGCGTGGCCCAGGCCGATAAACCCCTGATCCCCGCGCCCCCGCAACTGGCGGCGACCGCCTACATCCTGATCGATGCCCACACCGGCCAGGTACTGGTAGAGCACGACGCCGACAAACAGATTCCCCCGGCCAGTCTTACCAAGATGATGACCAGCTACATCGTCTCCGAAGAGCTGGAAAAGGGCACTATCAAAGAGCAGGACTCGGTCAACATCTCCGAGAAAGCCTGGCGCAAGGGCGGCTCGAAAATGTTCGTGAAAGTGGGTGACAAAGTACCGGTCATCGACCTGCTGCGTGGCGTTATCGTCCAGTCCGGAAACGATGCCAGTATTGCGCTGGCCGAATACGTCTCCGGCAGCGAAGAAGTCTTCGCCGAAGTCATGAATCAGCAGGCCCAATTGCTCGGTATGAATGACACCCACTTCGTGAACGCCACCGGCTGGCCTGCTGACGGGCACCTCACCACCGCCCGCGATCTTAGCAAGCTGGCACGCGCACTGATCCAGGATCATCCCAGCCACTACGCTCTGTACTCTGAAAAATATTTCCGCTTCAACGGTATCAACCAGCCCAACCGCAACCGCCTGTTGTGGCGTGACCCCGCGGTAGATGGCATCAAAACCGGTCACACCGAAGAGGCCGGCTTCTGTCTCGTCGCCTCCGCTGTCAAACGCGGTATGCGCCTTGTTTCCGTGGTTGTTGGCACCGACAGTGACGAAAAGCGCGCAGCGGAAACACAGAAACTTCTCGCTTATGGCTTCCGCTACTTCCAGACCCACAAAGTCTACGGCAATAACGACGTGCTGCAGACCGAGCGTGTATGGGGCGGTAAAACCGACACTGTAGGCGTCGCGGTATCCCGCGATGTGTTCGTCACCATCCCCCGTGGCGGTGAAGAAAACATCAAGGCCGACCTTATCATCGACGGCGAACTCAAAGCGCCTCTCGCCAAAGGGCAGCAGGTGGGTAAAGTCGTGGTCAATTTGGATGGTGAAACCGTTGCCGACGTAGCGGCCGTGGTTGCTGAGGATGTGGAAGAGGCGGGCTTCTTCAAGCGTCTTTGGGATTCCATCAAGCGCTTTGTGATGGGTTTCTTTCAGTAAACCTAAAGCTCGATATATTGCATTGTCAGATGCGAAGGCACTGATAGCGGGTAAACCCTTCTGAGACCGTCTGTGGCCTGGATGGCCACAGCCGAGCCCCCAGGGATGGGTCTACGGCGTGTCTCAGAAGGGTTTACCCGTTAGCAGTGCCGCCACTTGACCTAGTCCTTCCTGGAAAAGCAGTTACTTCTGCAATCTTTCCTCCCTGTCCAGTGCCCCGTCGGCACTGTATAATCGCCGCCCGGCCGCAACTCTCGCCGGACAAGTGACCGGCAATCCCACTTCTGACCTGCGGCCCAGTGAGAGTGGTATGACCCAGGATTCAGAGCAGCAGCCTCCCAAAATCGAGTTTCCCTGTGAAGACTACATGGTCAAAGTCGTGCGCGACTCCGATGACCAGGTAAAGGACTTCGTACTCGAAGTAATGCGTCGCCACGCCCCCGAGCTGGACGAAAGCAAGCTGACGCACAAGCCCAGTCGCAATGGCAAATTTACCTCCGTGACCTTCTACATCGTCGCCACCGGCGAAGATCAGCTGAAGGCACTGACCGACGAACTCACCGCCCACCCGGGCGTATACATGGTGATTTGATGGCCGCTCCAGAACCGGCTGTCGCCAACCCGGTCATTTGTAACCTTGGCCGCCGCGATTACGAAACCGTATGGCGCGCCATGGCCCACTACACCGACAACCGCGGCAACGACGCCGTGGACCAGATCTGGTGCGTCGAACACCCCCCCGTATTCACCCAGGGCCAGGCCGGCAAAGCCGAACACCTGCTGAATACCGGCGATATACCTGTAGTGCAGGTAGACCGGGGTGGACAGGTTACCTACCACGGTCCAGGCCAGCTAGTGGTGTATCCGCTGCTGGACCTGCGCCGCAGCAAAATTGGCGTGCGCGATCTGGTCACCGCCCTTGAAGAGGCCACCGTCGCCATGCTCGCCGAATTCGGCATTGCCGCCGCACCGCGCCCCGATGCGCCCGGGGTGTATTTGACCGAAGGCCCGCGTGCCGGCAACAAAATCGCCTCCATCGGATTGCGGGTCCGCCGGGGATGCAGCTTCCACGGAATTGCCATCAACATCGATATGGATTTGGGGCCCTTTCTGCGCATCAACCCCTGTGGTTATGCCGGCATGCAAATGGTACAGATGGCAGAGATCATCCAGCCCACCCCGCAGTGGGCAGCCGTAGCAAAAAGCTTTGTGGCGGCACTACAGCGCAAGCTGCAACTGCCGGAAGCCGAATGGCAACCGGTGGACGAGCAACTATTTGACGAGAAGCTATTTGAGGTAGCCGCAAACACGCGGGCTGCCGAATCAGGAACCAACAATGTCTGAACGATTCGACGCTGACCAGTCTGAAATCAAAGCGACTACGGTCAATCCCGGTAAGAGTGAAGGGGTTGATAGTAAGCCCGAGATCACCCCGGTAAAGCGCACCCGCCGCCTGCAGCAGGGCGAAAAGCTTCGCGATGGTGACAAGGTAGAGCGTATCCCGGTAAAGGTGATTGCCAGTGATCAGACCCTGCGCAAGCCGGACTGGATCCGCGTAAAAGTACCTTCGGTAAAAGCGTCGAAGGAAGTGGATCGCATCAAGAGTATCCTGCGCTCACAGAAGCTCGCTACCGTGTGTGAAGAAGCCAGCTGCCCCAACCTGGGTGAGTGCTTTAGTGGCGGTACCGCCACCTTTATGATCATGGGCGAAATCTGTACCCGCCGATGTCCCTTCTGCGATGTGGGCCACGGCAAACCGAATCCGCTGGACCCCAACGAGCCGCAGCACCTGGCCGAAGCCATTGCCGCTATGAGCCTGCGCTACGTCGTGATTACCTCCGTTGACCGCGACGACCTGCGTGACGGTGGTGCCGGGCACTTTGCCGAATGCATCAAGCGTTCCCGAGAGCTATCTCCGAACCTGCAAGTGGAGATCCTGACCCCGGACTTCCGCGGGCGTATGGATATCGCGCTGGACATTCTGGAAGCGGACGCCCCGGATGTATTCAACCACAACCTCGAAACCGTGCCGCGCCTGTATCGCGAGTCTCGCCCGGGTGCCAACTACAAGTGGTCCCTGAAATTGCTGCAGGAATATAAAAAGCGTCGCCCGGACGTGCTGACCAAGTCCGGCCTGATGGTTGGCCTCGGCGAAGCCAAGGAAGAGATTTTCGAAGTGATGGACGATATGCGGGCACATGACATCGACATGCTCACCATTGGTCAGTATCTGCAGCCGAGTAAAGAGCACCTTCCGGTACAGCGTTACGTGCACCCGGATGAATTTGAAGAATACCGCGTGTATGCCGAGAAAATTGGCTTTAAACACGCGGCCTGCGGGCCGATGGTACGCTCGTCTTACCATGCAGATAAGCAGGCGCACGGTGAAGTCGTCAGCTGATTATGTGCGCTGCCTGAAAAATCCCGGCCCGGTGCCGGGATTTTTTTTGCCCATTTTTTACTGTGACATCTCCCTCGTTTTACTTCCGCTACAGTTCATGCTGTCGTTTCAGAAAAATTAATTATTTCTCAACTGTAGAAAAATGGCCTGAAAGTCATCTTTTTATGGGGTTCTTTTTCTTTTTCCACACGTTGCATCAGAGCGTCTCGAATGAGCACGCACTAAGAAAATATTATTGAAAATACAGTGTTTCGCCGCTTTTTATCGGGGAATTGGTATCTATCAATTTTTAACCGATCGATGATCGGTGGTGAATCAGTTACAACGACCGGAGAGAAAAATGGAAGCAAGTGTTTCGGGTAAACGACCCTTTCAGCGGCAATCGCTGTACCGGGCCTGCGCCAGGGCCGGGCTGGCCTTCTGGCTGGCCTCGTCGTCGGCTGCGTTGATGGCGGCGGAAGCGGAAATGCGGATTGTCAGTGATTGGGGCGGAGGATTCCAGGGGGAGATTCTTGTCGTCAACGACGGCAGTGAGCCGCTTAGCGACTGGTCTGTATCATTCAACATGGATGTGGATATCAACAACCTGTGGAATGGTGTACTCACGTCGCAGAGTGCCAGCCAATACGTAGTGGGGGCCGCTTCGTACAACAGTACCATCGCACCCGGCGGTGAAGTGATCATAGGTTTTATTGCCAACCCCGGCGGCCAGGCGCCCGTGCCGGTGGTTGTGGATGGAAATGGTGGTGGTTCTTCCTCGGGCGGCTCGTCCAGTTCATCCAGCTCCTCTGGTGGTTCAAGCTCCGGCAGTGGTTCCTCCAGCTCGTCTAGTTCCTCCAGTTCTTCCGGTGGTTCCAGCTCAGGCAGCGGCTCGTCCAGCTCTTCCAGCTCCTCCGGCGGCAGTTCCGGTGGTGAGCCCACGGCAGGTCGTTTCCGTGTGGATACAACCGGTAATATCACCAAAAACGGTGAAGTCATTCCGGTAAATTGCGGTTCCTGGTTTGGTCTGGAAGGGCGCCATGAGCCATCCGATGCGGAAGTGAACCCCAGCGGTGCGCCCATGGAGCTTTACGTGGGCAACACCTTCTGGGCCAACGGCAGTGCGGGCACCGGTCGTACCATTCAGCAGACCATGAGTGAGATCACCGCAATGGGAGTGAACGTGGTGCGCTTCCCGGTGGTACCGCAAACACTTGACCCGAATGATCCACAGGCCAGCGGCGACGTGCTGAAAAACCACGAATCCGTACGTGTCCCCAATGCGCGCCAGGCGATGGAAGAATTTATTATCGCCGCAGATCAGAACAACATTGAAGTCATGCTCGATGTGCATTCCTGCTCCAACTATGTGGGCTGGCGTGCGGGTCGCCTGGATGCCCGTCCTCCCTACGTGGATGCGGATCGGGATATGTACGATTACCCGCGGGAAGACAGCTCTTGTGCCGCCACCGGCAACCCGGATTCGGTCACCAATGTGCAGGCGTATAACCGCGACATCTGGCTGGACAACCTGCGCGAGCTGGCTGGCCTTGAAGAAGCGCTGGGTGTGGATAACATCATCGGGATCGATATCTACAACGAGCCCTGGGACTACACCTGGGAAGAGTGGAAAAGCCTGACCGAAGATGCGTTTGCCGCTATCGACGAAGTCAGCCCGCATATGCTGTTGTTTGTGCAGGGTATTTCCGCCACCGCTGGTAATCAGGACGGTACTCCGGACACTATTGTTCAGGTGCCGCACGGCAACGAGCTGACCAACCCGAACTGGGGGGAAAACCTGTTTGAAGCCGGTGACAACCCGCCGGATATCCCCAAAGACCGCCTGGTATGGTCTCCGCACACCTACGGTCCGTCTGTATTTGTGCAGAAAGGCTTTATGGACGCGGTGTCGCAGCCTGAATGTGAAGGTCTGGAGGGAGATGCTGCCGGTGATGCCGACTGTAATATCGTGATTGATGAAGAATTGTTGCGCGCCGGTTGGGACGAGCACTTCGGCTATCTGCGTGAAATGGGTTATGCCATGGTGGTTGGTGAGTTCGGCGGCAACCTGGACTGGCCAGCGAAAGCCGCTCTGCGTGATCAGGCGCGCTGGGATCATATCCAGCCCGGCGTGGTCGATGCTCAGTGGCAGGACATTTTTGTCGATTACATGGTCGAGAAAAATATCCAGGGCTGCTACTGGTCCATCAACCCGGAATCCGGTGACACCGGTGGTTGGTACGGTCACGCCTACGACCCGCAAAGCAATACCGCCGGCTGGGGAGAGTGGCTGGAGTTTGATCAGCGCAAAACCAACCTGCTTGAGCGCCTGTGGAGTAATACGCCCGAGTAGTAAGCTCCGCTAATTGCTCGACGTGATACCACAAGGCTGGCAGATATGAATCTGCCAGCCTTTTTTGCTCGTGAAACGGATTAAACTCGGCCAAGTCCGCTCAGGGACGAACACACTCGAATACTCGAAGGTATGTTGCGGTCAATGGGCGTAGGTCAGGCAATTGACCGAGTCGCCACTGTAGCCGAGTTCTATCTGGTCTGCGCCACATTCGAAATCGACGTTGTGACTACACCCGGTGACCTTGCACGCGCCAACACCGGCATTGCGCTCGCGCTTGGTATGATGGCTGTTGCTGAAATAGGTATCACAGTCCGGATGGGTGCCGTCACCAATGGTAATAGCGCGGGCGTGGCAGGCGGCATCTGTGTTGTAGGCACACTCTATGGCGGTACAGCTGGATACTTCGGGCATATCGGTGGCGATGATCATGGCGCGATACTCTTTAATAATTGTCGAAGGGCCAAACTTCCCCTGTAAGCCTAGTTCAGTGGTACAGGGTGTCAATTCTGAAGACAGGGAAGGGGGGGAGCGGTCTCGGAGTAGAGGAAGGGCAGGGTGTGACTATTTTGGAGGGCGCAGTCGCGTATCGGGCTTCGGGTTTGGCGGAGAAATCGAAACGAAATCAATGACAAAACTGTTTTTCTCCGGGTAGAGTGTTGCGTCAGATAAGTAAAATAATTACGGAGTTGCGCGATGAGCTTTTCCAACCGGCGCCAGGCCTCCTTGTACTGGCGAGAGAACCTTCGTCTGATGTTCTGTTTGCTCGCGGTCTGGTTCGCAGTGTCATTTGGCTGCGGTATTCTGTTTGTAGACGAACTGAACCAGTTCCGTATGGGCGGTTTCAAGCTCGGTTTCTGGTTTGCCCAGCAGGGCGCCATTTATGTATTCCTGGTGCTGATTTTCATTTACGTCTACAAGATGAATCAGCTGGATAAAAAGTACGGCGTCTACGAAGACGACGAGCCAGCAGCGGGATCCGGGAAAGAGCCCTGTGCAGATGGCTCGGCGGCTGATGCACATCAGCTGCAGGGAGGTCACTGAGCCGTGGACGTACAGAGTCTCACCTTCCTGATTGTCGGAGCCACCTTCGTACTCTATATCGGCATCGCCTTCTGGGCCCGTGCCGGCTCCACTACCGACTTTTACGTCGCCGGCGGCGGCGTACACCCGGTGGCCAATGGCATGGCCACGGCGGCCGACTGGATGTCGGCGGCCTCGTTTATTTCCATGGCCGGCCTGATTTCCTTTATGGGTTACGACGGTGCGGTATACCTGCTGGGCTGGACCGGCGGCTACGTGCTGCTGGCACTGTGCCTCGCGCCTTACCTGCGCAAGTTCGGCAAATTCACCGTGCCGGATTTTATCGGCGACCGCTACTATTCCCAGGCGGCACGTACGGTGGCCGTGATCTGTGCCATCTTCGTGTGCTTTACCTACGTGGCCGGGCAGATGCGCGGTGTGGGTGTGGTCTTCTCCCGCTTCCTGGAAGTGGATATCGCCACCGGTGTTGTGATCGGTATGGGGGTAGTGTTCTTCTACGCGGTACTCGGCGGCATGAAGGGCATTACCTATACCCAGGTGGCCCAGTACTGTGTACTGATTTTTGCCTACATGGTGCCGGCAATCTTTATTTCCATCATGATGACCGGCCACGTGCTGCCGCAGACCGGTTTCGGTGGCATGTTGTCGGACGGTACCTATCTGCTGGATAAACTCGACGGGCTCTCTGCAGAACTCGGGTTTGCGGAATACACCTCGGGGACCAAAAGTACCGTCGATGTATTCTTTATTACCGCCGCGCTGATGGTGGGTACCGCGGGTCTGCCCCACGTGATTGTGCGCTTCTTCACCGTGCCGAAGGTACGCGACGCGCGTAAATCGGCTGGCTGGGCACTGTTGTTTATTGCCCTGCTGTACACCACCGCACCGGCCATTGCCTCGTTCGCCCGCGTTAACATGATCGACACCATCAACGGTCCTGACGGCAAGGGTACCGCCCACGCCGAAGCGCCGAGCTGGATTTCCAACTGGGAAGAAACCGGTCTGATCAAATGGGAAGACAAGAACGGCGATGGCAACATGTTCTACTCCGGTGATGAGCGCAACGAGATGAGCGTGGACCGCGACATCATGGTGCTGGCGAACCCGGAAATTGCCAATCTGCCGGCCTGGGTGATTGCCCTGGTGGCTGCCGGTGGCGTGGCCGCGGCGCTGTCCACGTCTGCCGGTCTGTTACTGGTTATCTCCACCTCGATTTCCCATGACCTGTTGAAGCGCAATCTGATGCCGAATATCAGCGAGAAAAAGGAGTTGCTCTACGCCCGAGGTGCGGCGGCGGTGGCCATCTGTATTGCCGGCTACCTCGGGATCAACCCACCGGGCTTTGTGGCGCAGGTGGTCGCCTTTGCCTTCGGGCTTGCGGCGTCGTCCTTTTTCCCGGCGATCATTATGGGGATCTTCTCCAGGCGGATGAACAAGGAAGGCGCTATCGCCGGTATGGTCTCCGGCATTCTATTTACCGCGGTCTATATCTGTTACTTCAAGTTCATCAACCCGGCGGCCAACACCCCGGACAACTGGTGGTTTGGTATCTCCCCGGAGGGCATCGGTACCCTGGGTATGATCATCAATTTTGCAGTGGCGATTGCGGTGGCGAAGGTGACCCGTGAGGCCCCGAAAGATGTGCAGGAGATGGTCGAGAGTATTCGCTTCCCTCAGGGGGCAGGACAGGCCAGTGCACACTGAATTTGAATTCAGATGAATATATAACCAATAAAAAAGCGAGCTTCGGCTCGCTTTTTGTATTTTGCACTCAGTTCTGCGAGCTCCACCCCATCAATACCAGCTGCTCGTCACCTCCCGGCAGGGTAATTGGTCCTTCCTTTTGGAGGCCAAGTTTTTCGAGAAGGTGAATGGACTTGCGGTTGTCGGGAGACGCGATCGCGACAATACGCTTTAGTCCCAATTGCGTCTTGCCCCAATCCATCACCGCAGAGGCGGCTTCCAGTGCAAACCCGTGGCCGCGATGTTGCGGGAGGAAGGCAAAGCCGATATCCACATCGTCGAGCCCATTGCGGCGTAGCAATCCCGCCTGACCGATTGGTGTTCCATCTTTCAACTCCACAAGGTACATGCCAAAACCGTGACTCTGGTACATGGCGATGGGGCCTCTCAACAGATAATCGCGTGCGTCATCCAGAGTGCGCACACCGCGGTCGCCGATAAAGCGGTGAAATTCAGGGTCATTGAGCAGCGTGAGGGTGAAGCGGGCATCGTCGTCGCTATTGGTGAGCTCTCGAAGATGTAGGCGGTTTGTGTGTAACAGGGGCATGACCGGATCACTCCTTAGTTGATCCGGTCATTGTAGCGGCAATGGTGCAAGTGATTTAGCGCAGAGAATGAAGGAACTGCAGGTGCCGTTCGTATTGAGAGAGAATGTCGGTTAGCAACTGATCGCTGGTCCAGCCCATCACGTCGTAATCCTGGCCGCCCTCGCTCAGGTGTACCTCGGCCCGGAAGTAGATATCCGGCGAGCCGTCGTCGTGGTTGTCATCCAGCACCGTGTCCGGATTATTGGCATTGGGTTTCAAGTGGGCCTTGGGGTAGATACTGTAGAGGAAGTCTACTTCGTCGCCCTGGTAGACTGTGAGGTGAATCACGGCGTTCTCATCTTCAGTGACTTCGGCAACAAATCCATTTTTCTGCATTTGTGCGGAAAATTTGCGCAGCGCCGGCTCGGCAATCTCGCGAATGTAGTCGTGGACTTCTTGCAGCGAAGGCAGTTGTACCAGATTGCGCAGGCGGCGTTCCCAGGACACCGGGTTGCTCGCACTGATGGGGGCGACCGGCGCAGATTGCGCATCCTTTTTTGCGGAATCCATGCGCAGTGCCTTCACCAGCCCGTAGATCGCCACCAATAAAATAATAGAAAAAGGCAGTGCGCTGGCGATGGCTGCGGTTTGCAGTGATGCCAGGCCGCCCGCGAGAAGCAGTGCGATGGCGACGACCCCGATAATTGCAGACCAGAATATTCGCTGCCACGCAGGGGTATCATCGCGCCCGTGGGAAGACAGCATGTTCATTACCATGGCTCCGGAGTCTGCGGAGGTGATAAAGAAGATCACTACAAGAATTATGGCGAGACCCGAAAGCACCTGGGAGAAGGGGAATTGTTCCAGAAACTGGAATAGTGCCAGCGACTGGTCTTTTTGAATCATATCCGCGAGAGACTGTAGGCCGTCGTCCCGTATAAATTTGATCGCAGAGTTGCCAAACACGGTCAGCCAGATGATGGTGATCAGCGTTGGCATCAGCAACGTGCCCACGGCGAATTCACGAATGGTGCGGCCCCGGGAAATGCGCGCAATAAACAGCCCCACAAAGGGTGACCAGCTCAGGCACCAGCCCCAGTAGAAAATGGTCCAGCCGCCGATCCAGTCTGTAGGTGCGTAGGCGTATAGATTAAAGGTGCGGTTGACAAGGACGGACAGGTAGCTGCCGAGATTTTGCACAAACGCCTGGAATAGAAAGACGGTGCTGCCGAGAACCAGAATAGTCAGGCACAGTAGCGCTGCCAGCCCCATATTCAGCTGTGAAAGTCGTTTGATCCCTGCGTCCAGCCCTACAACTACAGAGACGGTGGCGAGTGACGTGGTAACAACGATCAGGATTACCTGGGAGATCTCACCCACGGGAACGCCAAACAGGTGGTTCAGCCCCGAGTTCATTTGCAATACGCCGAACCCGAGGGTAGTGGCCACACCGCACACGGTACTCACGATGGCAAAGACATCGATGGCATGCCCGATAGGTCCGTGAATACGCTCCCCGATCATCGGGTAGAGTGCCGAGCGCAGGGTGAGAGGAAGATTGTGGCGATAGCTGAAGTAGCCGAGGATCAGTGCGACACCGGCAAAGATCGCCCACACATGGAAACCCCAGTGAAAGATACTCAGGATCATCGCCTCGCGGGCGGCGCTGATGGTACCGGGTTCTGCATCCGGTGGGTTCATGTAGTGCATCACCGGCTCGGCGACACCGAAAAACAACAGGCCGATGCCGATACCGGCGGAGAACAGCATTGCCAGCCAGGACCAGAAACCGTATTCGGGTTTTTCGTGCTCCGCCCCGAGCTTGATATCCCCAAGTCGCGACATACTGATGATTACGACGGTCACCAAAAGGACCGCAACGATCAGCACGTAATACCATCCCATATAAGTGACAATGGCATTCTGCATACTCTGGAAGCGGCTGGTGGCATCCTCTGGGAAAAACACCGCATAAGCCACCAGTAACAGCAATAAACCGGTGGCGGTGTAAAAAACCGGTGGATCAAATTTCGCTTTGCCGTCTTCCGTCGTACGCAATTGCATTGGTTTGACTCGGTCGGGAAATGTCGGGGTGAAAATCTCTCAATTTGGACGCTATCAGCGCAGGGTATGGAGAAACTGCAGGTGCCGCTCATACTGGGAAACGATATCGGTGAGCAGCTGATCTTTGGTCCAGCCCATGACATCATAATCCTGACCACCTTCATACAGGTGGACTTCTGCGCGGAAGTAGGTGTCTGGTGAGCCATCATCGTAATCGTCGGCCAGTTCCTTGTCGGGCTGACTGGCATCGGGCTTGAGTGTCGCCTTGGGGTAAATACCGTAAATAAACCCGGTCTCATCCCCCTGGCAGACCGTTAGCTGGATCCACTGATTGTGTTTCTCAGTAACTTTAGTGTCATAGCCGTTCTTGCGCATTTCTTCGGCGAATTCTTCCAGAGCGGGTTTGCCAACCTCCCGAATATATTCGTGCACCTCGGCCAGAGAGGGCAGTTTAAGCGCATTTTTCAATCGCCGTTGCCACACTACCGGGTTTCTCGCGCTGATCGGCGCAACGATGGCGGATTGGGAGGTGCGTTTGACCGTGTCTGTGCGCAGTGCCTTGACCAGTCCGTACATCGCACACAACAGAATTGCGGAAAATGGTAGTGCACTGGCGATTACCGCCGTCTGCAGTGAACCTAAACCTCCCGCGAGAAGCAATGCGATAGCGACCACGCCAATCAGCGCACACCAGAAGATCCGCTGCCAGAGCGGTGTATCGTCTCTTCCGTGGGAAGAGAGCATGTTGACCACCAGAGCTCCGGAGTCGGCGGAGGTGACGAAAAATACGATCACCATAATCACCGCGACAAAGGAGAACACGGCTGAAAAAGGAAACTGCTCCAGGAACTGGAAAAGCGCTACCGACTGGTCTTGCGCGACAATTTCTCCCAGCTGCGTCAAACCCTGGTCGAGAATCATATGGATGGCGGAATTTCCGAAAAAGGTCATCCATAACATGGTCACCAGCGCCGGTACCAGCATGGCGCCAATCACAAATTCTCGAATGGTCCTACCGCGGGAAATGCGCGCGATAAACAGCCCCACAAACGGCGACCAGGACATCCACCAGCCCCAATAGAGAATCGTCCAGCCACCGAGCCAGTCGGTGGGTTCGTAGGCAAACAGATTAAATGTTTTACTGACGATCTCGGATACGTAACTTCCGAAGTTCTGCACGAACGCCTGCAGCAGGTATACCGTACTGCCCAACAGCAGCACCATGATCAGAAGTATGGCGGCGAGAGTCATATTGAGCTGCGAAAGGCGTTTGATCCCCGCATCCAGGCCGAGAACAACCGAGATCGTGGCGAGAATAGTGGTCACCACGATCAGTACGACCTGTACCGACTCCCCTACCGGTAGCCCGAACAAATGGTTGAGTCCGGAGTTGATCTGCAATACGCCGTATCCGAGAGTTGTGGCGACGCCGCAGACGGTACCGACAATGGCGAATACATCCACCGCGTGTCCAATGGGCCCGTAAATACGCTCACCGATAAGTGGATAGAGCGCGGAGCGCAGAGTGAGAGGAAGTTTGTGGCGATAGCTGAAATAGGCGAGTATCAGTGCCACGATTGCGTAGATGGCCCAGGCGTGAAAACCCCAGTGAAAAAAGGTCAGTACCATGGCCTCACGAGCGGCGAACACGGTGCCAGTTTCACCCACCGGTGGTTGCAGGTAATGCATGACCGGCTCTGCAACCCCGAAGAACAGAAGGCCAATCCCCATACCGGCGGAAAACAGCATGGCAAACCAGGAAGTAAAGTCGTAATCTGGTTCCGCGTGTTCTGGCCCCATCTTTATTTCGCCGAAGCGGGACATGGCAATGATGATGGTGCCGATCAGAATGACTGCCACGGTCAAGACGTAGTACCAGCTCATATGCGCTACGATCCACGTCTGCATGGTTTTGAATGCAGACGTCGCGTGGTCGGGAGCGAGAACGGCATAGGCGACCATCAGCAGTAGTACCGCGGTAGCCGAGTAAAATACCGGTGGATTGAAATGGGCCGGTTGTTTACTACTGTCGATAGTGTCAGGCATTCCCGAATCCCTAAAATAGACTACCCCGACGCAGAGGTATAATTTTGCGCCGTTTGCTCACAGCATAGACGAAAGTTAGTCTTATAAACACAGCTCATAATATTGTCGGTTGATATGTGGAAAATTTCTCAAAGTGTCGAAATCCCCCTGGAAGAGGTCGAAATGCACGCGATGCGATCGGGTGGCGCTGGCGGTCAGAACGTCAACAAGGTATCCACGGCGATCCATCTTCGTTTTGACATACACGCTTCCAGCCTGCCCCCGGTAGTAAAGGAGCGCCTGCTCGGCTTGCGCGATCAGCGTATTACCGCCGATGGCGTAGTGGTCATTAAGGGGCAGCGATTCCGTACCCAGGAAAAAAACCGGGCGGACGTGCTGGAGCGGCTGGGCGAGCTGATTGCCAGTGTTGCGAAAACTCCCAAGAAGCGGGTCGCAACCAAGCCCACCCGTGGCTCCAAAGAACGGCGTTTGCAAAGCAAGTCCCAGCGAAGCCAGATCAAATCTCTGCGTGGAAAAATTTCCGATCACTGATCGACAAAGCACCAAGAAGGAGAATGCATGTCCACCCGATACAACGCGCGCGACCTGAAACAGTTTGCCAGCGACCTTTTTGCCTCGACGGGCCTCGATCGCGCACGGGCCGATGTGATGGCGGAAACTTTTTTACAAGCGGACCTGATGGGTTTTACCACTCATGGCTTGCACCGGGTGGCGAGCAACCTCAATTGGCTGGAAAGTGGCGCTTCACGCATGCAGGGTGATCCCCATGTGTTGTCGGATCGCGGAAATACGTTTAATTGGGACGCCGACTTTCTGCCCGGTCCCTGGATAGTCAATCAGGCCATTGATCAGGCGTTGGCTCGGGTTCGAGAACACGGCGTTGCGACCGCGACCCTTCGCCGCAGCCAGCATATTGCCTGTCTGGCCGCTTACCTACCTAAAATTGTCGAGCGCAATTGCGTGGGGATCCTCACCTGTTCTACTCCGGCGGAAGAGACCGTTTCCCCTCAGGGTTGTAAAACTCCGCTGTTTTCCGCCAACCCCATCGCTTTTTGCGCGCCGGCGGCCGATTATCCCCTGTTGTTTGATATCAGTATGTCGGTCACTGCCGGTGGCTATGTAGCGCGTGCGGAGCGTGAAGGTAAACAGTTGCCGGAGAAATACCTGAAAGACCGCGAGGGCAATCTCTCCGATGACCCGGCAGCGTTTACCAATGGTGGCAGTATTCTGCCCGTGGGTGGTGCGGACCACGGATACAAAGGCGCGGCGCTGTCCGCCATGTTGGAAATTCTCACCATGGGTCTTGGTGGCTACGGTCGTGCCGATGATGTGGCCGGGGATGATGAAGCCAATTCTGTTTTCCTGCAGATCATCGACCCCAAAGCGTTTGGCAGTGAGCAGAATTTTCTTCGCCAGACGGCGGCTCTTACCTACTTGTGGGAATCCTGTGAGACGGACGACGGCGGAGCTGCACGGGTGCCCGGCAAGCGGGCCTGGGAGCTGCGGCGCGACCAGATGGCACAGGGCGTCTCCCTTTATCCCACTATTGAAGAAGATTTACACAAGCTCGCCCGGAACTACGGCATTCCCATGCCAGCAGCCATAGGTGATTGAAAACCATTTTCAATTCCATCACCCGTGAAGCACGGTACCGGATTAGTCGGTAACCTACTGTTCATTGACCGGTCATTTTAGTGGCACCTTAGTGTCATTTTGCCCCCGTATTGTGCAGTCAACTACACGGCGGGACCACGAGATCCCGTCGATCTTTCAACGACACACTCTCTGGGGGCAATCATGGCGTCTTTGCGTCACCTATTTCCTGTATCTACTCTCACCCTGGCAATTATTGCCAGCGCCAATATCGCGATTGCGCAAGATAGCGCTATAGCGACTGAATCAACCACACTCGAAGAAGTGGCGGTAACCGGTCAGCGTCTGTCCCGTACTCGGGCGCTGGATATCAAACGGGATATGCCGGTGGTGATGGATGCTCTGGCCACCGATGATCTCGGCCGCCTGCCGGACAAGAATGCTGCTGAATCCCTCAATCGCCTGCCGGGCGTATCTATCCTGATTGAAAAAGGCGAGGGCCGCTTCGCGTCGATTCGCGGTATCAAGCCGGACTGGAACCGGGTGAATGTCAATGGATTCGTGACGGGCTCTCCGGAAAAAGATGGCAGCGGCCGTTCAATGCCACTGGACCTTCTCGGTGGTGAGTTGTTACAGCGGGTAGAAGTCTACAAGGCGAAAACTGCGGATATGGATGGTGAGGGAATTGGTGGTTCCATCAATATCGTTACCAAGCGTCCTCTGGATGGCGACGGGTTCAATGCGACAGCGAATGTGCGCATGGGACTGGAAGAGGCGGATCAGGAAAACCCTTATTACGATGGTAAAAATCCGCAGAATGTTGATGTTGCGGTGTCCGGAAAAATCAGCGAAAAACTGGGCTGGAATCTTGGCGCATCCTCGACCGAGCGCGAATATCTGGCGCAGGGAATTTATCAGGATGACTGGGCGGAAGTAGACGGCCTGTTGTTCCCGGAACAGACCAAGAATAACTACTATGTGATCGGGCGTGACCGCGTCACTCTCATCGGCGGACTGGAATATCGTCTCAGCGATACCACCGATATTCTCGCACAGGGTTTCTACAGCAAGTTTGAAGAGTTCCAGCATCGCAACCGCTTTCGCCAGGGCATTGCACAGGATGCCGACCTGATTGACCGTGTAGAAGGTGACACGGTGTATATGGCCGAAGGCGGAACCTATATCCGAGCGGATCTGCGTCGCGAGGATGTGGAGAAAGAGCTGGCGAATTTTAGCCTGACCGGTAATACAAACCTGGATTTGTGGAAACTGGATTACGGTGTCAACCTGAGCCGCTCGGAATTGCACGAAACCAATTCCGACTGGTCCTTCCGCCAGGATGACTCTGTTGTTATGGGGCCCGATAGCTTCGTGGTAAATGGCGAAGGTGTTGTGGAATTCAATCCCGGTGGTGCGGTACATAATCTGGCGGAGAATCTGCGTTTCCATTCGGTCGGGTACCAGAACGACCGCGCAGAGCAGGACATTCAGAGTGTGCGCTTCGATGCGGAGCGTCTGTACGACTTTGCCGGTGCTGAGTCGAGTGTGAAATTTGGTGTGAAGTTGACGGCCAATGAAAAGCAGTTTGATTTTGGCAACCGGAGCTATGATGCGTATCGCGATACCCTGAGCAATTACCCGGTTACCGATGGCAGTTTCCAGAATGATGTCGATGGCATGAGCCAGGATAACCTCTGGTTTGACCTCAAGGCGCTGAATGGACTGTTTGCCAGCAACCCACACCTGTTTGAGGCCGACGGCGGTAATACCGCAGCACTGCTTGGTAGCGACCGCAGTGTAGAGGAGACCACGTCTGCCGCGTACGTGATGAATACGCTGCGCTTCGATCGTCTGGATGTGATTGCGGGCCTGCGTTACGAGCAAACCGACATCGAATCCAGTGCTTCGCAACTGGATGGGGAAGGTAACTACTCCACGGTATCCATCGAGGGTGATAGCGATGTATTGCTGCCGTCGCTGGTGGCGAAGTATATGATCCGCGAGGATCTGATTGCCCGCGCATCCTTTACCACCAGCCTCGGACGCCCGGATTATTCTGACCTCAGTGCCAGCTCCCAGTTCGGTATCAACGACGATGGTGACGCAGTGCTCTCCATCGGTAATCCGGACCTGCTGCCGTACGAGGCCGATAACTACGACCTCTCCATGGAGTGGTACCCCAGCGAGTCCAGCGTGCTGTCCCTGGCATGGTTCCGCAAGGACATCGACAACATTATCGTCAACGACGAGCAGTTGATTGATGGCGGAATTTACCTGGGCAGTGATTACGGCGTTGACGAGCTGACCGTGCGCACCGTAAAAAATGCCGATACGGCCGAGATTACCGGTTTCGAGTTCAACCTCCAGCACCAGCTGACCAACTTGCCTGCGCCGTTTAACGGGCTCGGTGCCAGCTACTCCTACACGGATATCGAAGCGACCTTCTTTGATAGCAACCTGGGTGTGAACCGCAAACTGGAAGGGCAGCCGGAAGAAATCCAGAGTTTCACCTTCTTTTTCGAAAACTACGGTTTTTACGCGGGTCTTACCTACAACTACAACGCGTCTTTCCTGACGGATCTCAATAGCCTGGAAAATGTGGCGGATGATATTGAACAGGGCGAGTTTGGACGCTGGGATTTGCGCGCGTCTTACGCGGCTACCAATAATTTCTCGGTATATCTGGACATCAATAACCTGAACAATGAGCCAACCACCGAGTTTCAGGGCGGTGACGAGCGCTTCAACACCGAGTATGAGTATGTGGGTTCTACCTATTATCTGGGTGCTACCTACGCCTTCTGATCTATCTGCTTGATACCAGGCCCTCCTTGCGGAGGGCCTTTTTGTTTGTGGTTTCTATTTAGGATTATGTTGGCATGAAATTGGCAGTGTATTTATCAAGGTTTATACAGAGTGCTTCTTTTTACTGCTCGCTACGCAGCGCGATCAAGTTTTTAGCGCTCTGGGTAGTGGTGTTACCCGCAAGTGCGGAACAAACCCTGCGTGCAGTTACCGAGAAGACATTTGATACCTTCGATGCCCGGCAGGGCATTGCGGTGGATAACCAGTTTTTTTACGCAGTGAATAATTTTCGTATTACCAAACACCGCAAGACGGATGGCGTTCCAATTCTGCAGTGGGATGGTGTCAGTGAGCGGGGCCCGCTGATGCATATGGACAGCGGTATGGTGTGGCAGGGCAAGCTTTATGCTTCCCACTCCAACTATCCCAACTGGCCGATGACGAGTTCGGTGGAAGTGTGGGACACAGCCACCATGGAGCACGTAGCATCGCACAGTTTCGGTATCGCGCTCGGGTCTTTCACCTGGCTGGATCGCTACCAGGGTTATTGGTGGGGAGCATTTGGAAATTACGACAAGGTTCAGAAAGGTCAGCTGGAGCCCTATGGCAAAACTCTGAATACTCAGGTCGTCAAGATGAATGACGCGTTCGAGGTGCTTGCGCGTTGGACGCTGCCGAAAAATGTACTCGATCGAATTGCGCCGATGAGCAATTCCGGCGGCAGCTGGGGCCCGGATGGATATCTGTATCTCACCGGCCACGATCACCCGGAGATCTATGTCATGCAGATTCCTGAACTCGGTTCGGAGCTGCGCTGGGTGGCGACGGTGGAGGCGCCGGAAATCCACGGACAGGGTATCGCGTGGGATCGCAGTAGTGGCCAGCGCACACTGTGGGGAATCCGCAAACGGGACCGCAAGGTCTTCCGCATGCAGGTTCCCGAGGTCAGCTCACCGGCGATCCCGGCTGTTAGCAGCCAGATTCGCAGCCCCGGCCAGTTCAACCGGGATTGAAGGCCTTATCGGGGCGGGTTGTTCGACGCGCATTTCGCCGAAACGGCGCCAATTAGGTCTACATTAGGGGGACGCGTCATAAAAAGACCGTATTCCAACGACAAGTGACAATAGGCGATCGCACAACACGGAGAATAGCGCCGATGACCGAATTTATCCGACTGTCTGCACTGGAATTGCTCAAGGGCTATAAGGACAAGCAATTTTCCCCGGTTGAGGCCACACAGGCCATGCTCGCGCAGATAGAACGGTGTAATCCGGTGGTGAATGCCTATAACCTGGTGGATGCGGAAACGACGCTGGCGTATGCACGGGAATCCGAGCAGCGCTACCAACAGGGCAATCCCAAGGGGCTTTTGGACGGTGTGCCGGTCGCCATCAAGGATGTGTTCCTTACGCCCCAGTGGCCGACCATCAAGGGCTCCAAAACCATCGACCCGAAATCCACTATCGGCAAAGAAGCGCCGAGTGTTGCGGCACTCAATCGCAACGGCGCCGTGCCCCTGGGGAAAACCACCACGCCGGAATTTGGCTGGAAAGGCGTAACCGATAACCCGGTGGACGGAGTCACCCGCAATCCCTGGGACCCGGATAAAACCGCTGGCGGTTCCAGTGGTGGCAGTGCAGCCGCGGTGCCACTGGGTATGGGGCCACTGGCACTGGGCACCGATGCGGGTGGCTCTATCCGCATTCCCGCAGGATTTAGCGGACTCGTCGGATTGAAGCCAAGCTTTGGCGAAGTGCCGCACTGGCCGGCCAGTCCGTTTGGCACCCTCGCCCATGCCGGACCCATGACGTGGACGGTTGCGGACTGTGCGCTGCTGATGAATGTCCTGTCGGAAGCGGACTGCCGGGATACCAACGCCGTCCCTCGCCGCAATATCGATTATCTCGCCGCCCTGGAAGGGGAACCGCAGGATTTACTGCGCGGTGTGCATATCGCGTTTAGTGCAACCCTCGGCTACGTGCAGGTGGAACGCGAGGTGGAAGACAGTGTGCGTGCCGCGGCCAAACTGCTGCAATCCCTGGGAGCGGAAATCACCGAAGTGGCCCCGGGGTTCGACGACCCGCTGGGGGCATTTGGCCACCTGTTCTACGGCGGCGCCGCCAACGCCCTGCGCAATATCAGTAAAAAGCAGCGCATGATCATGGATCCGCAACTGGTGGCGGTTTCGGAAAAGGCGGCACAGCTTTCCATGCTGGACTATCTCGAAGCCGTCAATGAGCGCGCCGCCCTGTGCGAGCGTATGGCGGCCTTCCACAAAAAATACGACCTGTTGCTGACCCCGACCCTGCCAATCACCGCATTTACCGCGGGGCGTGAAGTGCCGGAAGACTGGCCCAGCACCCGCTGGCCTTCGTGGACGCCCTTTACCTATCCATTCAATATGACCGGACAACCGGCCATCTCGGTGCCCTGTGGTTTTGACAGTGCAGGCTTGCCCATCGGCCTGCAGCTGGTCGGCGCGCGCTTTGACGATCGCGCGGTGTTGCGTGCGGCGCAGGCCTATCAGTTGGCAGCCCCGCTGACCGATAAACGCCCCGGACTTTTCTACGAAAGCTCCGAAGAGGGTGCAGCGGAGGGTGTGGACCCATGAGCCGGTTGGACTTTGATTTTTACGAGTCGGAAGATCCGGTATGGAACCCGGCACTGCTTACGATTCCAGTGCCCGGAATTCGAAAAATGGTCAACATGGCCGCGTCCATGGAGGATGTTATTCATCTCTCCATCGGTCAGCCCGATGCGCCGACACCACCCCACGTGGTGCAGGCAACGGTGGATGCACTGAATGCCGGACAGACCGGTTACACCATGGATGCGGGCTTACCGGAATTGCTGGAGGCACTGGCGGAATACTACGGTGAACGTTCCGGGCGAGCGATCAGCCCGGAGAATATCCTGATTACCACCGGGGCTACCGAGGCGATTTATCTTGCGCTGACTGCCGTATCGGCCCCGGGGCGTGAATTTATCGTGCCGGATCCCTCGTTCATGTTGTACGCACCGCTGATTCGCATGAACGGTGGTGAGGTGAAATATATTCCGACACGCGCGGAGAACAATCACCAGCTGGATCCGCAGGAAGTCATCGACGCGATCGATACCAATACCCACGCGATCATCCTGAATTCTCCGAGCAACCCCACCGGCACAGTCTATCCGCGGGAAACCGTGGAAACCATTGTGCAGGAAGCGGCGTACCGCGGAATTTATGTGATCAGCGACGAGGTGTACGACCACCTGATCTATGACGACCGCGACTATGCGAGTGTCCTCTCCTGCTGCTCGGACCTGGATCATGTGATGGTGATGAGCAGCTTCTCCAAAACCTTCAGCATGGCCGGTATGCGGGTTGGCTGGCTGATTGCGAGCCAGGGTGCCATTCGCAAACTGCGCCGCTACCACATGTTCACCACTACCGTGGCGAACACTCCCTGCCAGTGGGGCGGTGTTGCCGCTCTGAAAGGGGATCGGAGCTTTGTCACGGAGACAGTAAATACTTATAAAAAACGCCGCAATCGACTGGTGGAGCTGGTGGATGAAACACCATTTCTCGAAGGCTATGTGCCGGAAGGGGCGTTTTATATGTTCCCGGCACTGCCGGAAGGCGTGAATGGCAATAATGTCGCTCTGCGTATGTTGCGGGAAACCGGCGTGTGCACAATCGCCGGGGATACCTTTGGTGAGAGTTGTCGCAATGCGCTGCGCTTCAGTTATGCTACTTCCATCGAGAATATCGAGCGGGCGTTCGAGCGTATTATTCCTTGGATGGAAAAGCAGGATTTTGGGTAATACACATGATGCCCTGTATTAGTGAAAACTCCTCACATGCTGGATTCCTTTCCAGATAATACCGTCGATTTTTTTGCCGATCAGATGAATCACGGCTAGTTCCTGCGTCTGTGCATCCCGGCTGATCTGTAAATTTCCCTCTATTAACAGAATTTTTCCACTGAGAATTTCCTTGCGGAAGCGTTCCTGAACCTGTTGCCACAGCACCACATTGATCACACCGGTCTCATCTTCCAGGGTTAGAAACAGCACACCGGCTGCGCTGCCAGGGCGCTGCCGGCAGGTGACCAATCCCAGTATCCGGATTCTGTCTCCATCTCTGCGCTTTTCCAGGTCACAGGCGCGTACCAGATTGTGAAAACGTTTTTGCCTGCGCAGCAGTGCCACCGGATGCTCGCGCAGAGTCAGGCCGCTACTTTGGTAGTCGCTGTAGATATTGTCTTCCTGACTGGTTTCCGGCTGATGTTGTGGCGGGGCACTATGCTCCAGTTGTGTGTTCAGCGCCTGCCAGGTGCTGTGGAAACGGTTCTCGCCGATGCTGTAGAAACAGTTGGCGTGGGCAAGAATCGCACTCTGCTGTTGGGGGATATCGACCCGTTGGGCAAAGTCCTGCAGTGACTGGAAGTTGCCCCGAACCCGCTCTGTCTCAATAGTTTCCACAGTTTCTTCGGCCAGCCCTTTTACCAGGCGCAAGCCCAGGCGGATGGCGGGGGCCACCGAAGTTTTGCCATCGGTACCCTTTGTGCCATCGGCCAGCGCCAGGCTGTGGTGCCAGCTACTGTGATTTACATCCAGCGGTAACACTTTCACGTCGTGCCGCTGGGCGTCGTATACCAGTTGCGCCGGGGCGTAAAACCCCATGGGCTGGCTGTTCAGGAGGCCAGTGTAGAAAGCGGCGGGGTGGTGGCATTTGATCCAGGCGGAAAAGTAGGCGAGCAGGCCGAAGCTGGCGGAGTGGGACTCCGGAAAACCGTAAGAGCCGAAACCTTTCATCTGCTCGAACAGCTGTTCTGCGAGGCTGTGCTCGTAGCCATTGGCCAGCATGCCGTTGATCAGTTTTTCACGAAATTGCAGCAGGTTACCGTTCTTGCCCCAGCTGGCCATGGCGCGGCGCAGGGCATCTGCCTCACCGCCGCTGAAGCCGGCGGCCACCATGGAGAGCTTGATCACCTGCTCCTGGAAAATCGGCACACCCAAGGTGCGCTCCAGCACCGGGCGCAGGTTTTCGTGGGGGTAGTGGATGGGCTCGAGTTTCTGCTTGCGGCGCAGGTAGGGGTGCACCATCCCACCCTGGATTGGACCCGGGCGCACGATGGCAATTTCGATTACCAGCTCGTAAAAGGTCTGCGGCTGCAGGCGCGGCAGCATGCTCATCTGCGCGCGGGATTCGATCTGGAATACCCCCACGGTATCCGCGCGGCACATCATTGCATACACCGCCGGGTCGTCGGCGGGAATATCCTGCAGGCGCATACGCTTTCCGTACAGCGCCATATAGCTAAGGGATTTGCGCAGGGCGGTGAGCATGCCGAGGGCGAGAATATCCACCTTCATCAGTTTCAGGTCTTCGATATCTTCCTTGTCCCACTGAATGATGGTGCGGTCATCCATGGCCGCATTTTCGATGGGCACCAGCTGGCTCAGTGGCAGCTCGGTAATCACAAAGCCGCCCACATGCTGGGACAGGTGGCGGGGGAAACCGTAAATCTGCTCCAGTAGCCTGGGCAGCATGCGCCCGGTTACGCTTTCTGGAGCGATGCCAACCTTTTTCATCTGCTGTGGAAAATCCTCCAGCTTGTCCCACCAGCTGCGCTCCGCCTGCAACTGTTCAATAACTGCCGCCCCGAGCCCCAGAGCCTTGCCGATATCCCGCAGTGCACTTTTAAAACGGTAGGTGGTTTTGGTGGCCGCGAGCCCGGCGCGCTCGCGGCCGTACTTGCGGTAGATGTACTGGATAATTTCTTCGCGCCGCTCGTGCTCGAAATCCACATCGATATCCGGCGGCTCGTTGCGCTCGCGGGAAATAAACCGCTCGAACAACAGACCGATCTTGTGTGGGTCAATCTCGGTGATAAACAGGCAGTAACACACCACTGAGTTGGCTGCGGAGCCGCGTCCCTGGTAGAGGATGTGCTGTTTACGCGCGTACTGGACGATGTCGTAAATGGTGAGGAAGTAGTGCTCGTACTGAAGCTCGGCGATCAATGCCAGCTCTGTTTCGATTTGTTGGCGAATATGCGTCTGGGGTCCCTGAGGCCAGCGCTTATCAATGCCAGTATCCACCAGTTCACGCAGATACGCACTGGCGGTTTTATTCTTCGCCATAACCTCGGAGGGGTACTGATATTGCAGTTCTTTCAGACTGAAGGTGCATTGCTCAGCAATTTTCAGTGTGTTGTCGATGGCACCCTGTGGATAAAGTGCAGCGATTTCCGGCAGGCTGCGCAGGTAGCGTTCAGCGTTCTGCTGCAGGTGATACCCCAGCCGGTCCAGAGTACAGTTATGGTAGTTGGCATTGAGTACATCCTGCAGTGGCTTGCGGCTACGGTTGTGCATAAGTACCGCGTTGGTAGCAACCAGCGGTAGCCGCTGGGATCTGGCAAAAGCCAGTAGCTTGTGCTGCCTCTGGTTTTCACTGGGGAGCAGGTGATGGCTCAGGGCGATAGAGAGCCGCCCGCCGAAATGTTGTTTCAGCGTATCGGGAAGTGTGAAAGGCTCGCTGCCTGGAAGCCACAGGCACAGTGCATGTTTGCAGTGATTGAGGAGGTCCTGAATAAACGTCCGGTACTGGCCTTTTTCGGCGCGCAGGCGCGAGGTGGAAATCAGCTGGCAGATTTCGCTGTAGGCAAGCCTGTCCGGTGCGAGTAAAACCACTTGCTGCGATTCTTCCTCCAGGCGCAAGAAACTGCCACAAATCAGCTTTAACTGACTACCCTCGGCTTGAAGTTTCTCCAGCTCGGCATAGGCCCGCACTACTCCCGCCATGGAGCATTCGTCGGTAATCGCAATCGCGCGATAACCGAGTTTATGTGCGGTCGCAACCAGCTCCTGCGGATGCGAGGCGCCCTGCAGAAATGAAAAGTTACTCTGACAAAAAAGTTCGGCGTACTGCATACCGATAAATATCCGATACGTCATACCGGTGTATAGCTTGTGCCGGACTTGATCCGGTACCGGTATCAGTTGTTCGGCGGATTTGTTGGCCTCCTGTAGCCTGGATCCCGGATCAAGTCCGGGATGACGGGCGGGTGGTTGGTGTATTTGCGCCGAGCCCCTTCGCTCGTCATACCGGCGTAGGCGGGTATCCAGTTGCTCGGTGGTCGTCAGGCTCCTGCAGCTGGATCCCGGATCAAGTCCGGGATGACGGGGGCGATTAGAGGATGTCGTAGTACAGATCTCGCCACTCTGGATTGCTACTTTCAATCAGGTTCAGCTTCCAGCTTCGCCGCCAGTTCTTTATCGCTTTCTCTTTTCGAATGGCACTTTCCATCGTGTCATGTAGCTCGTACCAGGCAAGGTCTTTCACTCCATACTCCCGAGTGAAACCTTCGACAACGCCTTCCTTGTGCTGCCAGATACGCTGTACAAGGTTGGATGTAACACCCGTATAAAGTGTGCCATTACGCTGGTTTGCAAGAAGGTAAACACAGGGTTGTCTTAACCCAGTCATGAATAAACCCCGTGCAGATACCAGTCCTCTGACGCCAGATCCTGGTATACCCAGTAAAGACTGCCGTGGGCGCCGCGGGCGATGTAGTAGTCGCGGGCGTGGCGGTGGTGTTGCCACCAGTAGCCGTCGATACGCTCTGGTCCCTGCAATAAATGTAGTTCGCCGTCGTAAAACAGTTTGTGGTCGCGCTGCTGAATACGGTCGGGCCGCGGCAGTAACCAGTTGGGGCGGGGGGCATTCACGGGCGTGAGTTGGTGGCTGCGGGATTTACTCTGCAGGGTGAGGCTGTCGGCGTTTTGCCAGGCCTGTTCCGGCAGGTAGCTTTCCTTGAGGGTGACGCCGGAGAGAGCCTGGTGCCCGAGGCGGGCCTTGAGCTTGTCGATCAGCTGGTAGCTCTCGTGCAGCTTGCTGCCCTCGTCAAAAAAATCCTCCCGCAGACTGTGACTTTCAATGGGACGCAACTGTTGGCACTTGAGGGTCAATGCCTGCACCGGCTCCTTCAGTTCAACCCGTTCAAACTGCAATTTTGTCAGCGCGATCAGGCGCTGGGGATCGAGTAGTGGGCGGGAGATATCCACATGGACCTGCTGGTGGCCGCGGCTGCCGTAATCCAGCACCCAGCACAACTGCTGACTGTATAACTGCCGGCGCTGCAACTGCCGGCACAGCTCACGCACCAGGCGGCCGGCGGGGAACAGCAGTTGCTCGCTGTTATCCAGCGGGCTCGGGAAAAACAGTTCACTGTGAAATTCCGCCGGTGGCTCGAAGCTGGCTACCGGATCCGGGCGGGTGCCGTTCAGGCGGGCGAGGTAGTCGATGAATCCGCGCCCGAAACGACTGCCCACTTCCGACAGCGGAATTGCCAGCAACTGGCTGACGCGCTTGATACCGCAGGCATACAACTTGGCGATGGCCTTGTGATTGCAGTCGAGAAGTTTGCTGGGGGCGAAGCTGATCCACTGGCGCCACTGCTGGGGCGTGGGAGCGGTTCTGGCTTCGGCCAGCCACTGGCGGTGTTCCGGCAACTGGCTGAGCAGGTGGGCGGCGCTGGGGCTGTGCCCCAGGCCCATAAAATGATGGACGCGCATCTTGCGCAGCTCTTTGCCCAGTTGTTGCAGCAGGGGCGCCAGGCCGTGGTGTGCCTTGAGGCTGCCACTGATTTCCAGATACAGGCAGGCGAAATTGCTGTCTGCCTGGTTCTGTTCGCGCTCGGCGCTGCGTGGGGAAACCACCGGGGTAAAGCTGTAGGCCCACTGGGCCAGCTGTTGTAGTAACTGCTCTTCCCGCTGCGGGTCCCGTTCCAGCAATTGCAGTTCGGCGCAGTAGGCGCAGGCGGTGGCGATGCTGAGTCCGGGCTCCACATTGTGGGCATTGGCCGCGGGGTTGGCTTCAATGATGAGGCTGTTCTGGGCCACGGCCACCGCGGTATTGTCGCCGGCGCGGTGGGCGCGGGTCAGTGCTTCCAGGGAGAGTTTTGGGAGCTGAATACAGAGCCAGAGCATAAGGTGTTCCTCGCGCCGCCTTGCACATTCAGTGCAGCGGCTGGTCCTGTCGCACCAAATCCGGGTTGCGCGCCAGATGCACGCGCTGGCCGGACTTGCCGCTCAGTTGTTTGAACAGGTGCAGCGCCAGCTGCTCTCCATCGCTCTTCAGTTGCAGGCGCAGTGCTGCCGGAGACGGGATTTGTGCACAGGAGCCGGGGCGAAAATGAAAATGCAGGCAGTCGCCATCGCGGGCGGCTACCTGCAGCCGGCGCAGGTCTTTATCGGCCGGAGTCTCCCTGTTCTGCCACTGAATCAGCGCACCGCAGGCGCCGGATTGCAGGGACTGCTCTGCCGCCCACAGCTGATCCCGCTGTCCTCTGGGGTGCAGGATCAGCAGTTTCTCCAGTTGCACGCCGGCCTGTACCAGTGCCGGGGCGTAGGGGATATGCGGCGGGTTGATCAGGACCACCATGCGCCCCTGACGGGTGAGTTCCGCCAGGGTCGGCAGGATCAGTGACATCTCGCCGATACCAGCCTTGTCGACCAAAAACTCCGTGGTGGCCGCGCGGGGCCAACCGTGCCCGGCCAGCAAGGCATCCAGCCCGCGGTAGCCGGTACTGATTCCGGTGCGGGGACGGCGCTGGCCACTGGCCAGTTGCCAGATGTCCGGGCGGGTCAGCAGTTGCTGCAGCGGCTCGTCATTGGCCTGCTTGGCTGGCTGATCACCTAACTGCTTGTTTTGCAAAAAGTTTTCGGCGCTGTTCACGATCGGCTCGCTCCACACGGGGGTTCTGATGGGGTTTGACTGTATGTGTGTACAGTGTCTACTGGTGATTTATACAGTACGTGTCCAGTATCGGCAAGCCCGTACCAGGTCTGCGTGCGCCAAATTCGACGCAGCCCATTGGCACTTTTTTGAACAAGGTAAAACGGCTATGATTCGGCCTCTTCAAATGACCGCCAGAAATGGGCCAAGACCAGATAAGCGAGGGGACAGGGTGAGCATCAAATCCGATAAGTGGATTCGTCGTATGGCTGAGAGTGAGGGCATGATCGAGCCCTTCGAGCCGGGCCAGGTACGCCACGGGGCCTCCGGCGATCGCCTGATCTCCTACGGCACCTCCAGTTACGGCTACGATGTGCGCTGCGCCAACGAGTTCAAGATCTTCACCAACGTGCACTCCGCCACCGTGGACCCCAAGGCGTTCGACGAAGACAGCTTCGTGGATGTGCAGGGCGACTACTGTGTTATCCCGCCTAACTCTTTCGCCCTGGCGCGCACCGTGGAGTACTTCCGCATCCCGCGTTCGGTGCTGACCATCTGCCTGGGCAAGTCCACCTACGCCCGCTGCGGCATCATCGTGAATGTGACGCCGCTGGAGCCGGAATGGGAAGGGCATGTGACTCTGGAATTCTCCAACACCACCAACCTGCCGGCGAAGATCTACGCGAATGAAGGTGTGGCACAGATGCTGTTCTTCGAATCCGATGAAATCTGCGATGTGTCGTATAAAGACCGCGGCGGTAAATACCAGGGCCAGCGCGGCGTCACCCTGCCGAAGACCTGATCCGTAGACCACTAGCCAATGACAGACCTTCCCACCCAGGCCGATGTACTGATCATTGGCGCCGGCGCCGCCGGCCTGATGTGTGCCGCGGTGGCGGGCAAGCGTGGCCGCAGCGTGCTGGTGCTGGACCACGCCAACAAGGTCGGCAAAAAGATCCTGATGTCCGGCGGCGGCCGCTGCAACTTCACCAACCTGTACACGGCGCCGGACAACTTCTACAGCGAAAATCCGCACTTCTGTAAATCCGCCCTGGCCCGCTATACCCAGTGGGACTTTATCGCCCTGGTGGAAAAGCACGGCATCCCTTATCACGAGAAAACCCTCGGCCAGCTGTTCTGCGATAACAAATCCCGCGATATTGTCGATCTGCTGCTGGCGGAGTGCCGCGAAGCGAAAGCCCAGATTCGCACCCGCTGTGAGATCCAGCGTGTTGAGCCTCTTAATGAAGAGAGTGCGAAAGGCTTTGAGGTGCACACCTCCCTTGGCAAAGTGGTGTGTGAATCCCTGGTAGTCGCCACCGGCGGCCTGTCGATCCCCACCATGGGCGCCACCGGATTTGGCTACGACCTCGCCAGGCAGTTCGGCCACAACATTATCTCCACCCGCGCCGCGCTGGTGCCTTTCACATTGAATAAGCGTGCACTGGCGCGGCAGCAGGAATTACCCGGAACCTCACTGGCAGTGAATGCCAGCTGCGCCGAGGGCCATTTCCACGAGCAGATGCTGTTTACCCACAAGGGCCTGAGTGGCCCGGCGGTGTTGCAGGTTTCCAGCCACTGGAAAGAGGGTATGCCGGTGAACTTCGACCTGGCACCGGGGCTGGACCTGTCCGAGTGGCTCAGTGAGCAGCGCGGCAAAAAGCAGGAGAGCTTTCTACATACGGTGCTGGCAGAGTTGTGGAGCAAAAAGCTGGTACAGTTTTTCCTGCAGAGAAATGGCCTGGAAAGCAAACCACTCAAGCAGTACAGCGAACAGGCGCTAAAGGATGTAGGCGAAAAGCTGCAGATCTGGACGCTGATCCCCGAGGGCACGGAAGGCTACCGCACCGCAGAAGTCACCCTTGGTGGCGTGGATACCAATGAAGTGTCATCGCGGAGTATGCAAAGTATGAAGCAAGCGGGGCTCTATTTTATTGGTGAAGTGCTCGACGTGACAGGCTGGCTGGGCGGGTTTAACTTTCAATGGGCCTGGGCGTCTGCCCACGCGGCTGGCGGGGAGGTCTGATGGGCGACGTGCTGCCATTTAAGCGGAAAACCGCTTGGGAAAAACACAAGGGTAGCAGTTTATGCCGCGACGGTTTTCACAAGTGGAAAGTAGTCACCGAAAGAAAGTTTGATGTAAAACAGGGAAAACTGGTGACCGAATACCGCTGTCAACGCTGCGGAAAAACAAAAACGAAGTTGGTGTAGTTCCGCAGGGCTGTCAGTATCACGGCCAGGCTCGGGTGACGGCTAGGGTGCTCGAACCTGGCGCTACTGGAAATGCCGCTAGTAAAGGGGCATTGCTGCTTAGCAGTCTTTATCCTCTGCACCGGCTTTTTCTTTTACATCTTTACAGGTGTCTTCTACCGCATTACCGATATCGGTTGCGGTTTCATCAATGGTTTCACCGATTTCTTCTGCACCGGATTCTTTCTCACAGGCCGTGATTCCCGTTACCAACAGCGCGGCAAAACCGATAATGCTTAACTTTTTCAGAGTGTCCATAGGTTAGCTCCTTTGGGGCTGGTGGGTACTGAATTCCTGCGACCATTCTCAGGAAGAAGGTTCGCAAGCTTGGCTCCCGAAATAACATGTGCGCGGGTTATTTGATTTCAAGGGGTGGGTGCCCGGAAAAACTCGGGGCCGTTGAAAACTGTTAATTCTGTCACGCAGGCGGTGAGAGATGGCGGGATGTTTGACGGTATTCAGAAACAAAAAAGCCGGCGGCTGCCGGCTTTTTCAAAGGGAGAGCGGGATATCAGTGATCGGATTTTTCCGCTACACCCATTTCTTCCAGCAGATTATCTGCGTGGTCGATGTTTTCCATTACCCACAGCATATATTCCACGTCCACATGGATTGCGCGGGTATTGTCATTGAAGTCCCAGTCTGCGTTGATGCTGTCGTAGGTGCCGTCAAATACCAGGCCGATAAATTCGCCCTTGCCGTTCATGGTGGCAGAACCTGAGTTGCCGCCGGTGATGTCTACGGTGGTGAGGAAGTTCACCGGAACAGAGTCCAGGTCCTCATCATAGAAGCGGCCGTACTCCTTGTTTTTGATCGCATCCAGTTGTGCTTGGGGCGTATCAAAAGGATCAACGCCTGTGTACTTGGCCTCGATGCCACGCAGGGTGGTGAAGGGCACAAAGCCATCCTTGCCATCGTTGCCGTCAGCCGCGCCTTTGATGGTGCCTGCGGGCGGGGTGTAGCCTTTCACCAAACCGTAGGTGAGGCGCAGAGAACTGTTGGCATCCGGATAGACCGGTTTGCCCTGCTCGTTGTAGTAGGCGATCAGCAGGTCCATATACTGCGGGCGCAGCTCGGCGAAGCGACCGGACATGGCTTTTTCGTTCTGCTCAATGGCAAAACGGTCGTCATAGGTCGCCACGGCCAACTGGATGAACGGATCGTCGCTGTTGCGGAAGTCTTCCGGTGATTTTTCCATCCACGCGAGGCGGGTTTCGGTATCGGTGAGCCCGGTCTTTTCGTACATGGCGGATAGCTTTTTCTGCAGCGCCTCGCCACTCAGTTCTCCGTCGAAGAAGTTGTCGAAGCTCTCCAGGTGCTGATCCTGGGGCAGGGCGTTATAGCGCTCGAGGAAGTAGGTCCAGATAGCCTGGTCCACGGTTGGCTCGAAGCTGCGCTCGATGCGCTTCATGCTCTCGCTAAAGCGGGTCATGTCACGTTCCTGGTAACCGGGTTCACGCTCCATGTTCGGCTTTTGCTTCTCGAGGCTGAGACGATAGAGGCGCTGTGCACTGCTCAGCATCGCCGAGCGATTCATGTAGCCCAGCAACAGATCGCGTTCCTGGGTGGATTGCTCTTCCGCAATTAATTGCTTCAGGTCGGCAATGACTGAAGAGTACTTTTTCTTGGATTCCGGATTGGCTTCGATCCACGCCTGTAGGTCTTTTTCCAACTGCTGCTTGCGCTGCAGAAGGTCGCTGCGGTTGTAGCCTTCCATCATGCCGGTGAAGTTTTTCGCGTAGTTATTGAGGCCGGCGACCAGGCTTGCGTACTTGAGCGCGGCATCTTTGTTGTTCTCGGTGGCAGAGCCGATTACTTCAGACCACTCCGCCAGTACTTTCTGCATGGTGGGGTAGTACCAGCTGAAGTTGTTGCTGACTTCTTCCGCGGTGCGGTAGCGGTTGGTGCGACCCGGGTAGCCCGCAACCATTACATAGTCGCCTTCCTTTGGCCCCTCGGTGGCCACCGTCAGGTGGTGCTTGGGTTTGTAAGGCACATTGTCTTTGGAGAAGTCGGCGGGTTTGCCATCCGGGCCCACATAGGCGCGCAGGAAGGAGTAGTCGCCGGTGTGACGCGGCCACATCCAGTTGTCGATGTCACCGCCGAACTTGCCGATGGAGGCCGCGGGAGCGTGCACCAGGCGCACATCGCGAATGGCCAGCTGTTTGATCAGGTAATAGCTGGCGCCGCCGTAGTAGCTGTAGACCTCACAGCGGTGACCGGGGTCGGATTCACACTCGGCGACCAGCGCCTTTTCCGCGTCTTCAATGGCTTTGAAACGGGTGGCTCCGTCCATGTCATCGCTGAGTTTGCTGTTGATCTTGTCTGTGACTTCGTTCATGTCCACGGTGACATAGATACGCGACCCCGGTGCCGCAGGCACTTCCTCTTCCAGGGTTTTGGCGAGGAAACCGTTGGCCAGCAGGTCGTTGTCTTCGGTGGAGTTGTAGGAAATGGAGCCGTAGGCGCAATGGTGGTTGGTGGCGACCAGGCCCTGAGGGGAGACGAAGCTTGCAGAGCAGCCACCCAGGCTCACCACAGCATTCATCGGAAATTTGGTCAGATCCGTCATGGTTTTCGGATCCAGCTCCAGGCCGAGCTCTTTCAGTTTATTGCCGATTTCCGGCAGCTGACGCGGCATCCACATGCCTTCGGTCGAGACGGTTTCGGCTGCGGGGGCACTTTTCTCGGCGGCTGCATCCACCGGAGTTGCGTTTTCTTGCGCGGATTTGCCACAGGCGGTGAGCAGGGCAATGGATAGGGCCAGCCCGAATTTGTGTGTGAGCTTGATGTTGTTCACTGTCATTCCTTCAACAAATTGTTGGGGTCTGCACTTGTTTGTTTATTGAGTGTGCAGGAAATTGCGCCAGGGATCTTCCGGGCGAACAAAAAATGAACGGCCACTGAAGGCCGGTCAACCGATACTGCCATAGAAATCGTAGAGCAAAAACCGTCTGTGCGATCAGCAGAGATCTGGCCGGGGTAGGGGCGAGTCAGTGTAGAATTCTGAAATAAGTACTTGAGCCGACTGGGAATTTGAAATGCTGGACAAGCAGGATCTGGTGGATATTGCGCGCACCGAAATGCCATTTGGCAAGTACGCGGGACGGGTATTGATCGATCTGCCGGAGGAGTACTTGCTGTGGTTTGCCAGGAAAGAATTCCCCAAGGGGCGGCTGGGGCACCTGATGGCGTTAACGCTGGAGATCAAGATTGAAGGCCTGGATGGCCTGGTGAAACCACTAAAAAAACAGTGAACCCTTTGGGCTCACTGTTTTTTGCATCCCCTACACATCACACAAGCTGTGCGCGCAGTGGATATCTATATTGCCGACAGTTACCGATAAACGCGGCGGCCGCGGCTGTCGTAGTAATACTGTCTCTTTTTCTCGCGGTCGTACAGCCAACCGCCAGCGCCACCCAGTGCCGCACCGACAGCGGCACCGCCGATATCGCCACCGGTTACCAGTGCGCCGGTGACAGCGCCAATACCAATGCCAGTGCCCACACGGCGATCTGTGTCGCTCATGTTGGCACAACCCGCTGTGGTCAGGGAGAGGGCCAGGGCGGAAGCCAGGCCGGCACGTTTAAAAGTCTGAAACTGCATAATTACTCCGTCTGCATTTGCTCGGATATCGCAGCTGGAGTGTATGGTGCGGATAGCGCCGCCCCCACGCTGCCGTGGCGCAAAAGCGGAGGCGGAAAGCAAAATGAGAAAAAAGTTTGGGATGCGCGCGAGGGATCCTACACTGGTACCAGTCCCGGGAAGACTCCCCCATCGCGAGACGAGGTGGAGTGCCAACAAAAAGCGGTCCGTAACCGAGACTGAGCATGACCGTAAATAGGCCCACAGCGGGTAGCCACTGGTCTGAGAATTGATTTCAGCGAGGCGAACAGCGGTAAGTTTCAGTCAGCTTGATTGGGAAAATGGGGCGAAGCGGTCGACAGAGTTCGGCCGCTTTTCTTTTCTTGTGCCTCTCTCTTACCCTCTTTCTCCCTCATCCCCAGGTCGCAAAAGCGAAAAATACCCGCCAGAAACGCAATCCTCTGTGTGACTTACCTCTCATGACTGCCTAAGGGGGCTGGTCAAGATTGAGGTCCGGGGGTATTGTGAAAGAGTAATGACATCGCTGTCATGTTTTTGTGAAAAATGACAGCGGTGTCATGGCTGAAAGAGGTACTGTTAAAGAAATAACAAAGAAGTACCGGTATCCAGACGTTACTGAATGCCGTTCAATCGGGGGCAGCGCTGCCCGTTGAGGTAAGACGGACGCTACACCGCTGCTCTCATTGATAGATCCTGATCAATAAAAGATAACGACAAGGTGAAAATCAATGAAAGGGCTCACTCCCAGTCCCTGGCGCCGCGCGCTCCTTGCGCTTGGTCTCGCCACCAGCTCCACCGCCATCGCCGCACCCGGCGCCCCCACCATCGAGTGGATGGAAACCAGCTTTGCCATCATCGAGGTGGACGACGCGGCCACTGCCTACGAGCAGCTGATTACGGTCAACGACTACGCAGAAGTGCCGGTAGAATGGACCAAGTGGTCCGGTGACCCCGCAACTTCAGCGCAGTACCTGTTAAACGGTCAGGTTGTACTGGAGCAGACCGTTACTGGCGGCGGTACGCAAACCGGCTCCGCGACCTTGCAGGTTGCCGAGGGCGGCCAGTATTCACTGCAGGTTGCACTGTGTAATGACGACGGCTGTGCGACCTCTGCAGCCACCGATATCGTGATTGCGGACACCGATGGCAGCCACCTGGACCCACTGACCATTACCGCTGGCGAGAATAACCAGCCGTACGAAAACACCAGCAATTCCGTGGTGGGTACCTACTTTGTGGAGTGGGGCGTTTACGGGCGTAAATTCTCAGTGGATATGATGCCCTCCTATAACCTAACCCACATTATCTACGGATTTATTCCGATCTGTGGTGGCGACGGCATCAATGACAGCCTGAAGGAAATCGAAGGTTCTTTCCAGGCGCTGCAACGTTCCTGTTCCGGTCGTGAAGACTTCAAGGTATCTCTGCACGATCCATTCGCCGCAGTACAGAAGTCGCAAACCGGCCAGACATATTCCGACCCTTACAAAGGTAACTTCGGCCAGTTGATGGCGCTGAAGCAGGCCTACCCGGACCTGAAAATCCTGCCTTCCATTGGTGGCTGGACACTGTCAGACCCCTTCTACTTCTTCGGCGATGCTGCCAAGCGTCAGACTTTCGTAGACTCGGTCGAAGAGTTCATGCGCACCTGGAAATTCTTCGACGGTGTGGATATCGACTGGGAATACCCGGGCGGCCAAGGCGCCAACCCGAATCTGGGCGATCCTGCCACCGATGGCGAAACCTATCGCCTGTTGATGCGCGACCTGCGCGCCATGCTCGATGGGCTCGAGCAGGAAACTGGTCGTGAATACCAGCTCACTTCAGCCATTGGTGCTGGCTCCGACAAGATTGAAGATGTGGACTATGCCGATGTACAGCAGTACATGGATTACATCTTCATGATGACCTACGACTTCTACGGCGCATTCAGCCTGGAAACATTGGGTCACCAAACGGCGCTGTACGCACCGTCCTGGCGTCCTGACACCGACTACACCGCTCACAATGGCGTTCAGAATATGCTGAGCCTCGGTGTGGATCCGGGCAAACTGGTGGTAGGTGCGGCCATGTACGGCCGTGGCTGGACCGGGGTCAACGGTTGGACCGGCAATGATCATATGACCGGTACTGCCACAGGTGCAGTGGACGGCACATGGGAAGCGGGTGTCGTGGATTACCGCGATATCGTTGAGCGACTTGCTACCGGCCAGTGGGAGGAGTACTACGACGAAACCGCCGAAGCGCCTTACATGTTCAAGCCGAGTACCGGCGACCTGATTACCTACGATAACCGCCGCTCTGTGCTGGCCAAGGGCGCCTATGTCCAGGCCAATAACCTGGCGGGCCTGTTCTCCTGGGAAATCGACGCGGACAACGGTGACATCCTCAATGCCATGCACGAAGGGCTTGGTCACGGCGGCGGTCAAAACAACCGTGCTCCGACGGCGCGGGCCGGTGGCGACCAGTCTGTGGATGGTGGTGCAAGTGTCACCCTGAATGGCAGCAGCTCCAGTGACCTCGACGGTGACCCGCTCACCTACAGCTGGGCGCAGGTTTCCGGTGCCAGTGTCAGCCTGCAGAACGCCAGCAGCGTCTCTGCCAGCTTCACCGCACCTTCTGTTACTACCGATGAAGATCTGGTGTTTGAGTTGACCGTCACCGACGACAGCGGCGCCAGTGATACCGATCAGGTAGTGGTTACGGTACTTGCCGACCAGCCGAATCAGGCGCCGAGCGCCGACGCAGGGGCCGATCAGATCGTTGTCACCCCAGCTACCGTATCTCTGAACGGCAGTGCTTCCAGCGACCCGGATGGCGACGCTCTTACCTACAGCTGGACCCAGGTTTCCGGTGCGCCGGTAACCCTGAGCAGCGCTTCTGCGGCCAACCCGAGCTTCTCCGCTGCCGAAGTGTCTGCAGAGCAGGAACTGGTATTCGAGCTGAGCGTCAGCGACGGTTCTCTGAGTGACGATACCCCGGATCAGGTCAGCATCTTCCTGCTGCCACCGGATGCCAACACGCCTCCGGAGGTCACTGCTCCGGCCCAGGTCACCATTCAGGAGGGGGCTACCGATTCCATTACCGCAGTGGGCACCGATGCCGATGGCGATGCGCTGACCTACACCTGGAGCGGTATGGAAAGCGGTACCGGCGACACCATCACGATCACAGCGCCACAGGTGGAGGCCGATACCGACTTCACCCTGACAGTGACCGTGAGCGATGGTATCGACAGTGCCAGTGCCAATGTCACTGTGACCGTAACCAACAGTACCGGTGGTGGCGGCTGCGACATGACCGATCCAAACGCGGGTAACTACCCGGCCTGGCAGTCCGGCAACACCTATCTCGGTGGCAATGAGGTCAGCCACGACGATCTGGTCTGGGAAGCCAAGTACTGGACCCAGCAGGAGCCGGGCTTCAGCGCCGCGGACTGGAAGCTGATCAGTGACGTGGAAGTGCCCTGGAATGCCAGCACTGCCTACAACGGTGGTGATGAGGTCAACCACAACGGCAAGCGTTACCGCGCCAAGTGGTGGACTCAGGGCCAGGAGCCGAGCACCTCTTCCGACTGGGAAGAGATTGGTGACTCGACCTGTAACTAAGTGTTAAAGCAGTAAACAGAGGGCGCTACGGCGCCCTCTGCTCTTTCCGATGTCTGTGTAAGCAAACCTTCTAAAAATAACTTAGGAAAACGCTATGAAAAGGCAATTAATGAGCCTGCTTGCGCTCGGGTTGTTTTCGATCGAGGCCGCGGCAGTAGACTGCAGTGCGCGACCGGATTGGCAGAGTGCCGGCATTTATGTGGGGGATGACTCGGTTCAGCACCTGGGAAACGCCTATACCGCAAAGTGGTGGACGCAAAATCAGAACCCGGCGACCCACTCGGGCACCTGGGATGTGTGGGCTTACGACGGCGCCTGTGATGGCGGCTCGTCCTCGTCAAGTTCTTCATCTTCCAGCTCCTCATCTTCCAGCTCATCCAGTTCTTCATCTTCTTCAAGCTCTTCTTCCAGTTCATCGTCGAGCTCGAGTGGCGGGTCCGGCGGTGGCTCCTGCACGTCGTTGCAATATGTAGCGGGCACAAGCTATGCCGCGGGCCAGCTGGTGCAGAACGTGGGTCTGGAATTCCAGTGCAATATCGCAGGCTGGTGTTCTTCCAGTGCTGCCTGGGCTTATGAGCCGGGAGTAGGTGCTCACTGGCAGGACGCCTGGAGTCAGGTCGGTGATTGCGGTAGCTCCTCATCTTCCAGTAGTTCATCCAGTGGCGGTTCGAGCTCGTCATCCAGTTCCAGCAGCTCGTCTGGTGGCTCATCGTCCGGTGGTAACAGCGGCCTGCTGCCAAAACACGCACTGGTGGGGTACTGGCACAACTTTGACAACGGATCTGGCCTGTATCGCATCAGTGAAGTCTCAGATGTATGGGACGTGATTGTGGTGGCTTTTGTCGATGACGCGGGCAATGGCAATATCGAATTCAATCTCGATCCAGGCCTGGACAAGCAGCAGTTTATTGCCGACATTGCTGCCAAACGAGCCGCCGGAAAAATCGTGATTGCTTCCTACGGTGGCGAGAAGGGTACGGTGACTCTCAATACCGAGGAAAATGTCACCAACTTCGTGAACAGTACTGCGGCAATGATCGACGAGTACGGATTTGACGGGATCGATATCGATCTGGAGTCCGGCGCCGGTGTGATGCATGGAGCACCTGTGATCCAGAACATGGTGAATGCCGTCAAGCAGCTGAAACAACAGTACCCGGGCATGTACCTGTCCATGGCACCGGAGCATCCGTATGTGCAGGGTGGCTACGTATCTTACACCGGTATCTGGGGCGCCTATCTGCCGATGATCGACCAGCTGCGCGATGACCTGGATTTACTGCATGTGCAGCTGTACAACAATGGCAGTCTGGCCACGCCTTACCGCGGGCAGGCGTATGCGGCAGGTACTGTAGACATGATGGTGGCTTCAGCACTGATGCTGATCGAAGGTTTCCCTCTCGGCTATGGTAACGCGGGATTCTTTGAGGGCTTGCGCCCGGATCAGGTGGGTCTCGCACTACCGTCCGGTCCCAGCGCCGCTGGTAGCGGTTTTGCGACTACGGCCGACATTAACAGTGCCCTGGATTGTCTGACCCAGCAGCTGAACTGTGACACGCTGACGCCGTCTCAGGCGTACCCTACATTTAACGGTGTAATGACCTGGTCCATTAACTGGGATATGCACGACGGTGGCATCTTCTCAGGACCGGTGGGTAGTCACGTTCATACCCTGCCGTAATATCGGCTGATGTAAAAAACAATCCCCCGCACCGTCAGGTGTGGGGGATTTGTCGTGCCCGGAACTGGGCGAACAGAATTTTCAGGCATAAAAAAACCCGGCATTTGCCGGGTTTTTCTGTTCTGGAGTGGTCGCTTAGCGATTGTCCAGGGATACGTAGTCGCGCGCGGTGTAGCCGGTGTACAGCTGGCGCGGACGGCCAATCTTGTATGGGTTGGAGATCATTTCGTTCCAGTGGGCGATCCAGCCGGCGGTGCGGCCGGTGGCGAAGATCACGGTGAACATGTCGGTAGGAATACCGATGGCCTTCATGATGATGCCTGAGTAGAAGTCCACGTTCGGGTAGAGTTTCTTCTCGACGAAGTACTCGTCTTCCAGGGCGATCTTTTCCAGCTTCTTGGCGATGCGCAGCAGCGGATCGTTTTCGGCGCCCATGGCACCCAGAACTTCGTCACAGATACCCTGCATGACGCGGGAGCGCGGGTCGAAGTTCTTGTAGACGCGGTGTCCGAAGCCCATCAGGCGGAACGGATCGTTTTTGTCCTTGGCCTTGGCAACATACTCGTCGATACGGCTTTCATCGCCGATTTCCTGCAGCATGTTCAGTACCGCTTCGTTGGCGCCGCCGTGTGCCGGGCCCCACAGGGTCGCGATGCCGGAGGAGATACAGGCGAAGGGGTTGGCACCGGAGGAGCCGGCCAGACGCACAGTAGAAGTAGAGGCGTTCTGCTCGTGGTCTGCGTGCAGCAGGAAGATCACGTCCATGGCCTTGGCCACAATCGGATCGATTTTGCTCGGCTCACAGGGGTTGCCGAACATCATGTGCAGGAAGTTTTCGGAGTAGCTCAGGCTGTTGTCCGGGTACATGAACGGCTGGCCCTTGCTGTGCTTGTAGCACATGGCGGCCAGGGTCGGCATTTTGGCGATCAGGCGGTCCGCTGAGATCTTGCGGTGCTCGGGATCGGTGATGTCCAGGGAGTCGTGGTAGAAGGAGGCGAGGGCGCCGACAACGCCACACATCATGGCCATCGGGTGAGCATCGTAGCGGAAGCCCTTGAAGAAGTTGACCAGAGACTCATGCACCATGGTGTGGTTCATGATGCTGTCGACGTATTCCTTCTTCTGCGCAGCGCTCGGCAGTTCGCCGTTCATCAGCAGGTAGCAGGTTTCCAGGTAGTCGGATTTCTCTGCCAGTTGCTCGATGGGGTAGCCGCGGTGCAGCAGTACGCCCTTGGCGCCATCGATATAAGTGATCTTGGATTCGCAGGAGGCGGTGGACATGAAGCCCGGGTCGTAGGTGAACAGGCCTTTGCTGGCCAGGCTGCTGACGTCAACAACGTCGGGACCGGCAGTGCCTGAGTAGACCGGCAGGTCGTAAGGTGCGTCGATACCGTCGACCGTGAGTTGAGCTTTCTTGTCGGACATTGTGGACTCCTAAAAACTATTCTTTCGCCAGCTTTTTATTTCCACACAAATCACTAATTGAATTCGGTGATTCTACGGCCCGGGGAGGGCGCTATCCGCGCGTATCTGTGATCACCTTTTTATAGATAAGGCGTATCCAGACGTTTTCTGTACGCAAGCACAACCCGGAAAGTGCCGGATTCTGCGGGCTCGGAGGGCCTTCGTTGGCGGCATCCGGACGCGGATATGGGGCTAGCGGGCTTTTGAGCGCGGCCAAACTTAAGTGCCGCGCCTCAAATTGTCAAACCAAATCGAATTGGTCGACCAATTCGATGCCCGCAGGATCTTCCGTATAGAGTAAAAGTGGCAGGGATTTTGCCTGCTTGGGTTGGGATTCTGGCGTGCAAATTTGGGTGCGCTGTGATCGGGGCAAATATTGCGTCTCATACCATGGTCTGGTGTGTGGCGTGGATTGCAACTGGTACAAAGCCGCCTCTGGCGACTTCCCGTTCGTTGTGTTTTGAATTTTGAATGCCTATAATCCGCGCGGCTTGCGCCTTGGTAAGGCCACTTTGTACAAGACCTCAACAGGTTGTGTGGATAGTGATCAGCAAGCTCGCCCGGTAAACAGAAAACTAACGGGCGCCCCGTCTTTCAGGGCAACAAGGTGTTTTTCCTGTGAACAAAAACAGACCTGTCAATTTAGACATTTCTACTATCAAGCTCCCTGCGCCAGCGTTGGTTTCGATTCTGCACCGTATTTCCGGTGTGGTGCTCTTCGCTGTGGTTGCACTTCTTTTGTGCATGCTGGATTCCAGTCTGGAATCTGAGCAGGGTTTCCAAAAAGTAGCAGACTTTTTTACCAGTGTGCCGGCCAAGCTTGTCTTGTGGGCCTCTCTGGCTGCGCTCATTTACCACTTGATTGCGGGTGTGCGTCACCTGTTGATGGATGTGGGTCTAGGTGAGAGCCTGGAAGGTGGCCGTCGCGGAGCGGTGATCGTACTGGTGCTTTCAGTTGTGCTCATCCTGCTAGCGGGGGTTCTGGTATGGTAAAGGCAGTTACTGGTTTCGGCCGCAGTGGCCTGTACGACTGGTTTATTCAGCGCATCAGTGCCGTGGTACTGGTGGCTTACACCCTCTTTATAGTGGGTTTCATTTTCCTCTCCAAAGATTTTGACTACGCCAGCTGGTCCGCGCTGTTCGAACAGCGCTGGGTACGCGTATTCAGCCTGGTTGCCCTGCTTTCCACCCTTGCTCATGCCTGGATCGGTCTCTGGTCCGTGGTTACCGATTACCTCACCAACCGGATGATGGGTGGCAAAGCCACTGTTTTGCGCATCCTGGTTGAAGTACTGCTGGGCGCGGTTGCCGTGTTCTATGCAGTGTGGGGCTTTGAAATTCTGTGGGGTGTGTAAACCATGTCAAATATGCGAACAATAACCTTTGACGGTATCGTGATCGGTGGCGGCGGCGCAGGTATGCGTGCGGCGCTGCAGATGGCCCAGTCCGGCTTCAAGACCGCTGTAATCACCAAGGTCTTCCCGACCCGTTCTCATACGGTGTCTGCCCAGGGTGGTATCACCTGCGCGATCGCCAGCGATGACCCCAATGACGATTGGCGCTGGCACATGTACGACACCGTCAAAGGCTCCGACTATATCGGTGACCAGGACGCGATTGAGTACATGTGTTCCGTAGGTCCCGAAGCCGTGTTCGAACTCGAGCACATGGGCCTGCCGTTCTCCCGTACAAAAGAAGGCCGCATCTATCAGCGTCCGTTTGGTGGCCAGTCCAAGGACTTTGGCCGCGGTGGTCAGGCTGCGCGCACCTGCGCGGCGGCGGACCGTACCGGTCACGCCCTGTTGCACACCCTGTATCAGAACAACGTCAAGCACAACACCGTATTCCTGAACGAATGGTTCGCGGTGGATCTGGTGAAGAACCAGGACGGTGCGATTGTCGGTGTTATTGCCATCTGTATCGAAGACGGCGAAGTGGTCTTCATTAAATCCAAAGCCACCGTGTTGGCGACTGGTGGTGCGGGCCGAATTTTCGCATCGACCACCAATGCGCACATCAATACCGGTGATGGCGTTGGCATGGCGCTGCGCGCAGGCGTGCCGGTGCAGGATATCGAGATGTGGCAGTTCCACCCCACCGGCATTTACGGTGCGGGCACTCTGGTGACCGAGGGTTGCCGTGGTGAAGGCGGCTACCTGATCAATAAAGATGGCGAGCGCTTTATGGAGCGTTACGCCCCCAATGCCAAAGACCTGGCTGGCCGCGATGTAGTCGCCCGCTCAATGGTGTTGGAAATCCTCGATGGCCGCGGTGCCGGCCCCAATGGCGATCACGTGTACCTGAAGCTGGATCACCTGGGTGAAGAGCTGTTGCACAGCCGCTTGCCCGGTATCTGTGAATTGTCCAAAACCTTCGCACATGTGGATCCGGTGAAAGCGCCGATCCCGGTTGTACCGACCTGTCACTACATGATGGGTGGTATTCCCACTAATGTGCACGGCCAGGCCCTGACCCAGGACGCCGCTGGCAACGATCAGGTGATTGATGGTTTGTACGCTTGTGGTGAAGTTGCCTGTGTATCTGTACACGGTGCCAACCGCCTGGGTGGCAACTCTCTGCTGGACCTGGTGGTGTTTGGTCGCGCTTCCGGCCTCTTCATCGAGAAGGCTCTGCGCGAGGGTATCGAGAACCGTGAAGCTTCCGAGTCCGACATCGAAGCGGCCATGTCGCGCTTGAACAGCATCGACAATACCAACGATGGCGAAGGTGCGGCAGCGCTGCGCAGCGAGCTGCAGAATGTCATGCAGAACCACTTCGGTGTATTCCGCCGCGGTGACTACATGGCCGAAGGCGTTAAGAAGCTCGACGATCTGCGCGGGCGCATCGCCAATGTGCGTCTGGACGACAAGTCCAAGGCGTTCAACACCGCGCGCATCGAAGCGCTGGAACTGCAGAACCTGCTGGAAGTGGCCGAAGCCACCGCGATCGCTGCCGAAGTGCGCACCGAAAGCCGCGGCGCCCACGCCCGCGAAGACTTCCAGGAGCGCGACGACGAAAACTGGCTGTGCCACTCCATGTTCTTCCCCGCGGAAAAACGTGTTGGCAAGCGTGCCGTGAACTTTGCGCCCAACACCGTAGAAGCTTTCGAACCGAAAGCGCGTACCTACTAATTCGGGAGCGGAAAGAATATGTTGAAAGTAAGCATCTACCGTTACAACCCGGAAACCGATTCTGCACCTTATATGCAGGATTACGATCTGGACACCCAGGGCAAAGACTTGATGGTGCTGGACGTACTGGAACTGCTGAAAGCCCAGGATCCTTCCCTGTCTTTCCGCCGCTCCTGTCGCGAAGGCGTTTGTGGCTCCGACGGCATGAATATTTCCGGTAAGAACGGTCTTGCCTGTATCATGCCGATCTCTGAAGCGGCGCCGAAAGGCAAGCTGGTACTGCGTCCGCTGCCCGGACTGCCGGTCATTCGTGACCTGGTGGTGGATATGGAGCAGTTCTACACCCAGTACAAGAAAATCGAGCCCTTCCTGCAGAACAGCACACCGGCTCCGGCCATTGAGCGTCTGCAGTCCCCGGAAGACCGTGCAAAACTGGATGGCCTGTACGAGTGTATTCTCTGCGCCTGTTGTTCCACGTCTTGTCCTTCTTTCTGGTGGAACCCGGACAAGTTCATCGGCCCGGCGGGCCTGTTGCAGGCTTACCGCTTCCTGGCGGACAGCCGCGACGACGCCACCGACGAGCGTCTTGGCAATCTGGACGATCCGTTCAGCGTTTTCCGTTGCCACGGCATCCAGAACTGCGTCAACGTTTGCCCCAAAGGTTTGAATCCTACCCGGGCAATCGGACATATCCGCAACATGCTGATAACCCGCGCCGTGTAGGGAACTTCCCTCTTAGGGAACGCGGGTTTCCCGCCAAAAATAATCACAATTAGGCCGACAGCAGCGCAGGTGTCAGGTCTATACGAAAAAGGGGAGGTGTCTTTTCAGCACCTCCCCTTTTGTGAGTGAAAAGACAGGAAAGAGCGGCGCAATATTCAAGGGTGCGCGCCGTCAATTGAGGTAGGCATTAATGCACGAAAGCTCTATGGAGGCGCTCTGGCGGACTTCGCATATCTCTGGTGGCAACGCCGGATACGTGGAAGATCTGTACGAGACCTATCTGCACGACCCCAGTGGTGTACCGGAAGAATGGCGCAGCTACTTTGACAGCCTGCCGCGGGTAAATGGCGGTGATGTCTCACACGCTGCGATTCGTCAGCACTTCGAGTTGCTGGCGAAAAACCGTACCCGCCCTCTCTCCGCCCCCGGCGCCGGCTCGGTCAACATTGAACACGAGCGCAAGCAGATCAAAGTTCTGCAACTGATCAACTCCTACCGTCACCGCGGCCACAAAAAGGCCACCCTAGACCCGCTGGGTATCATGGCCCGTGAGCAGGTGCCGGATCTGCAGCTGAACTACCACGGTCTCACCGAAGGCGACTTCGATACCACCTTCCAGACCGGAGACCTGTTCTTTGGTAAAGGCGAAGCGACCCTGCGTGAAATCGTGGAAGGCCTGGAAAATACCTACTGCCGCAACCTGGGTGCTGAAATCATGCATCTGTCCAACCTGGACGAACAGCAGTGGTTCCAGCAGCGCCTCGAGCGCAGCCAGTCCAAGCCCAATTTCGGCAACGATATCCGCACCGAAATCCTGCAGCGCCTGTCTGCTGCGGAAGGCCTGGAGCGCCACCTGGATTCCAAATACCCGGGTACCAAGCGTTTTGGCGTGGAAGGTGGCGAAAGCCTGATCCCGCTGATGGATGCGCTGATCCGCCGCTCCGGCACCTACGCCGTGAAAGAAATTGTCATCGGCATGGCCCACCGCGGTCGCCTGAACACACTGGTCAACATCCTGGGTAAAAACCCGTCGGACCTGTTCGAGGAATTTGAGGGCAAGAAAACCCTGGATACCTCCGGCGATGTGAAATACCACCAGGGTTTCTCTTCCAACGTGATGACCCCTGGCGGTGAGGTGCACCTGGCGCTGGCCTTCAACCCCTCGCACCTGGAAATCTGTGCCCCGGTGGTTGTCGGTTCCGTGCGCGCCCGTCAGGATCGTCGCGGCGACAGCACCGGCGAGAAGGTGATGCCGATCAATATCCACGGCGATGCGGCCTTTGCCGGTCAGGGCGTTGTGCAGGAAACCCTGCAGATGTCCCAGACCCGCGGCTACTACACCGGTGGCACCATTCACCTGGTACTGAACAACCAGGTGGGCTTTACCACCAGCAAGCGCGAAGATGCCCGCTCCACCGAGTACTGTACCGATGTAGCGAAGATGATCGACGCTCCGGTGCTGCACGTAAATGGTGACGATCCGGAGGCGGTGGTTCTGGCCGGTCTGCTGGCGGTGGATTACCGCTACGAATTCAAGAAAGACATCGTCATCGACCTGGTGTGTTACCGCCGTCGCGGCCACAACGAGACCGACGATCCCTCCGGCACCCAGCCGCTGATGTATCAGACCATCCGCAAGCACAAGACCACCCGTACCCTGTACGCGGACAAGCTGATTGCGGAAGGTGTGGTGGACAAGGCTGCGGCGGACAAGCTGGCCAACGATTACCGGGACAAACTCGACCGCGGTGAAGATGTGGCGACGGGTCTGGTAAAAGAGCCGGACTCTTCCATGTTTGTGGACTGGCGCCCGTACCTGAACCACGAGTGGACGGCCGAAGGCGACACCAGCTTCCCGATGAAGAAGCTGAAAGACGTGGCCACCCGCATGACCACTGTGCCCGACGGCATCGTCATGCAACGCCAGGTTTCCAAAATTTACGACGACCGTCGCAAGATGGCCGGCGGTGGCCTGCCACTGAACTGGGGCATGGCGGAAACTCTGGCTTACGGCACGTTGCTGGAAGAGGGCTATATGGTCCGCTTCACCGGTGAGGACGTGGGTCGCGGTACCTTCTCCCACCGCCACGCGGTTATCCACAGCCAGAAAGACGGCCAGAGCTACGTACCGTTGCAGAACATGTACGAAGGTCAGCCGCGTTTCGATATGTACGACTCGCTGCTGTCGGAAGAAGCGGTGCTTGCGTTCGAATACGGCTACGCCACCACCACCCCGAAATCCCTGGTGGTCTGGGAAGCGCAGTTCGGTGACTTCGCCAACGGCGCCCAGGTGGTGATCGACCAGTTCATCACTTCCGGTGAGCACAAGTGGGGCCGTATGTGCGGCCTCGTGATGCTGCTGCCGCACGGTTATGAAGGCCAGGGCCCGGAGCACTCCTCTGCACGCCTTGAACGTTTCATGCAACTGTGTGCCGAGCACAATATCCAGGTGTGCAACGCCACTACGCCGGCTCAGATCTTCCACCTGCTGCGTCGCCAGGCGGTTCGCCCGATGCGCCGCCCGCTGGTCATCATGAGCCCCAAGTGGATTCTGCGTCACAAGCTCGCGACTTCCAGCCTGGACGAGCTGGCCAATGGCAAGTTCCACAACGTTATCCAGGATGGCGCTGTGGATCCAGCCAAGGTGAAGCGTCTGGTCATCTGCTCCGGCAAGGTCTACTACCATCTGCTGGAAGCGCGCATGGAGCGCGAGCAGGAAGATGTTGCCCTGGTTCGCCTGGAGCAGCTGTACCCATTCCCGGACGACGAGTTCCTGTCTGCGGTTTCCGCATTCAAGAACATCAAGAGTGTTGCCTGGTGTCAGGAAGAGCCCATGAACCAGGGCGCCTGGTACTCCAGCCAGCACCACCTGCGTCGCCTGCTGAAGGAAGCACATCCCAAGCTGGAACTGGAATATGTCGGCCGCGCGGCTTCTGCTGCACCGGCGGCGGGCTATATGTCCACCCATCTGGAAGAACAGAATACGTTCATCAACGAGGCGCTGACTGTCAAATAAGGCAGCAGTACAACGAAGAGCAGGGCGCCGGTAAAGCTGGTGCCCAAGACAATCTCAGGAAACAGGAACAATGACCATCGAGATTAAAGCGCCAACATTCCCGGAATCTGTACAGGACGGCACCGTAGCCACCTGGCACAAACAACCGGGTGAAGCTGTGTCCCGCGATGAACTGATCGTGGATATCGAAACCGACAAAGTTGTGCTGGAAGTAGTTGCACCGGCTGACGGCGCCATTAGCGAAATTATCAAGGGCGAGGGCGACACCGTTCTCTCCAACGAAGTGATCGCCAAATTTGAAGAGGGTGCGGGCGGCAGCGCTGGCGACTCTTCCGAAGCAGCGCCGGCTCCAGCCGAAGCGCCGGCCGCCGAAGCGCCTGCCGCTGGCGGCGAGAAAATTGCCATGCCGTCTGCCAAGAAAATGGCGGCGGAAAAAGGCGTAGACCTGGCCGGTGTTGAAGGCACTGGTAAAGGCGGTCGCGTACTGAAAGAAGACGTGATGAAAGCCGGCTCTGCCCCTGCGGCGAGCGCACCGGCGGCTGCCGCTCAGGTTGAAGTTGCAGCGGGTGAGCGCGTTGAGAAGCGTGTACCCATGACCCGTATGCGCAAGCGCATCGCCGAGCGCCTGCTCGACGCCTCCCAGTCCACTGCCATGCTCACTACCTTCAACGAAGTGAACATGAAGCCGATCATGGATCTGCGCAAGAACTACAAAGACCTGTTCGAGAAAACCCACAACGGTACTCGCCTGGGCTTTATGGGCTTCTTCGTAAAAGCGGCCGTAGAAGCGCTGAAGCGCTACTCCGCGGTGAACGCGTCTATCGACGGCAACGACATTGTTTACCACGGCTACCAGGACATCGGTGTTGCGGTTTCCTCTCCGAAAGGTCTGGTAGTTCCCATTCTGCGCAACGCGGAAAACATGGGCATTGCGGACCTGGAAAACAATATCCGTGATCTGGGTCTGCGCGCCCGCGACGGCAAGCTGTCCATTGACGAGATGACTGGCGGTACCTTCACCATCACCAACGGTGGTGTGTTCGGTTCCCTGCTGTCCACTCCGATTCTGAACCCGCCGCAAACAGCGATTCTGGGTATGCACAAAATCCAGGAGCGCCCGATGGCGGTCGACGGCAAGGTAGAAATCCTGCCGATGATGTACCTGGCGCTGTCTTACGACCACCGCCTGATCGATGGTAAGGAAGCGGTTGGCTTCCTGGTTGCGATCAAGGAAATGATCGAAGATCCTGCGCGCATCCTGCTGGAAGTGTAAGCAGAGTATTTTGGAGATGGGGCGGCAGTTGGTACTGCTGCCCTAAACAATGAGTCAGCCGTTCGAGCTGGCATCAACGGCATCAAGACCGTCTCAGGGAATGCCGGGAAGATCCCCGGTTATGCGAGTAACTATTCGCATACGTTGAATCCACTCAAATTTGGAACAGACCATGTCAGAAAAATTTGACGTAATCGTAATCGGCTCCGGCCCCGGTGGTTATGTCGCTGCAATTCGCGCGGCGCAGCTGGGTCTGAAAACTGCCTGTGTTGAAAAATGGGTAAACAAAGAAGGCAAGACCGTTAATGGCGGTACCTGCCTGAACGTGGGCTGTATTCCTTCCAAGGCGCTGCTGGACAGCTCCTGGAAATACCACGAAGCCAAAGACTCTCTCGACGTACACGGCATCGATACCGGCAAGGTAAAGATCGACGTCAAGAAAATGATCGAGCGCAAAGAAGGCGTTGTGAAGCAGATGTCTGGCGGCATCTCCGGCCTGTTTATGGCCAACAAGGTAACCTCCATTGAAGGTACCGGTAAATTGCTGTCTGGCAAGAAAGTGGAAGTGACCGATAAAGACGGTAAGTCCACCACTTACGAAGCCGAGAACGTGATCCTGGCTTCCGGTTCCGTACCGGTAAATATCCCGCCGGCCCCTGTGGACAACAAAGTGATTGTTGACTCCACCGGCGCGCTGGAATTCACCGACGTGCCCAAGCGCCTTGGTGTGATCGGTGCTGGCGTCATCGGTCTGGAACTGGGCTCCGTTTGGAATCGCCTGGGTTCCGACGTTGTTGTACTGGAAGCCCTCGACAGCTTCCTGTCCATCATGGACCAGCAGATTGCCAAAGAATCCCAGAAGATTCTGAAAAAACAAGGCCTCGACATTCGCCTGTCTTGCCGCGTAACCGGCAGCGAAGTGAAAGGCAAAGAAGTTGTCGTGACCTATCAGGACAAAGACGGCAAAGAGCAGACCGAAACCTTCGACAAGCTGATCGTCTGTGTGGGCCGTCGCCCGTACACCGAAGGCCTGCTGTCTGAAGATGCTGGTGTAAAACTGGACGAGCGCGGCTTCATCTACGTCAACGACCTGTGCATGACTTCTGCACCGGGCGTATGGGCGATCGGTGACGTGGTGCGCGGTCCGATGCTGGCCCACAAAGCGTCTGAAGAAGGCGTGGTGGTTGCCGAGCGCATCGCCGGCCAGAAGCCGATGATGAACTACGACGTGATCCCGAACGTGATCTACACCCACCCGGAAATCGCTGCGGTTGGCCGCACCGAAGAGCAGGTGAAAGCCGACGGCGAGCCCTACAACGTAGGTGTGTTCCCGTTCCTGGCGGTAGGTCGTGCGGTTGCGGCGAACGAATCCGGCGGCATGGTGAAAATCATCGCCCACGCTGAAACCGATCGTGTACTGGGTGCCCACATCGTAGGCCCGAGTGCCTCCGATCTGGTGCAGCAGGTAGCGATTGCGATGGAATTCGGTTCCAGCGCGGAAGATATCGGCATGACCGTATTCGGTCACCCGACCTTCTCCGAAGCAGTCAAGGAAGCGGCTCTCGCGGTTCACGGTCACGCCATCCACATGGCCAACCGTAAAAAACGCAAGTAAGCGACCCGCAATCCCGGGGTGGTAATCTGGTTACCGCCCCGGTTTCATTTCAGGGTTTTTGATTCTGTAACAAAGCACAATCAGAACCCTGTCTAAAGGTGCAGAGCAATCTGCAATTGGTAAACACATTTCAAATGTGAATTGGTATTGACTATGAACTTGCATGAGTATCAGGGCAAACAACTGTTTGCAGCATACGGATTGCCGGTTTCCAAAGGCATCGCAGCGGAAACCCCGGCAGCAGCAGCAGCGGCAGCAGACGAAATCGGCGGAGACAAGTGGGTTGTTAAAGCCCAGGTGCACGCTGGTGGCCGCGGTAAAGCGGGCGGCGTCAAGCTGGTAGATTCCAAAGCGGAAATTGAAGAATTTGCGAAAAAGTGGCTGGGTAACAACCTGGTAACTTATCAGACAGACGAAAACGGCCAGCCGGTTTCCCGCATCCTCGTGGAAAGCTGCACCGATATCGACCAGGAACTGTACCTGGGTGCGGTACTTGACCGCGCTACTCGTCGCATCGTTTTCATGGCCTCCACCGAAGGTGGTGTTGAAATCGAGAAAGTTGCGGAAGAGACCCCGGAAAAAATCCTGAAAGCCACCATCGACCCGCTGGTAGGCGCTCAGCCATACCAGGGCCGTGAGCTGGCCTTCAAACTGGGCCTCGAAGGCGACCAGATCAAACAGTTCACCAAGATCTTCCTGGGTCTGGCGAAAATGTTTGAAGAAAAAGACCTGGCCCTGCTGGAAATCAACCCGCTGGTAATCACTCCAGAGAAGAACCTGCACTGCCTGGACGCCAAGATCGTGATCGACAGCAACGCGCTGTACCGTCACCCGGACCTGCGTGAAATGCACGACCCGTCTCAAGAAGACGAGCGCGAAGCACACGCAGCCAAGTGGGACCTCAACTACGTAGCTCTCGATGGCAACATCGGCTGCATGGTAAACGGTGCTGGCCTGGCCATGGGTACCATGGACATCGTCAACCTGCACGGCGGCAAGCCTGCCAACTTCCTGGACGTTGGCGGCGGCGCGACCAAAGAGCGCGTTGTTGAGGCGTTCAAAATCATCCTGTCCGACGACAACGTTAAAGCCGTTCTGATCAACATCTTCGGCGGCATCGTACGCTGCGACATGATCGCAGAAGGCGTAATCGGCGCGGTGAAAGAAGTTGGCGTTACTATCCCGGTTGTTGTTCGCCTTGAAGGTAACAATGCCGACCTGGGTGCCAAGGTTCTGAGCGACAGCGGCCTGAACATCATCGCTGCCACCAGCCTGACCGACGCGGCAGAGCAAGTGGTTAAAGCTGCGGAGGGTAAATAATCATGTCAGTACTGATTAACAAAGATACTAAAGTCATCTGCCAGGGCTTCACCGGCTCCCAGGGCACTTTCCACTCCGAGCAAGCCATCGAGTACGGTACAAAAATGGTCGGCGGTGTTACCCCGGGCAAAGGCGGCCAGACTCACCTGGGCCTGCCGGTATTCGACACCGTGAAAGAAGCCGTAAAAGCGACTGGCGCAGAAGCGTCTGTTATCTACGTACCGGCGCCTTTCTGTAAGGATTCCATCCTGGAAGCGGCCAACGGCGGCATCAAGCTGATCGTGTGCATCACCGAAGGCATTCCTACCATGGATATGCTGGATGCCAAGGTTAAGTGCGACGAGCTGGGCGTGCGCCTGATTGGCCCGAACTGCCCGGGCGTGATCACTCCGGGTGAGTGCAAAATCGGCATCATGCCGGGCCACATCCACAAGCCGGGCAAAGTGGGCATCGTTTCCCGCTCCGGTACTCTGACTTACGAAGCCGTAAAGCAGACTACCGACCACGGCTTCGGCCAGTCCACTTGTGTGGGCATTGGCGGCGATCCCATCCCGGGCTCCAACTTCATCGATATTCTGGAAATGTTCCAGAACGACCCGCAGACCGAAGCCATCGTAATGATTGGTGAGATCGGCGGTTCCGCGGAAGAAGAAGCGGCTGCTTACATCAAGGCAAACGTCACCAAGCCGGTGGTTTCCTACATCGCGGGTGTAACCGCGCCACCCGGAAAGCGCATGGGCCACGCCGGTGCGATCATCTCCGGTGGTAAAGGTACCGCGGATGAGAAATTTGCTGCTCTGGAAGACGCTGGTGTTAAAACCGTACGCTCCCTGGCGCAAATCGGCGACGCACTGAAGGAAGTAACTGGCTGGTAATCAGCTATTCCTTTCTGAAAAGCCGCCTTCGGGCGGCTTTTTTTATGCCTGAAATTATCTTCCACAAGTCTTGCGAATCAATAATTGTGTAATAGGTGCCAAAACTGACATTCTTTCTTTCGGCGGACGGTAAAGTTCTGTGTTCAGCGGCCTATGGCTTGTGTGCAGGGAATAAGATAGGCTAAACCGTTGATATAGAAAGGGTTAGGGTATTTCATACAAGCCATTTGGAAAACAAGAACAAAAGCCATGGGCTTCTTTTGCTCGCATGAATGTGACGGCCTGTTTCTATAGGTTGTTGATTCTTGGTTATTTTTGTTGAGGTGTTGATTTCTGTGCCGAGGAACAATTGCTTCTGCAACAAAAGCCTATGGCGTATGAATAAAACTGTTATGCATCAGTAATGAGAAAATTAGTACTTACACTTAGTTTGGTCTTTTCTTCAGCGATCTCGGTTGCCCAAGAGGCAGTTGAGGAGATAGAGCCAATCTACCCAATGCCTCCGGTTTGTAGAGAGCTATCGGGATCAGTAAAGCTAGCTTTTCAAATTGATGAAGCTGGTGAGCCCGAAAATATAAAGATTGTCAAGGCAGAAACGGAAATATTCAATAGAGCCGCCATCAAGACGCTAAGCCAGTACCGCTTCAAAAAAGGAACTTACGTTGTAGGTGACACGTACAACAAAGTCCTAGAGTTTAAGCCCAAGCATAAGTGCCAGCCCAATGCATAACAATCAGCGGCAGAGCGACAGCCAACGCTACGCACCTTTTGTGTTACTCGCTGGCGCTCAAACATTAACACAAAAGGTGCTCCGCGCTGGCTGCGCCTGCGCTGGGCGTTAATGTTTTTTGGTGCAGTGGACTGGAGTTTTAAATTACTGGATAGCTACGTAGGGGTTTTTCGGTGGCTGGTGGCGCAGCGCTAGTAGGTGGCCATGTAAAAACGTGGTTCCATCATTTAGCTTCTGTTGTCGGGCTCCGTCAATTTTTTCAGGTTTTCCATTTGTGCCGTGCCGCTGGTGGTTCATCGTCGGCTTCGCCCACGATCCGTGGCTTGAAAGTCTGTGCCAAGTAGGGCGGCACCGCACGTTAGTTTTAAAGGGGCCGCAAATGTTAGAATTGTTCATTCATTTCAGTGGCCGCTTCAAACCCAGGTAAAATATAGCGGGCAAAAGTTGGCCCAACATTAACAAGCGCAAGCAAGATGCTCCGGCCCTTCGGGCCTGCGCGGGACGCCCAACGCTGTGCACCTTTTGCGCGGTCGCTACGCTCCCATTATTGCGCAAAAGGCGCACAACATTGGGCGCCCATGTTGCGAGCGTTAATGTTCAGGTTCATCAAGCCGCCGCCTAAAAATTCCAGCGTGCTTGATGAGCGATTCGGCGACCTCTAGCGTTGTAGAAGCGGTATCGCTAGCAGGGATTGACGGTTGATTTTTAGAGGCATCAGTGGCTTCCCTTCGTTAAGGTTAGCGCTGGCGGCGGAAGGAGTTCAGAGGGTTGTTCCTTTTGGGCGTGTAAGCCGCTCCAGGGAAAGCGTGGCATGGTACAGCCAATCGTGCCGCTCGCGGTATGTTAGTTTTTCGGGGCGTTGGGTTTGGTGGCCTTGTTCAGTAGTAAATTGCTTTCAGGTCATCAAACATTAACAAGGCCGGGCAATTCGCTCCGGGCCTGGGGCCCTCCGCGGGACAGCTTACCTTGCGCACGTTTTGCGCGGGTCGCTGCGCTCCCATTTTCGCGCAAAACGCGCACAAGGTAAGCTGCCCCTGCCGGCGGCGTTATTGTTCTGGCCCGCAGAGCCGCCGCCAAATAAATTTCGGTGTGCTTGGCAGGCAAAATAAAAATATCCAGCTCCGTAAAGGCTGGATCTCAAGCAATGGATTTACGAGACGATTTTAAGTGCCTTCAGTGGTATCCATTCTAAAAGTTTGATGGAGGCGGCGGGGGTAGTAAGGTGGAGCGTTCTGGTCTGGCTAATAACAAGATCAGAAGAAGGTGGTGCGTTGCACGCAACAGTGCCACTCAAAGTATGTTTGTTTTTTCCGGCTGATAGTTTTGTGCGCTGTAGTAATTTTCTGTCTAAAGCGCGTCAACAATAACAAGGCCAAGCAGTTCGCTCCGGGCCTTCGGCCCTCCGCGGGACGCCCAACGCTGTGCACCTTTTGCGCGGTCGCTGCGCTCCCATTATTGCGCAAAAGGCGCACAACGTTGGTCGCCCCTGTTGGCGGCGTTATGAGTCGTAAGTAGCAATGACAGAAAATATCCCAGAAATAGTTGTATTCGTTGTCGGCGTGCCACTATTTCTCATAGGATTCTATCTGTGGTTTCAAGCAGCGAGGCACATGATTGGTCTGCTTTCTCATTTTAAGCCAAACATGTGGTGGGGGCAGTACATACTAATTTGTATATTTATCCCTCATTTTTTTACGGAAGAGGGCAATTGGCACAGACTGCAAATGTTAAAGTATGCAGGACTTTTTATAGTCTTTTGCGGCACACCATTTCTTGCGTATGCAATTTGGAGCTACTCCGCACGTTGAAAACTCATAACAAGCGCAAGCAGTATGCTCCGGCCCTTCGGGCCTCCGCGGGACGCCCAACGCTATGCACGTTTTGTGCGGGTCGCTGCGCTCCCAGTTTCGCACAAAACGTGCATAGCATTGGTCGCCCCTGTTGCGGGCGTTATGTGTCGGAGCAATTATGAGCTGGTATATGGGCCGGTCTGAGAGAATGAAATTAAGAGCCATTCAGATTTTCGGCGGATTGTGTTCTTTTTTAGCTCTTTTGACTTTCATGCTTGGCCCACTTTATTTATTTCGTAAATTTAATGAGATTCCTTTGGATGCCAAAGGGGTTGACGGCGAAATCTGGCTGCTGGTAATTGGTGGCGGGCTAGGGGCTGGCGCGGCCTATCTTGTCTCCTATTTTATCGTCTGTGTTATCGGTGGCTATGATCCGGCCGTTGGAATGAAGGCGTGGGCGAAGCGATACAGATAACACATAACAATCAGCGGCAGAGCGACAGCCAACGCTACGCACCTTTTGTGTTACTCGCTGGCGCTCAAACATTAACACAAAAGGTGCTCCGCGCTGGCTGCGCCTGCGCTGGGCGTTAGTGTAAGCATGAAAAAAATACTGATATTGGCACTACTATCTTTAGCTTCTGGAAAGGCTCTTGCGGATTGCTCTTTTGAATTGAAAAAGGACAGTTACAAACCAGAAGTTGCAGCCAGTCTGGCTGAGAAGGCGTTTAAAGAGAATAATGTTTACTTCATCGCAGTAGCGGATGGAATTGGCCCTTCTCGCCCAGGCTTCGATATTCCATTTACTTCATGTATTTTTAAAAATACTAAATGGGAGATGCTTTGGGTTGGAGCTGATTCTGAGTACTGCGTTAACCATGAAGCTCTCAGAGCGCAGGCCAAAAGCTATGCTCAAAAATTCAACAACACCATGGTGCAATTAGCAAGTATCCAACTTCGTAAAATGTGCCCCGAGCTCCGTAAACACTAACAATCGCAGGCAGTTTGCTCCGGCCCTTCGGGCCTCCGCGGGACGTCCAACGCTATGCACATTTTGTGCAGGTCGCTGCGCTCCCAGTTTCGCACAAAATGTGCATAGCATTGGTCGCCCCTGCTGCGGGCGTTACGTGTCACAGAGAATAAAGCATGGATGTGAAAATCGTTTCTGTAGATGATGCATCTCGGTTGTCAAAATTTTATGAGGTAAACGAGTCGCATCTACGTGCCTGGGAGCCAGCTAAAGAGAAAGGATTTCATTCTGTTGAGGCTTGGAAGGAACGTTTGCAAGAATGGTCCTCGCAGGGAGGAAATGCTACCTCAGTACACTTTATCTCTGTAACTCCAGAAAGCCGGGAAGTTGTGGCCACATGTTCACTCACAAATATCGTGCGAGGTCCCTTCTTGGCTTGTCATATGGGGTATTCTGTAGATCACAAGCATGAGGGCAAAGGAGTTATGAAAGCTCTTTGTCAAAATGTAATAAATTACGCCTTCGAAGAGCTATCGCTAAATCGGGTAATGGCAAATTACATGCCGAGAAATCATAGATCAGCCAAGTTGCTTGAGAGACTTGGCTTTAGTATTGAAGGCGAGGCAAAGCGGTACTTAAAAATCAACGGTGTCTGGGAGAATCACGTCTTAACTTCGCTCCTTAACCCCGGAAACACGTAACAAAGCGCTGCAGCCGACGTCTAACTTTGCGCACTTTTTGCGCGGTCGCTTCGCTCCCATTATCGCGCAAAAAGCGCACAAAGTTAGCCGCGGCTGAGCGCGGCGTTATGGTGCCGGGCCGTAAAATTTGTTGCTTGTGCCAGCGTGTAATTTTGAGCACTGTTTTGGCCCGCAGCATTTGGCTATTTGCCATGATAAGATCAAGCAGTTTCGTTCCTAGTGGTTTCGTTTAAGTCTATGGGATCGCGGCCACTCCGGTGCACTAATGTGGAGTGCCAATAAGAGAATAATTGGTTGGGGGAAGCTGGAAATTCTTTCCTCGTTTTAAGGAGCTTCGGCGCATTCAGTGCCTGTAGGTGCTTCGGAGCGCGTCAGCCATAACCAGGCGCTGCAGCCGACATCTTACTTTGAGCACTTTGTTGCGCAGTCGCTACGCTCCTATTTTCGCGCAACAAAGCGCCCAAAGTAAGCTGCGGCTGAGCGCGGCGTTAACTTTACAATCGAGACCGAGAATGTCTATAGACATAGAGAAGCAAAAGGAGAGATTTGAATCGTTCAGAGAGGAACGATTGCCCGTCCTTCATGACTTCTCAAAAAAGCTAGGCTTTCAAAATCCACATGAAATCCTAATTAACCCAGAGGCCTTCCTTGAACAAATAGATAGCTGGCTGTCGGAACAAGAAATCACAGATGATTCGAGAAACTGGGTTACTGTCCGTATGGGCTACTTTATAGGGGAGTTATTCGTCGAGAAATTTGATGGTTGTTGGAGTGTTTGCGAGGCTCCAAGCTCTAAATATTTTGGCCACTATGTTGTTGGTGAGTTCTCTTCATTTAATAATCCAAATGCGCTTTTTTCTCCAATGGAGGCTGCTAACGAGTTGGCAAATCAACCCAAAGGCCGCTCGTTATCTGCAATAGTAAATGAAATTGAGGTGGCTCTTAATGGGCTATAAAAAGTTAACAAGGCCAGGCACATTCGCCCCTTCGGGGCTGGACCTCCGCACTGCGTGCTCCGGCCTGTGCTGGCGGCGTTATGCATGTGTCAGCATGAATTTGAAAAATGGAAGAGAGTAGTTCTATGTCCTTTAGCTTCATTGTTTCAGCAGTCGTTGGATTGGCATGTACGGCGGCCTACCTGTATTGCTTTTTATCATTGAAGAAATCGAGAAAGGCGTCAGGGATGAAGCACTTGGCATATTTCTCTGGTGCATTCCTTGTATATTTTTTGATAAACCTGTTTAGCTACACGCTTGGCCCGGCAGCTCACTTGGTGGGGGCAAGTTCTGGTATAGAATGGATTGGGATCGCTGAAGATTTCGTTTACTCAATACTAAGTGTTGTTGCCGTAGTATTTTTTATTCTTGGTGTGCGTTCAGCCGCAGCGCAAGCAAGTGCATAACAATCAGCGGCAGAGCGACAGCCAACGCTACGCACCTTTAGTGTTACTCGCTGTCGCTCAAACATTAACACAAAAGGTGCTCCGCGCTGGCTGCGCCTGCGCTGGGCGTTAGAGTTTCGTCGTAATACGAAGCAATGAATGGAAAATGATTTAAATATTAGTGTTGGTACTAAAATGAATTTATTTTGGAGAGTTTGGAGGGGCTGGACGGTTGGCGTAACCGTTCTGTTTTTGCCGTTACTTCTGCTAGCTATCCTGTCATCTAAGAATATGCCAGATCTCTCGCTTTATACAATTCCATTAATCCCGGTAATTGCTGCGGTCCAGGGACTATTTGTAGCATGTTTGGTAGTATTGGGTCTTAAGATTTGGCCCCCTAAGCAAGCGCAGTGAGTACTCTAACAAAGCGAGGCAATTCGTTCCGGCCCTGCGGGCCTCCACCGGACAGCTTACTTTGCCCACTTTATACGCGGGTCGCTTCGCTCCCATTTTCGCGCATAAAGTGCGCAAAGTAATCTGCCGCTGCTCGCGGCGTTATAGCGCGAAGGTAGTTTTTTACAGCTAGTAAGATTTAATTAGTGTCGCTATTTATTTTGCTTGGGTGAAGGATCTGGCAGAAGCGAGTAGGTTTTCCTATTTTCTTGGTGCCACAATTAATAAAATGTTTTCGGTGGCTTCATCGCACTGCTTGTGGTGTGCCAAGGTGGCAAGTGTGCAAGTGTCTTCGGGTATGGCATGCTTGCACCAATTATTAACCAGTGGCTACGCTCGGTCGCTTCGCAAGGTGCTTCGTAGTCGGTTGCAAACCGTCGCCACTATAACAATACGTGCCAGAGGGACCTCCGTTGCGGCTTTGGTTTGTGCTTAATCGCTACGCTAGCACAAACAAAAGCCTTCACTCCGGCCCCTGCACTATGCGTTATGTGCCAGCACTTACAAAGCGTCCCAGTGGAGCCATAAATTGTGAAAATGATAAAGATATTTTTATGGATTTTGATAATTCCAGTCTCCATTTTCTGTATTATCGCTAGTTCTGCTCCATTCACCCCTATGGTATTGGTTTCATTTGCGCTCATCATGCTTGCTGGAGTTATAGGAGCGTTCGGGCAGCTAAATTTGGCAATTGTCTGTTTGGCACTGAATTCTGTAGCGGTTGCAATCAGCCCAATATCAGATATGGAGTATGTGGGTAGTAGCGTAAAGCAGGCCTTTATTTTGGCAGTGCCAATAGTAATCGGATTTGGTGGAATTCTTGTTGGAGTGGCTAAGCTCCGGAGCGCTGCCCACACATAACAATCAGCGGCAGAGCGACAGCCAACGCTACGCACCTTTCGTGTTACTCGCTAGCGCTCAAACATTAACACAAAAGGCGCTCCGCGTTGGCTGCGCCTGCGCTAGGCGTTATGTGTCAGCACTTGCAAAGCGTCTCAGTGGAGCCATAAATTGTGAAAATGATAAAGATATTTTCATGGATTTTGATAATTCCAGTCTCCATTTTCTGTATTATCGCTAGTTCTGCTCCATTCACCCCTATGGTATTGGTTTCATTTGCGCTCATCATGCTTGCTGGAGTTATAGGAGCGTTCGGGCAGCTAAATTTGGCAATTGTCTGTTTGGCACTGAATTCTGTAGCGGTTGCAATCAGCCCAATATCAGATATGGAGTATGTGGGTAGTAGCGTAAAGCAGGCCTTTATTTTGGCAGTGCCAATAGTAATCGGATTTGGTGGAATTCTTGTGGGAGTGGCTAAGCTCCGGAGCGCTGCCCACACATAACAATCAGCGGCAGAGCGACAGCCAACGCTACGCACCTTTTGTGTTACTCGCTGTCGCTCAAACATTAACACAAAAGGCGCTCCGCGCTGGCTGCGCCTGCGCTGGGCGTTAGCCACCTTAAGGAAAGTCGAGCATGAAAATAAAAAAAATTCTGATGATTGCCACCATTGGTTTGTCTCCACTTTCTCATTCAGAGGAAGACCGAGAGCCCTTAAGAACAATGTCAGATTGCTTGATAATGCATAATTGGAGTTCCTGGGGTATGTGGAGATTCGATGTGTATGCGCTGGCTAGTGAAAAAATATTGATCGGGGATAGTAATAACTATTTTCTAGTTACATCTAGTGATCCCGGTTACAAGCATGTAGTTTCTGGAGAAACTGTCGCACACTTCAAAGAAGCTGAATCGCTGAAAGAGTTGGGGGCCGAGTGTAAAGAAAACTGTCCCGTAAATTATAAAAAGCGTACTGGTTGGTTTAAGCGTCGGTGCACTTCTTTCCAGCCCTGAGCCATGAAGTGGCTAACAAGCAGCGGCAGAGCGACAGCCAACACTACGCACCTTTTGTGTTACTCGCTGTCGCTCAAACATTAACACAAAATGCGCTCCGCGCTGGCTGCGCCTGCGCTGGGCGTTAGCATCAACATGAACAAAATCGCACTTTCTGGAATTTTGATGAGTAGCTTTTCATATGGATATGAGATTCCTACTCACGTATGCGTAAAAGATGAAATCAGAAATTATTACTCGCTAGTGCCGGAAAAAAAGGAGAGTAAGGTTGCAATGCATGCAACTGAAATCGCTTTTAACAAGCTTATGCCCCGGTATGATGGTGTCCACTTACCGGTCTGGGCTGCAGCAAAGAAAGATGAAAGTACTTGGTTAGTTCGATTCTCAACATGTCAAGAGTCCCATAGTAGTGCAGGCTATATTTTGGTAAACCCTACATCGGGGAAAGTATCTAGGGTGCATTGGGATCACGAGTAACTATGCTAACAATCGCAGGCAGTTTGCTCCGGCCCTTCGGGCCTCCGCGGGACGCCCAACGCTATGCACATTTTGTGCGGGTCGCTGCGCTCCCAGTTTCGCACAAAACGTGTATAGCATTGGTCGCCCCTGCTGCGGGCGTTAAGAATCTCATGAATACAGTACACCTTAGAAGATCACTTAATGAAGGCGCAATAATTGGACTGCTGTTTATTGTTATTTTCGCCATCTCCGGTTCGGATAAATTTCTACCTGATCCAGAATACGATTCTTTGGAAAAGTACGAGGGCGTTGTACGGTCCATCGAATATATAAATAACGGGCAAAGATGGAGGGTTAAGGTGCAAGGAGAAAACGATTATCGAGTTTTCTTTGTGCCTTCTGATTTCTGCTCTAATCTTGACAAAGACCTATTTGCCGGGGATCGCGTAGATTCAAGGTTGCACAGAAGATTTTGGCTATTTAGCTCTTTCAAGGCCTGGGAAATATCAAAGGGCGGTAATGTAATTGTTGCTTACAGAAAGTCAGAAAAACAAAATCTTGCGGAAATAGTTATAGTAGGCATTCTCGCTTTTATTGCAATGTCAGTATCTTTTGCGGTTTTGTTCTATCAACAAAAGGTTAGGAGGCGCAGTGGAGCATATTCTTAACAAACGCAGGCAGTATGCTCCGGCCCTTCGGGCCTCCGCGGGACGCCCAACGCTATGCACATTTTGTGCGGGTCGCTGCGCTCCCAGTTTCGCACAAAAAGTGCATAGCATTGGTCGCCCCTGCTGCGGGCGTTAAAGCTCACGAGTATCGTGGTTCGTATTTATGAGCGAAATAACTGACTATTTAGTCATTTCCGGAGACGGAGACGAGTTGAAAGCCGATCCATTCGGAGAGAGTCTGGCTTTCGCTTGTGGTGATTGTGGGCATCCGGTAGTAGCGGTGGCTAAAAAAGGGCAGCGCGGTTCGTCTATTGAAAATTCTTCAGTTTGCAGAGGCTGTTGGCAACATTATGTTGTTGAAGTTCGAGAGTCAGTAGAGAAAATTGTGGTGTATCGGGCCCATGAGCTTTAACAAAATCAGGCAGGATACTCCGGGCCTTCGGCCCTCCGTGGGACGTCCTACTTTGTGCACTTTATTGCGCGGGTCGCTGCGCTCCCATTATCGCGCAATAAAGCGCATGTTGTCGGACTGGTTTTCCGCTGCGCTTCAAACCAGCCGCGAATGCGGGCGTTGGGCTCACAAGGAGTGACGATGAGAAAAGTAAAATTTAATTATCTAAAAATGGCCGGCGTATTTACGCTTATTATTGCCTGCATTCACATTGGGTGTATTGTGTTTGGTGGCGATTGGTACAGATTCCTTGGTGCCGGAGAGCAAATGGCAATATTGGCTGAGCAAGGCCACCCTTATCCTACTATTGTTACAAGTATCATTTCAGCAATTCTATTGGTCTGGGCAATGTATGCATTTTCGGGCGCTGGCTTAATAGCTAAACTACCACTTGTGCGGGTTGGTTTGTTTCTAATATCCACTGTTCTATTCGCTCGCGCGCTTGGGTTTTACTTCATAATGCCGGCTTTCCCAGATAATTCGATAACATTCTGGCTAGTTAGCTCGGGCATTTGTTTGTTACTCGGTTTATTCTACGCAATGGGTTTAAAGCAGCGGTGGCACTCAATAGGTGACAAAGCCTAGCAAGCGACTGTGGTGTCAAGCAGCCAGATTTATGTCGCTCTGTCCCCAGTGGGTACCGTCTTTCACCATGGCTTCAGCACTACTATCATCTTTCGCAATCAGGCGGTCAGGGCGACTTTTTATGTTTGCCCTGGTTCACAATGCGCTTGTAAAACTCTCTAATTATTGGGTTTGCAGCAGTGACAGCCCAACATCGGGTTAAGCATTCCCAAGTTCCTTGAAGCTCGAAGCAAGCGATGACAATGCATTTTGTGCAGCGTTGAATTTCAGGTGCGCCGCCTCCGCAGGTATTCGATGACTTCGTGATGGTTGCCGCGAAAGCAGATTCGTTCTGCTTTTTCGGCAATTTGATGGTCGTACATAGGGTCGTAGTAATCCTGCAGTAGCGAATTGATCCAGTCTCTGTGGCGATCTGTACTGCCGTTGGAAAGTTGCTGTTGCAGTGCATCTTGCATAATGGCATCGATCTCCTGAAAGCGCGCTCCGCCGAGACGTTTTGCAATTCTGAACAGGTTTTGACGGAGCGATGCCGCGTACATCTCTTTGCCGCGTTGACGACCAAAAACTTGTATGAATTCGCTACAAAGGTTTATGACATAGTCTTGAAGAATACGATCAACCCGGTTATCGAAATCGTCTTCAAGCCAAATGACGGGGCATTGCTGCATTTTCCGGTGCAGTGAATAGGGGATGGAACATTTGCCGATCAGGCGGCTTTCATCCTCTAGCACAAAGTGATCTTGCTTTCTGGCGCGGCGTTTGAGCAGTTCAATGGCCAGTCTATTCTCGAAGTTGATTTGCGTTGGTTGTGGCGTTGCCTTTTTACCAAAACTGGAGCCGCGGTGATTCGCATGTCCTTCCAGGTCGATGGCATTCGATAGTTGCGCGATAATTTCGGTTTTTCCTGTACCGGTCATGCCGCTCAGAATGGTGAATCGGCAGTCGTGTGCGGCACTTTCCAGCTCATCAATCAAAAAGTTGCGCATTGCCTTGTAGCCACCAGTAATGCGTGGGTAGTCAACACCTGTATCGTGCAGCCATAACTGGCTGATCTGTGAGCGCAGGCCGCCTCGAAAGCAGAATAGGTAGCCCGAAGGGTGCGCGCGGGTAAAGTTTGCCCAGTGTGCAACACGCTCTTCCTTTGTCTTTCCGCTGACCAGTTCATGCCCCAGATTGATGGCGGCCTGCTGGCCCCGCTGTTTGTAGCAGGTACCTACTTGCTGGCGCTCGCTATCCGTCATCAGGGGAAGGTTGGTGGCGGTGGGGAAGGAGCCCCTTGCAAACTCCGCGGGTGCACGGGTATCAATCAAGGGGCGATCATTCAGGAAAATATCCCGATAGTCCGCGGTGTCTGGACGCAGTTTCTTGAAGGCATCCGACCCGCTCATTTCACGAGTACCGCCGGCCCGCCCGCAGCGGGGCTTTTCAGCTCTCCGATAGGGGATAGCTGCAAGTTAAATTTCGTCGCTGCTTTCAGGAACTCGCGTTCGCCTTGCGGATCGACAGCAACCAAGAGGCCGCCGCTGGTTTGCGGATCTGCCAACAGCGATTTTTGCGCTTCTTCGGCAAGCTGTACCCGATGTCCGTAGCTTTCGAAGTTGCGCCCGGTTCCACCTGGGATACACCCCTGATCAATGTAGTAATCCACTCCTTTCATACGTGGTACGGCGTTGAACTCGAGGTGCGCGCAGAGCTGGCTGCCATCGGCCATTTCTACCAGATGCCCAAGCAAACCGAAGCCGGTAACGTCGGTCATGGCTTTCACCGCTGGAAGTTTTGCAAACACGCTTCCGGGGCGGTTCAGAGTGCACATCTGGTCCCGGGCAATACCCGTGTCTTGCGAGCGAAGCTTTCCCTGTTTTTCTGCGGTGGTAAGAATACCGATACCGAGGGGTTTGGTGAGGTAAAGCTTGCAGCCGGCGGTGGCCGTGTCGTTGCGCTTTAGATCCTGCTTATCCACCACGCCGGTAACTGCCAGTCCGAAGATGGGCTCGGGTGCGTCAATGGAGTGGCCGCCAGCGAGGGGAATACCCGCTTCCTTACACACGGTCCGGCCGCCGTGGATCACTTCACGGGCCACTTCCGGCGGCAAGACATTGACCGGCCAACCTAGTATCGCGATGGCCATCAATGGATCTGCGCCCATGGCGTAGATATCACTGATGGCGTTGGTGGCGGCAATGCGGCCGAAGTCGTAGGCATCGTCGACGATAGGCATAAAGAAGTCGGTGGTAGATACCACGCCACGGGTTTCATCCAAACCGTAGACGGCGGCGTCGTCGCGCGATTCATTGCCCACCCAGAGTCGCGGATCTATTTCGGTACTTCCGCTGTTGGCCAGAATCCTGTCCAGCATCGCGGGAGCGATTTTACAGCCACAGCCGGCTCCGTGACTGTATTGGGTCAGACGTATGGATTGGTCGGTACTGGAAACTTGCATACAGGTCTCTTTTGGCCAGGCACCCCGCAACTCGGAGTCTTCGGTGTCAATTGGCGTTCATTTTAGCAGTGGGTGCGTCTGGATTCATTCTGTATGAGTATGGGTGCACTATGGTTTCTTCTGTTTCCAAACGGTTCCGGCGAGCGGCACCCGGATCTATTCTCGAGATAATATGAGGAGCTGAATGTGAAAAAGGACGACTCGCAGCGCACAACCAATGACGCCGGAATTCCGGTTGCCAGTGACGAGTATTCGCTTACTGTGGGTGCAGAAGGCCCCATCATCCTGCAGGACCACTACCTGATTGAACAGATGGCCAATTTCAATCGGGAGCATATTCCAGAGCGCCAGCCCCACGCGAAAGGTTCCGGTGCTTTCGGACACTTTACGGTTACCCGGGACGTGAGTGCATATACCAAGGCCGCAGTATTCCAACCGAATACAAAAACCGATACTTTGATCCGGTTTTCTACTGTTGCCGGAGAGAAGGGCAGCCCGGACACCTGGCGCGACCCACGGGGTTTTGCACTTAAATTTTATACGTCTGAGGGTAACTACGATCTGGTGGGAAATAACACGCCGGTTTTCTTTATCCGTGACCCGATGAAGTTCCAGCATTTTATCCGCTCCCAGAAACGCCGCGCCGATTCCGGCTTGCGCGACCACGATATGCAATGGGACTTCTGGACCCTGTCGCCGGAATCCGCCCACCAGGTGACCTGGCTAATGGGGGATCGCGGTATCCCCAAAACCTATCGGCATATGAACGGCTACTCCAGCCATACCTATATGTGGGTGAATGCCAAAGGGGAGCGCTTCTGGGTGAAATATCACTTCAAGTGCGACCAGGGTGTGGAATGCCTGACGCAGGAGGAGGCGGATCGTATCGCCGGGCAGGATTCTGATGCGCACCGTCGCGACCTGTTTGAGGCCATCGCCAGCGGAGATCACCCCAGCTGGACGCTGCATGTGCAGATCATGCCCTATGAGGAAGCCGAGAACTATCGCTTCAACCCTTTTGATCTGACCAAGGTGTGGCCCCACGGAGACTATCCCCTGCACGAAGTTGGCAAGCTGGTGCTGGATCGCAATCCGACAGATTTCCACACCGAGATCGAACAGGCGGCGTTTGAGCCCAACAATGTGGTGCCGGGTATCGGTTTCAGTCCAGACAAGATGCTGCAGGCACGGGTGTTCTCATACGCGGACGCTCACCGCGCACGCATGGGGGTCAACTACAAACAGATCCCGGTAAACCGGCCAAAATGCCCGGTGCACAGCTACAGCAAGGATGGTGCATTGCGGGTCGACAATGTTACCGACCCGGTCTATGCCCCCAATAGCAAAGGCGGGCCCAGTGCAAACCACAGCTACACCGAGAAATGGGAAGCCAGTGGTGAATTTATGCACGCTGCCTATACCCCCCACAAAGAGGATGACGATTTTGTGCAGGCGGGCACGCTGGTGCGTGAGGTCATGGACGATGGGGGGAGGGAACGCCTGGTTTCCAATGTGGTGGGGCACCTCTCCGCCGGGGTCTCCGATGAAGTCCTGAAACGCGCTTTCGAGTACTGGCGCAACGTGGACAAGGACATCGGTGACCGTATTGAGAAAGGCGTAAAAGGCAATTGATGCCGAATTGATCTCACGAAGGGCCCGTTCGGGCCCTTTTTATTTTGGGGCCGGTGATTTTGCGCTCCCCGGGGCGTTCCGCCGCACACTTCACCGTTTCACGCTTGCAGCTGTCGCGGCAATCCATTTGAATATGGACCGAGTATAAAAATATTGTCGCCACACTGGTGTTCGCTGTCAGCTGGAGTCTCACTTGTCGTTCCTCATTCAGAATCGCACCGTACATTCCATTCTTGTGAGGCTTGTGCTCGCCGTAATCGCCTACGCTGGGCCTTTTTCCTATGCGCAGGAAACCGCCAGTGGTGACCACGTAAAAGTTCGCTGGCTGGCGCCGGATACCTTCGGTCCCGGTGAGGAAACCATTGGTTTTTATTTCGAGGTCGATCCCGGCTGGCACGTCTACTGGCGCAACGCCGGCGATTCCGGCGCTGCACCGCGCTTTGATTTTGTCGGTGCCAGCGGCAAGGTTGGCGAGATCCAGTGGCCGTTCCCGGTGCGTTTACCCATCGAGCACCTTACCAATCTCGGCTATGAAGGTGACGTGGCCTACCTGTTCACGGTGACACCGGAAGCGGAGCGTATGGAGCTGGTGGTGAATCTGGAGTGGCTGGTGTGCAAGGTGGACTGCATCCCCGGGTTCGGCGCCATGAGCCTGTCGCGCCCGGTGGCAGACCAGGTGGTGTGGCCGGACGGCGACAAGGCACTGCGGGATCGTTTTGCCGCGCAGGTTCCGCTTGTGGTCAACGGCGACACCGGTTTTCCGTGGTCTGTGCGAAGCGTTACCGCGGAAGCGGACGGCGACAGTCTGCAGCTGGTACTGGAAGCGGGTGAAGGCGCTTCCTCGGAAGAGCCGGCGGTCTTTCCCCTCGATGGGAACCTGCTGACCGCCAAAGCCCCTCAGATCGCACAGTCCGGCAGTACCATCGGCTACACCTTCCAGCGAGTGCCCGGTGCGCCCTTACCGGACAGCACCGGTTTTGTGATCAGCGACGGCACCCGGTCCTGGCAGCTGGAGCAGCTGGATATTCAGGCGGCGGCCACCGCAGCGCCCAGTCCGGTCGATGGCGGACAGCCTCTATGGCTGCTGGTGCTGGCGGCCATTGCCGGTGGCGCTATTCTCAACCTGATGCCCTGCGTGTTTCCGGTTCTGTCGATCAAGCTGTTTGGCCTGGTCGGCCCGGAAAAGCATGCCGGTGAACGTCTGCACGAGGGCCTGCGCTATGCCGCCGGGGTTCTGGTGACCTTTGCTGTGCTGGGAGCGCTGCTGCTGGTTCTGCGGGCCGGTGGCGCAGCGATTGGCTGGGGATTCCAGTTGCAGTCTGCACCGGTGGTGCTGGGGCTGATTCTACTGTTCTGGGTTATGGCGCTGTCGTTCAGTGGTCTGTATGAGTTTGGCCATCACCTGATGAACCTGGCCGGAAACAGCCGCGGGGGATCTTTTGTCACCGGTGTACTGGCGGTATTTGTGGCAGCTCCCTGTACGGGACCGTTTATGGGTGCCGCGCTGGGTGCCGCCACCTTACTGCCGGCATACGGCGCCATGGCGATCTTCCTCGGGTTGGGCATCGGGCTGGCATTGCCGTTTGTTCTACTGTGTGTCTTTCCCGCGTTGCTGAACCGCCTGCCGGCGCCGGGGCCCTGGATGGAGACCCTGCGTCAGTTCCTCGCATTCCCGCTGTATGCCACGGTGATCTGGTTGTTGTGGGTGCTGGGCCGCCTGGTGGGCGAGAGCGGTTGGCTAATCGGGGCCATGCTGATGCTGACCATCGTGTTTGCTTTCTGGCTCGGGCGCCATGGGTTCCGTGGCAGCCGCTGGCTTGCCTGGGGGCTGGTGCTGGCGGCACTGGTATTGAGTTTTGGTGCCGCCAACAAGCTGCAGCACAGTGGCGCCGCAGGAGCGGCACTGGCGCAGGAGAGCAGCGATTGGCAGCCCTACGATCGCAGTGCGATTAATCAGGCATTGTCCCGCGAACAGGGCGTATTTATCGACTACACCGCAGCCTGGTGTATTACCTGTCAGGTGAACAAAAAGCTGGTGCTGGAGTCGCAGGAAGTTGAGGCGCTGTTCCGGGAGAATGACGTGTATCTGGTGCGGGCCGACTGGACCGACCAGAACCCGGAAATCACCCGGGCGTTGGGAGAGTTGGGGCGCAACTCGGTACCGGTTTACGCCTGGTATGCACCGGGAGAAATGGAGCCAGTATTGCTGCCGCAGATTTTGAAAGCGGACATGATTGAAGCCCTGTTCGACAACAAGTAATTCTTTACCCTATTTTCAACCAAGAGGATGCGTCATCGTGAATACTCAGCGTGTAAGTGGTAAACGGTCTTTTCGTCAATTTATCAGCAGTGTCGCGTTGTTTGCGCTACCGGCGTTGGCCGTGGCTGTTGCGATTCCCGGCGAGCAGGCACCGGCATTCAGTGAGGTGGATGCAAAAGGTGAGACCCGCAGCCTGGAAGACTACAAAGGTCAGTGGCTGGTGCTGGAGTGGTTCAACAAGGACTGTCCTTATGTGAAGAAACATTACGGTAGCGGCAATATGCAGGCACTGCAGAAAAAATACACCGACCAGGACATCAACTGGCTAACCGTTATCTCTTCTGCGAAAGGCAAGCAGGGCTACCTGGAGCCGGCGCAGGCATTGGAAGTGGCGGAGAGCCACAAGCTCGCGGCAAGTGCTCCCTTCCTGTTGGATAGCGACGGCAGTATGGGGCGCGCGTACGGGGCCAAGACCACGCCACATATGTTTATCATCAACCCCGAAGGGCAGGTAGTTTACGCCGGTGCGATCGACGATAACGACTCGGCGAACCCTGCAGTGATCCCCAACTCCAACAATTATGTGGCCGCAGCATTTGATGCAGCATTGAAAGGCGAGCAAGTGGCGGTGGCTTCGAGTCGTGCATACGGCTGTAGCGTCAAGTATTGATTTCGTTGTCGTTTAATCACAAGCCGTGCAAATAACAAGGCCCTCGGGGAAGTATCCCTGAGGGCCTTTTCAGTTGGTGCTCTTAGTTCCCGGGTACGGAAATCAGTTCGCCGTACAGGTGGGCTCTACATAGCTTCCGGTATGAGTACCCTGTAAACCGAAGCTGGCACTCGCACCGGGCTGTAGGTTGCCGTTCCATGCCAGATTGCTAACGGTGACCAGAGTGCCCCCATTTTCTGCGGTGAAGTTGCCACCCCAGCCGCTGTCAAAGGTATTGCCCCCGCTGAAGTTCAGTTTGACCTCCCAGCCGCTTACCGCGCTGTCGCCGTTGTTGGTGACAGTGATGGTGTTCAGTACAAATCCGTCTGCCCAGCTGTCGGCTTCACCGGGTTCACAGGCAATGTCGGACTCCGGTTCTGGATCCGGTATCACTTCCTCAACCACCTGAATCTGTACGCTATCCGTTGCAGACAATTCGATACCCGCGCTGTCCACCGCGACAAGCTCTAACAGGTAGCTACCTGTTTCTGCCGGCGCAGTAATGGTGGTGGGGCTGCTATCCGCACTGGCGACCAGACCACCATCGATATAGATGTTGGCGCCGCTGCTTTTGCGCTGGTTGAAGGCTACGGTAATGGTTTCTTCTACCAGGTATTCACTGCCGGAAGTCGGCGTCACGATATCCAGCACCGGACTGTCGTTGCCGTAAAACTCGCTTACGGTAATACCTGTTTCACTGCTGCCAAGTGGCACCTGGTGATCCAGGCCTACAAACTTGCCACCGGTGTTCTGCCACAGTGCCGGTTTGAGCAGAGCGTACTTTTCTTCATCCCAGGTTTTCCAGTCATAACCCCAGAGACCGCCGGTATCCCCGGAGTTGGGATTCAAGCACCAGAAGGTATGGTGCAGCTTGTGCTCCACAATCAGATCACGGGCATAGGTCATCCATTTTTCGTTCTGACCGCCGTCCATAAAGCCGCCCCATTCACCGAACAGTAGCGGCGAAACTCCCTGCTCATACAGGTAGAACCAGTTATCTCTCCAGGCGTCCTCCATCAGGGACTCATAAGTAAAGTCCGGCTCAAACCAGGGCTGAAGGTAGACAGACGGACCGTAGATATGGGGGGAGTAGACCAGCTGATCCTGGTGCGGGCCGAGATCGATCGGGTGATCTGCCACACCGCGGAGGTTGCCGCCCCACCAGTAGTTGTGAAAATCTTTACTGGAATCGCTGTCCCAGGTTACGCCGTCCTTCGGGAAAGACTCGATGCCTTCGCACAGAACCAGCACCTTGGGGTTGATGGTGAGAATACGCTTGGACGCGGTTTCGCAGGCGTATTTCCAGTTATTTTCGTCGGTGGAGCTATCCCACTTGGCGTAGGGAGAATCCGCCCAGGGTTTTCCGTGAGGTTCGTTTTCAATATCGAATGCGATGACGGTGTCATCATTTTTATAGCGATCCGCCATCCACTCCCAGGTTTCGTAGAAAATTTCGGAAGTGAGTTCTTCGTTGTACCACATGGGCGCGAAGTGACCGGAGTTATCCGCTTTGGCACTGTGTACGTCCACCATGATTTTAATGCCGTACTTTTTCGCAAGCGCCACTGTGGTGTCGAAAATCTCAAGTGTGGTTTTCCCGGCAATTTCCGGGTTGGCGTAGTCGTTGATGCTCGGCACTGCGGCCATACCGCTTTGCCACTCGTAAATCAGTTCCGTGGAAATGGGCACACGGAGAATATTGATACCGCGGCTGGCGATATCCGCCATAGCGTTTTCGAGGTTTATTGCCCACAGGCCGTGAAATACCCGCTCACTGGCGTTGAATCCGAACCAGTTGGCGCCGGTCAGCCATACCGGATTGCCCTGTTGATCGACAATCTGGTTGCCTTCCACTCGCAGCCAATCGTCGTCCGGCAGTGCTTCGGCAAATGATGGTGCAGAGAGAGACGTGGCCAGCGCAGTGGCCAATGAAAGTGTTGTCAATGTCTTCATTGTATTTTCAAGACTCTAATGAATATTTGAAGAGAAACGGAAAAACACCCGACAGACGCGATGGTCTGTCGGATGCTCATTGTGGGCGCTACCGGATATCAGTCAGCGCTACAGGTCGGCAGGGCGAAGTCGCCATTGTGTCCGCCCTGGAAGCCGGCACTGGCAGAGGCGCCCGGTTGCAGGTTTCCATTCCAGGCGGCGTTGGTGACGCTGACACTGCGGCCATCGGAGGACAGTTGGAACTCGCCGTTCCAGCCATTCACGATGCTGATGGGGTTGGCAAACGTAAGCGTTACTTCCCAGCTGCTGATGGCGCTATCACCGTTGTTTTCCACAACGATGTCATTGATGACAAAGCCGGTGTTCCAGCTGTCGGCAGCGTCCACGGAGCACTGCACACCTTCTCCACCACCGGAAGATTGCTCTTCCACGACGATGGAAACGCTGTCGGTGGCGCTAAGCTCTTCACCATCGTCCACAGCGCGTACTTCGATCACGTGGTTGCCGAGTGAGGGGGCGTCAATTACCAGATCGGTGGCACCATTGGCACTGCCGGTGAGCGCTCCGTCCAGGTACAGGTTTACACCGTCTGCGTATTGCAGGGTGTACTGCACGGTAATGTCTTCCCCTTCCTCAAAGGTACTGCCGTTTGCCGGCGAGGTGATGCTGACCGCAGGGATGGGCGGGGACTCTACATCGATGGTCACGGTGGCCGGTGCGGAAACAGCGCCGGCATCGTCACTGACGGTGTAAGTGAAGCTGTCGATGCCGAAGAAGCCGGCATCCGGCGTGTACAGCAGTTCTGCGCCAGTGCCACTCAGGCTGCCGTTACCCGGGGAGGTTTCCACGGTGTAGCCGGTGATACTGCCGTCGCGATCGCTGCCGGACAGGGTCACCATTACCTGGGACTCGAATCCGGTCTCAACGGAAACGTCGTTAGCCACCGGAACACAGTTCACACCGGAGCTGCCGCCGCAACCTTCACCGGGCTCCTCGCCCCAGACCAGATTGCCGTCGTCGTAGAGGGCAATGCGCGGCGCTTGTTCACGGCTGCTGCCGTAGTTGTCCCAGGACGGATCATTGCTCTGATCCCAGGGCAAACTTTCGCGAACGCCAATGCGGAATTGGGATTCCTTTTTGCTATCGGACTGGCCACCGGGGAAGATATCCACACCCTCGAAAGACACTTCGACGTAGTAGATATTGTCTGCGGGATCACCCCAGGGGTGTGGGCCGGTAAAATCACTGCCCTGGTTGTAGGCGGTATTCAGTTCCAGGTCACTGGCTGAATAGCCGGCATCCACCAGCTCGGAAATATCCACCCAGTAACGCAGACTCAGGTTGTCGGTCAGACGTGCAGGCCAGGCGCTGCGGTTATGCGGGCGTGCGCTGATTTCGGTGTGGCGGGGGCCGGTGGAATTCAGTTTTGCATCAACGAAGAATTCGGTATCCCGCTCCTCCGGTGCCGGGAAGCTGTCTTCGGGAATCGGGTTGCCGCCGAAGTCCATCCACAGGCGCGCCAGGGCGCCGGTGAAGCCGGCGTTATAGTCGGTCGCCACTTCGTTGAGGATGTAATCGCCGCGGTCGTTTTCAAAACCATCGCTGGTATCCGGGCCGCCCACCAGCGCACCCACCAGAGTATGGCGGTTATCCACCGGGTCAGACAGGCTGTCGTTCCAGGAGCCGTGTGCGGTGCGGTGGTGCGGTGATGTGGGATACACGGAGCCATAGCCGATCTGATAGCTCATATTCATCGGGTTGTCGCCGAGGATGTATTCCATCTGGCTGACGGCGAAGTCGTAGTAAGTCTGTGCCTTGGGGTTGTCCGCATCGTTCGCTTTCAGGTAGTCGGAATAGATCAGCGCGATGAAAGCGGTGTTGGAGGCGTAACGGGCGGCGCCCCAGCGATCCAGGTGCGCCAGGCCACCGGGGGTATAGGTTACGCGGTTGCCTTCATAGCCGGTGGTCCAGTAATCCAGCCAGCGCTCGGCGTCAGCGCGATATTGGGGGTTGTCGGTGAGCATGGACATCAGCACGTAGCTGCCATAGCCCTTGTCGTCCCAGGCGTGGGTCCATTTGTAAGAGCGCACTGGCGACTGTGGCTCGGTGGAGAGGTTGTCGTAATAGCTGTTGGCTTTGTCCAGATAGGACTGGTCGCCAGTGGCGCGATAGAGCCACGCCGCGCCCCAGACCAGCTCGTCGTTATAACCGCTCCAGGAATTGTAAAACGCGGTGGCATCGGTGATGCAGTCGCTGTATTTCCCGCGATAGTTATCGGCAAAACTGTAAAGTTGCTTGGCGTGCTCCAGCAGGGTTGCTGAATACTGTGGGTCGGAATTTTCAAAAACCATGGAAATCGCGGCCAGTGCCGCAGCGGTTTCACCGGCCAGATCCGAGCCCGGACAGTTCTCGTCAATTTTGTAGGATGGCCGCGCCATCTGCATCACTTCCGCAGAGCCCCACCAGGCGTGATCCACGGCACCTTCGCCCACCTGTCCATACAGTTCGTTCGGCGCGGTATGCGCTTTTACGAAATAGTCGGCGACAAATTTCAGGTTATTTTTCAGGTGTTCGAGCTGACCGGTCTGTGCATAGGCTGCCTGGTTCTCAACGGCACCCCAGGCGAGCATGGTCGCGGTTGCTGCCATCGGGAAACCGAACTTTACATGGTCACCTGCGTCGTACCAGCCACCGGTGAGGTCGACGTTGTTGTCGGCACCGTCCTGCATGCCGGAGTCGCCGCGCCATTCGTTGCGGTTCCAGCCTGGAATGGGGCCGGATTGCTGGGCTTCGTAAAAATAGATGGATTTTTGCAAAGCTTCACCGTAGTTGGCGGCGAGGGTATGGCTGGAAAAGAGTGCGGCACCGGCCACTGTGGCGGCGATGGTGGCGCGGAGTTTACTGGCTCTGGTCAATCGCATTGTGGTACGTCCTTCTTGTGATTTTTTTTGTCAGGCACTTGTATTGCCTGGCGAACATTGTTGATCGCACAAGAAGGACGTGTGTGAGATGGCGGCGGGAAGGCATTTCCCGCCAGTGGTGTCAATATGTGATGTATTTCGGAATTCAGAGCGCGGACAGCGTCTCGTTTATTCCGTTGGTTAATGTCGAGAGGTCAGTCGAGCTGATGGTGTAGGGGGGCATGGTATAGACCAGCTTCCCAAACGGGCGCAACCAAACGCCGCATTCGATCAGACTTTCTTGCAGTGTTTTATTGTTTACTGACTGTTGCATTTCCACTACGCCGATGGCCCCAAGTACGCGCACATCGGCCACGCCGTCGGCACTCTTCAGTGGTGCCAGCTCTTGTCTAAGTTGGCTTTCGATATCGGTAACTTGTTGTCGCCAATCATTTTTCAGAAGTAGTTCAATACTGGCATTGGCCACGGCGCAGGCCATTGGGTTGCCCATAAACGTGGGGCCGTGCATGAATACGCCGGCTTCGCCGTTGCAGATGCCATTGGCCACCTTGTCGGTACACAGGGTGGCGGCGAGGGTCATGGTGCCGCCGGTGAGGGCTTTGCCGAGGGTGAGGATGTCGGGGGATATTCCGGCGTGTTCACAGGCGAACATTTTGCCGCTGCGGCCGAAACCGGTGGCGATTTCGTCGGCGATCAATAACAGGTCGTGCTGGTCGCAGAGTTCTCGTACGCGCTTTAGATATTCCGGGGAATAAAAGCGCATGCCGCCGGCGCCCTGGACGATGGGCTCTAAAATGACGGCGGCGAGCTGCTGGTGATTCTGTTCGATTAGCTGTTGCAGTTCGGCGGTGTCCTGCTCTGTGCAGGGTTCGTCGAACTTTGGTTTGGGGGCCGGGGCAAACAGGTGTTGGGTGAGCTGGCTGGCGAATAAATGGTGCATGCCGGTGACGGGATCACAGGTGGCCATGGCACCGAAGGTGTCGCCGTGGTAGCCGTTGCGCAGGGCGAGCAGTTTGGCTTTTTCCGGTTTGCCTTGGGAGTGCCAGTATTGCAGGGCCATTTTTATGGCGACTTCGACGGAGACGGAGCCGGAGTCGGCGAGGAAGACTTTTTGCAGTGGCTCGGGGGTGAGGGCGACGAGTTTTTTACACAGTTCGATGGCGGGTTCGTGGGTGAGCCCTCCGAACATGACGTGGCTCATTTTTCCCATCTGGTTTTGCATGGCGGCGTTCAGTTCGGGAACGTTGTAGCCGTGCAGGGTGCTCCACCAGGAGCCCATGCCGTCGATCAATCCGCGGCCGTCTTCCAGGTAAATTCTGACCCCTTCGGCTCTTGTGACGGGATAAACAGGCGGTGGATTAATCAGGGAGGAGTAAGGGTGCCAGATGTGGTTTTTATCGAACTCTAGATCCATCATGGTGCTGTTGGGTGGTCTTCTTAAGCAAGTGTGGTGGCGGTGAAGCGCCGGGTATCTGCTTTTGAAACCGCTGTGAACCCATCCCTGGGCGCTGCGGCGCAAACATCCTGTTTGCGACGCTTTCAAAAACAGATCCCCGGCACTCCCCCTTCAATTCAAATATTTTTACTTCGAAAGCTTTCGTCTACCGTCATTCCGGCGCAGGCCGGAATCCAGAGCTACGAAGCCGGTAATCAAGCCAATTCCCGCAGAACTTTAAGCGGCGGCTGACTAACCGCACTGCGACACGCCAGCGTACCAGCAGTACCAACCAGCAATGCCCCAACCAGCGGCCCAAGCAGCCAGAGTCCCGGGTGGAAATTAAACGGCATATCAAATACCCGCTGGGTCAGCACCGCCAGTGTGGCTTCGGTACCAAACGCCGCAAGTATTCCCGCGGCAATCCCCAGCAAGCCAAATTCAATCATCAGACTGCGAATCAGCAGTTGCCGGCGGCCGCCCAGTGTGCGGATTACGGCGGCTTCCTGCAAACGTTCGGCGATGCTGGCACGGACGCCGGCGATCAGGACGAGTACGCCGGCGACGAGCATGAGGGCGAGTACGGACTCGACGGCGATGGCGACCTGGCCGATGGTTTCGCGGATATTCTCCAGGATTTTGTCCAGTTCGATGATGCTGACACTGGGGAAGTTTTTCACCAGTTCGTTGACGAACAGCTTGTCTTCCGGCGGCAGGTAGAAGCTCTGGATGTAGGTGGCAGGGAAGGTGTCGAGGCTTCCGGGGGCGAACAGCATGAAGAAGTTGGGGCGCATGCTGTTCCAGTCGAGGGTGCGCAGGCTGGTGATGGTGGCTTCGGTCTCGAGGCCGCCGATGGAGAAGCGCAGGACGTCGCCGAGGCTGAGGCCGAGGCGGGCGGCGACTTCGACTTCGACGGAGACTCCTTCATCGAGGTCTTCACTCCACCATTCGCCGGCGACGATTTTGTTGTCGGCGGGGAGGGTGTCGGTCCAGCTCAGGTTGAGTTCGCGGCGGATGGAGCCGTCTTTGTTTTCACGCTCGTCGACGGGAGTGCCGTTCACGGCGATGAGGCGGCCGCGCACCATGGGGTAGAACTCGGTGCCCTCGAGGTTTTTGCCTTCCACCTTGTCTTTCACGCCGTCCAGTTCGTAGGGGGCGATGTTGACGAGGAAGTGGTTGGGGGCGTTTTCCGGGAGCTGCATTTGCCATTCGTCGATCAATGCAGTGCGCGCGTAGTACATGGCGAGCATGGCGAGGAGGCCGGTGCCGAAGGCGGCGATCAGCAGGGTGTTGAAGCCGGCGCGGCGCTGCAGGCTGCCCAGCGCAATGCGCCAGCTGCCGCCGAGGGAGGCGAGTCGTCCGCGCACCAGCAGGCGATTGATCAGGGCGGCGCCGGCGACCAGCAGGCCGAGGCCGGCGAGCAGGGCGACGGTGATGGCGATGCTGCCGGAGAGCCACCAGATCAGCAGCAACATGGACAGGGGGCCGGGGATCAGCCCGAACCATTCCCGTTTGTCCGGGTTGCTCCAGTCCTGACGCAGGGTCTGCATGGGATCCGTCTGGGCGAGGCGGAACAGCGGTGGCAGGGCGAAGCCAATCACGCAGGCGACGCCGGTGGCAAGGCCCACCAGTAGCGGTTGCAGGCCGCTGGGGGGCGGGGTAACCGGGAAGAAGCCTTCCAGCAGGTTTACCGCCTGTGCCTGGATCAGGGAGCCGAGCGCAAGGCCGATGGCGGTGGCGATGAGTGCCAGGGCGGTCATCTGGCCAATGTAGATGCCGAGGATTTTGTTTTTGCCGGCGCCGAGGCTTTTCATCACTGCCACGTAGTTGGCGTGACGCAGTCCGTAGCGACGGGCGGCGAGGCCGACGGCGACGCTGGCGAGTAGCACCGCGAGACTGGCCGCCAGGAACAGGAAGCTCTCGGCGCGATCCAGTGTGCGGGCGACCCGGGGCTGGCCTTCCTCCAGGTCAATGACCCGCTGGTGGTCGGTGAGCTGGGGTTTGAGCCAGTTGAAATACTGGTCGAGGGTCGAGTCGTCACCGGTAAACAGGTAGCGATAGGTGACGCGGCTGCCGGGCTGTAGGATGTTGGTGGCGGCGAGATCCGACTGGTGCATCATCAGTCGCGCACCCATGGAGAAGAGGTTGGCACCGCGGTCCGGTTCGTGGTCGAGGATACCGGCGACTCGGAAATTGCTGTCACCCAGCTGCAGGTCGTCGCCGATCGACAGATTCATCAGCGGCAGCAGGCGCGCTTCCAGCCACACTTCACCGGGAGGTGGACCCTGCTGGACCTCGCGGGAAATGTCATCCGCGTTTGCGCGCATTTCCAGGTGGCCCACCAGCGGGTAGTCATCGCTGACCGCTTTCACCGAGGCGAACTGGAATTCATCCCCGGCGGAGAGCATGGAGGCAAAGGCGGTGGTCTGGGCCTGCTTCAGCCCCAGTTCATCGGCCTTGCTCAACCATGCCTGCGGGACTTCCTTGCTGCTCTGTACCACCCGCTCCGCCGCCAGAAAGCTCTGGGACTGGATATACATAGCGCGGGTAAGGCGGTCGGAAAAGTGGGCGATTGCGGTGACACAGGTGACCGCCAGCACCAGGGCGGTGGCGATCAGCGCCAGCTCGCCGCCGCGCCAGTCGCGGCCGAGGAGTTTCAGCGGCAGCATCAGGCGGACACCTCCGCTTGATCACCAAACTGGTCGCCTGAAAAAGAGTCGGGGATGTCGGCGGTAGTGATCTCTCCGGCCGCCATGCGCAGGTGGGCACCGCAGCGCTCGGCGAGGCGCTGTTCGTGGGTAACCAGCACCAGAGTGGTGCCGGTCTCGGCGTTGAGGTTGAACAGCAGGTCGATAACCTTTTCACCGTTGTGGGCGTCCAGGCTGCCGGTGGGTTCGTCGGCGAACAGAATGCCGCTATCTATTCCAGAAGAGGTGTCAGAACCCTGGTTGGCAATGCTACAGAATGCTCGGGCGATGGCGACGCGCTGCTGCTCGCCGCCAGACAGCTGACGCGGGTAGTGGTGCAGACGGTGGGCGAGGCCGACGCGCTCTAAAAATTCCTCGGCGCGCTTGCCCGCGTTGCGCTCTCCGCGCAGTTCGCTTGGCAGCATGACGTTTTCCTGCGCAGTGAGGCCCGGCAGCAGCTGGAATGTCTGGAACACGAAGCCGACGCAGCGGGCACGCAGTGCCGCGCGCTGCTCTTCGTCCATGGCGGTGATTTCCTCGCCGGCAAGCCAGATTTTACCTTCAGTGGGGCGGTCGAGACCCGCCAGGAGGCCCAGCAGGGTGGATTTACCCGAGCCGGAGGCGCCGGTGATGGCGAGGCTCTGGCCGGCGGGAAGCTGCAGGGATATGTCGTTCAGGAGTGTCAGCGGACCTTCACTGGTACTGACGCGGTGTTGAAGGTTTTCGGCTTTGAGCATCACTGACATGGCAAGTCCCTGAAATTTCGGCAAAATGCGCTTTAGATTTAGTAGTGGAGAGTATGACATGGCGGCAGTTTTTTTCCGGCACCTTGCCCCCGGTTTTGTCTCGCGTGGCCTGCTGTTGATCGTTTTGCTTTACGGGCTGGCGGCCAAAGCGGATGAGCCGGCTGCAAAAGAGGGCACCCTGTTGATATTGGGTGACAGCATCAGTGCGGCCTACGGGCTCGATGAGCGTGAAGGTTGGGTGCAATTGCTGCGCGACCGGCTCGACGAGCAGGGTCTGGCGGTGAAGGTGGTCAATGCCAGTATCAGTGGCGAGACCTCTGCCGGTGGCTTGACCCGGTTGCCGCGTTTGATGAGTGAACATTCACCCGACTGGCTGGTGCTGGAGCTGGGGGGCAACGATGGCCTGCGTGGCTATCCGCCACGGGCGCTGCAGCAGAACCTTCTGCGGATGGTGAAGCTGGCCCGGGAGGGTGGTGCCGAGGTGCTGATCCTGGGTATGCAGATGCCGCCGAACTATGGCAAGGCGTATACCAAGGCGTTTGCGGCGGTCTATCCGAAGGTGGCCGAGGAGCAGCAGGTGCCCCTGGTGCCGTTCTTCCTGGAGACGGTGGCGCTGGTGGATGGCGCCATGCAGACCGACGGGATTCACCCCACCGCCAAGGCCCAGCCGGCGCTGCTGGATCACGTGTGGCCCTGCCTGGAAACCATATTGAAAGGCAATGGGAATACCCAGTCCGATAGCCTGTGCACTTCCTGATCGGAAAGCGTACAATCGCGCCCTGAATTTTTTGAGATTTACCCATGTCTGATCTGGAAAACCGCCGCGAGCGGCTGGAATTCAACAAGCTGCAAAAGCGCCTGCGTCGCAATGTGGGCAAGGCGATCGCCGACTTCAATATGATTGAAGAGGGCGACAAGGTGATGGTGTGCCTGTCCGGCGGTAAGGATTCCTACGCGATGCTGGAAATCCTGATGAACCTGCAGAAGACCGCACCGGTGCACTTTGAGCTGGTGGCGGTGAATATGGATCAGAAGCAGCCGGGTTTCCCGGAGCACATCCTGCCGGAGTACCTGCAGTCCATCGGTGTGCCTTATCACATCGTGAACAAGGACACTTACAGCGTGGTGAAAGAGGTGGTGCCGGAAGGCAAGACTACCTGTGGCCTCTGCTCGCGCCTGCGCCGCGGCACCCTGTACGGCTTTGCCGAGGAGATTGGCGCGACCAAGGTGGCACTGGGGCACCACAAAGACGATATCGTCGAGACGCTGTTTCTGAATATGTTCTACGGCGGCCGCCTCAAGGCGATGCCACCGAAACTGCGTGCGGACGACGGGCGCAATATTGTGATTCGCCCGCTGGCCTATTGCCGCGAAACGGACCTGATCGCGTTTGCGGATCACAAGCAGTTTCCGATTATTCCGTGCAACTTGTGCGGCAGTCAGGAGAATCTGCAACGCCAGGCGATCAAGGGCATGCTGAATGATTGGGACAAGAAGTTTCCCGGCCGCAGCGACAATATTTTTGCCGCACTGACACGGGTATCGCCATCACAGCTGGCGGATCGGGATCTTTATGATTTCGAGAGCCTGGAACTGGACCGCTCTAGACCCGCGCCTGCGGCGGACGCGCGTGCGATCGAGCAGTATGTCGACTCCTGGATACCGGAAGATGCGCGCAATGAGGACCCGGAGCAGCCTGCGGAGACGCCGGCGCAGCCGATGTATATTGAGGCGCGGAATCTGTAGCGCCGTCATCCTCTACTAGCAGGCAATCGGTCTTGTTACCGTTTGCTCCCTCAACAGCCGTGGTGTTTACTGCGGCTGTTTCGTTTTCGGTCTCGCTGTTTTCTGTCTCGGGGCTTTCCGTGGGTTTTACCAGTTTGCTGTAACTGTCCACGAAATCCCGCAGGCGAGCACTGGGGCCATGGTGGAAATGTTTTTTCCACAGTTTGGCCATTTTCGGCAGGTTTTCACTTTCTACGGATTCGATACCGGCGGCGCGGTACACCAGCCACGCGATGGCGGTAGCGTAACGTAGGTTGGTGGCCAGTTCGGCGTGGGGGTGCTGCAGGAAGTCGCGCTGGCTGGCGAGACCGCGCACTTTGGAGGCGAGCGGGGGGAAGTTGATCAGGTATTTATCCCAGATCTGTCGGTGGGTACTGGGGAGAATCTGGAAGATCCCCATACCGTGGCGCCGGCCCTGCTTGAGGTGGAACCCCAGTTCGGACTCTTGTGCGGCAGTGCCGAGCAACAGGGCTTCCATCCCCGGAGACCAGGCGCGCAACTGCTTTAAAGTGGGACGAACGACGAACAGGCGCAGTTCGTCCAGACAAATACCCATAGTGTTTTCGCTTTCCCTAACTGCTCAGTCTGTAACTGCCATCCTTGGCGGCTTTTGGTAACTGTACATACCCTTGGTTTAGTTTGTGGATTGAGTAACCGCCAGCGAATGGGTAGATTTACGCGCAATAAAGACCAATAACGATGGATTCAGCCTATTCTTTCGCGGGACGTGGCTTTATCTGCCAAATATGACGGGGAATCCCAAATGTCTGGACAATGGCTTGTCGCCCTAACGTTTATTGCTTATCTCGCACTGATTCTCGCCATCGGCGTGTACGCCTACCGGCGCACCAAGGATGCCAGTGACTACTTTCTCGGCGGCCGCTCGCTGCCGCCCGCGGTTGCTGCGCTGAGTGCCGGTGCTTCCGATATGAGTGGCTGGCTGTTGCTCGGGCTACCCGGTGCAGCCTACGCAACCGGGCTCTCTTCCGGCTGGATTGCCATCGGTCTGTTCAGCGGGATTGTGCTGAGCTGGACCACCATGGCCCGCCGACTGCGCATTTACACCTACGCGCTGGATGATTCCCTCACCGTGCCCGCGTATCTGCACCGCCGCTTCAATCTATCGACCCCCTGGCTGCGCACCATCTGCGCATTTTTCATTTTGCTGTTCTTCCTGTTCTACGTGGCGTCCGGCCTGATTGCTGGCGGCAAGTTATTCGAGACCGTATTTGGCTGGGACTATCAGTGGGCAGTGGTGATCGGCGCAATTGCGGTAATTTCCTATACCCTGTTTGGCGGTTTCCTCGCGGTGTCCTGGACCGATGTGTTTCAGGGATTGCTGATGAGTCTCGCGCTGGTCATCGTCCCGGTCATGGTGATTTCCGACGAGGGTGGCTGGGGGAGTGCCTGGGCAACCATGCAGACGGAGCACCCGGAACTGATGCACTGGATGACGGACAACACCGGCGCCACCCTGGGGGTGGCCGCGGTGTTGAGTTCTCTGGCGTGGGGGCTGGGGTACTTTGGCCAGCCGCATATCCTTGCCCGCTTCAAGGCGCTGCGACACCCGGATGATATGCCGGCCGCGGCGAGTGTTGCCGCTATCTGGTCTCTGGCCGGCTTTCTCGGCGCCATGTGTGTGGGCCTGTTCGGCCACCTGGAGCTTACCGCGACATTGCCGGATGGCGAACGGATCTTTATGGCCCTGGTGGAGTCTCTATTTCACCCACTGGTTGCCGGTATTCTGCTGGCGGCGATCCTGTCGGCGATCATGAGCACCGCAGATTCCCAGTTACTGGTGTCATCCGCGGCGCTGGCAGAAGATATTTACCATGTGTGGTTCGGCAAGCAGGCATCGTCCGAAAGTATCGTGAAAGTAGGCCGCTGGGCGGTTGTGGCGCTGTCGCTGATTGCCGTAGGTGTGGCGATGGATCCTGGATCCAAGGTCCTGGATGTGGTCGCCTATGCCTGGGCCGGGCTGGGGGCTGCCTTTGGCCCAGCAATACTGATCAGCCTCTACTGGTCGCGTATGACCGGTGCGGGTGCGATTGCAGGGGTTCTGGTCGGGGGTATAACCGTAGTGGTATGGAAACAGCTCTCCGGTGGCATCTTCGATATATACGAGCTTTTACCGGGATTCGTACTCTCCGCAGCTGCTATTGTTTTAGTAAGTGCCGTGACGCATTGCCCTGAAGGAATTTCAACGCGCCACCGTCAATTACTGGGGCAAAAGCAGTAGTCTGATCGCGGTATTCGCGCAACTTTGCGCAATTGATCGGTGGTGCCGCGGCTGGAGTAGTTGGAGTGATCGAAGTACACCTCGGTGATATCACTCGGTTGCATGTGGATGTAATCGTCAATGCAGCCAACCAGAGGCTCCTCGGCGGAGGCGGTGTGGACGGCGCCATTCATCGCGCGGCTGGCCCGGAACTGATGGAGGCTTGTCGCGCCATTGGCGGCTGCCCTGTCGGGGAGGTGCGCGCTACCGCAGGCTATCGACTGCCGGTGAAGCGTATTTACCACACTGTCGGTCCGGTCTGGCGCAGTGGCAATCTGGGGGAGCCGGAGTTGCTTGCCAGTTGCTACCGCCAGTGCCTCAATCTTGCGCGGCGTGAACACGCCCATTCCATTGCATTCCCTGCCATCAGCTGTGGTGTCTACGACTACCCCCCGGAGCTTGCAGTAGAAATTGCCGTTGAGCAGGCCCAAAACCATCTCGACCGCGACGGCGGTCCCCGCCACATTATTTTCTGCTGCATTGACGAAGATATGGCAGAGCTCTATCGCATGCAGTTGGACGCCTGCGTGCGTCGTTGAATACGATTTTTATCCGTCTTGAAAGACTTGTGAGCGTACCAGTTAGCCGAAGGAATTTACGCACAGTTTTGTGCTGATGGGTCGGTTAACTGGCACTGCCGTAACAGTCAGCGAGTCTGGCAAAAATAATCGGTAAATTTTCCACAGTTTTTGCTATTTCATCTCGCGCCCGGCTTTGCCGGGCATCACTCTTCTTTTAGAATTTCTCCCTTAAGGATTCGCGCAGGTGGCACCATCGTTCCAGGTTTGTGCTTGGTGTTGGTGTTTTTGCGCATGGGAAAGGGAAAGTTCATGCAGGTGTATGTAGAAAATAAACGTGGCCAACGGTTTCGGGTGCTTGAGGGCTGGCAAAGCGCTCGTACTGTTTTCGAGAATGACGCTGCTGCCGAGCTGCTGATTTCTTTCCCTCCCGCCGCGCTCGATCAGATTTACGATCAGTTTCTTGCTCATCGGGCTCAGTGCTCGGTCGATACACATACCCTCGGCGGCGGTGCCTCTCACCTGCTCTCAGAATTTCCCGGTGTACCTACCCATTTTTCCAGCGAGCACAAAGCGGTGTATACCGCAGTTCGCAAGCACCAGATACTGATTGAAGAGGCTCCCTTCGGCGAAGCGGTTTTGGAAGAGCGCCAGTCCGGTATTCGCCACAAGATTCGCCTCGCCCTGCAGAAAATAGTTGCGGAAGAACGCGTTGAAGCCGCACGCATTCAGGCGGTACACGAAAAGCGCAGTGAGTTGGAAAAAGTTGGCGCGCATATTGCTCGGGGTGCCCAGGGCTTTGGCGAGGCGGTTTGGGGGCTCGCCGTGTGGGTCAAGGATGTTGCCGAAGTGGCGATGGTGGTCAGGTCCACTCGAGTGCAGTACGAAATGCTCGGTGCCACATATGACTACATTGCGCACGACAGAAGTTTCGAGGCATCCGGCAGTGAATATCTGGGCGAAGTGAAAAAAGAAGTGGTCGATGTCCTCGGCTTCGACCCGTCCACCATTACCGCAGAGCAGCTAAAACAGGCCTTTGAAATCGCCGAGCTGATCTACGACGATGCCACGTTACGCAGTGATATCGGCCGCTTTGCCAAGGATTACGTCAAGGCGCAACACAGCCTGGAAATTTCTGAATTTGCCGGTGGCGGCGTTTTTGAAATCGTACTGACGATTGTTCTCGCCGCATTTACCGGCGGAGTTGGCGCCGTCGGGTCCATGGCTAAAAACGCTCGCTTAATGTTCCGCTTTAAGGATGTGGGCGATTTGATGCTGGATTTTGCGAAGTTTCAGAAGCAGCGTCTTCGATTGAAGATGAAAAGAGGTGCCAAATCATCGGCGGCGAATTTTTCGGATTTAGATAGCGATGTAGTCTCTGTCCCGAAATATTCGGATGAGCCTGTAGGGGGGCGGGACAAGAGGCCGGCACCGCTACCACTAAGTGATATCGAATTGGCGAAGAAGCCAGGAAATGCACCTGCTCAGATTCGAGCGAGACGTTCGATTGCAAGGGAATACATGGAAAACAATGGATTCACGGAAGACCAAATTACAGATGCGCTGGGCACATTGGATGGTGCGGCAGAGGGTGGAGTTGATTTCGAAAAGCCGCTAGAGATTGTATCATTCCCACCTCCGGAGGATATGTATCAGCATGTCAAAAGTCATGGGTACCCTGGTAATTGGTTTGATCCCGTAGGCGGTCAGTCTCCTGACCAACTAGGAATTAGCGGTGAAGGGCGGATGTCGAAAAAGTTTAAAATGCCAAAAGGAACGGGCCTTAAGTCGCATTCCCGGCCAATACTAGATAACTGGACTAACCCGGAAAATCCAGTGCAAACCCCCGGTGGAGGAGTTCAGCTGGTGATTAATGATGAAGCGAAGGCATTGGTTAACTCTTTGAATGGGCTGAATTAAGTATGAATTATTCTGATGTCGAAAATTGTGCGGATCGTGCGTTGGAGGCTGTTGATCAGCTTGAATCAAAGTATGGAAAAAGTCCGGTTCTAGATTCTATTAAGAATCAGATGATATTTGTAAGGGATAATGCTCGGGTAGGGAAGAATCCAGTTGATGAGCTTCCCAATGGTAAATCTTTTACCTTCGGAATATTGTCATCAAGAGAGTTTGCGAGCCCTGAGGAACTGTTAGTCAAAGAGAAATTGAATCGCGTCGCTAGGTTGCTTTTTTGAAGATTTCTCCGAAGGAATTAAATTAATGTCTCACTTTTATGAGGCACGATTTCATAATCGGTATTTCGATTATTAATTGGCAGTGTAGGGTGGCTTAACGTGTGATTTTAATAATCATGAGTTCTCCTATATTTTCTTGGCTATAGCATAATTCCCCTATTTTTCACTTTGGCAAGGACTGTTAAATCATGTTGCATACTGGTGATTTGCCGCCTGGCCATAAGTTGATTGGGAAGGCGGAGAATATAGGGTTTGAAGGTGAGAGTTTGTTCTTTGTGCTGCCTGAATCGCGCCTGTTTGTGATAAGTAAGTCTCCTGCTCTTAGCTTTCAAAAGGAAGATGAGCCAGGGCTGAGCATAGCTCAAGCCGAATATCCTAAAGCGAGTGCGGCTTGGTTTATCGATGCGGTAGAGAACATGATTTGGACGTCTTCTAAGGAAGGTGGACTAGCCGAAGGGGTATATCATGTTGAAAAATCGATCGAAAACGAGATTATCAAGGTATCGAGAGATATGAACTGTGGTGCGAGACTTCAAAAGGGTATTTCTTGGAAAAATTTAAGTAGGAAGCCTCATGGGAGAAATTTTGGATATCAGGAAAGGCAAATTACAGATGCGGCCTTACGGGAAGGAGGGATCTTAGATATCCTTCGAAAAGTTAATTAGGGCCAAGTTGAAACTGGGGGCTGATCCAGGATTAGTTTTTCAACTAATTTTCTTGTGAAATAGTGGAACTTAAGAACACATAGATTGCTTTAGTGTCGGCAAGCACATAGTTAAACTCGCTCAGGCGATAAACGCTCTTCGCTGGAGCGTAGCTATTGTTGTAACCGATGCGGCTAGCTCACCCAGATCAACGACAGTCTGCGCGGCAACCGCAGCTACCACTACGACGCACTGGATCGCCTGACCCAGGTAGACGGCCCCTCCCCGGAACATTTCGTCCACGATCCCGCGCACAATATCCTCGCCGCGGCAGGCAGCGCGGAAGAAGCGAAGCAGCAGGCCAGCAGTACCCAGGTAAATGGCAACCGCCTGCAGTTCCGCGGCGACACCCACTACGAATACGACATCCACGGCAATCGCACCGCGGCCCTGCGCGGCAAAAGCCAAAAACTCCAGACCCGCTATCGCTACAACAGCAAGCACCAGCTTGTCGCAGTAGCGGAATACAAGGTGGATGATACCGGCGAGCCACAACTTCAATCGGAAACCCAATACCAATACGACCCCCTCGGTCGTCGCGTGCGCAAGCAGGGGCAGGGCACTACCACCGAATTTCTGTGGAATGGCGATGTACTGCTTCAGGAAACCACTCGAGACTCCGAAAGCAGCCAGGACCTGAAATCCCGCACTTACTACTTCGAGCCGGAAACCTTCAAACCGGTCGCGTTAAGCGAGGATGGAGAGGTATACCAGTACCACCTGGACCATCTCGGTACTCCGGACACTCTGACGAATGCTGAAGGTGACGTGGTCTGGAATGTCAGCTACAAAACCTACGGCAACCTGGCCATCGCCCACCGAGAAGAAATCGCCCAGCCGATTCGGTTTCAGGGGCAGTATTTTGATGAAGAGAGTGGGCTGCATTATAGCCGACACCGATATTACGATCCGGGTACAGGGCAGTTTACTCAGCAAGACCCGATTGGGCTCTTAGGTGGGGATAATAGCTATGCCTACGGACCGAGCCCCGTTATTTGGATTGACCCTTTAGGGTTAACATGTAAAGAGCTAACCTCCTGGAATCAATTCCAGAATGACACTAAAGGTCATTTTTCGAATAGTTCGGAAGCAGCAAAAAGCTATACCCGGATGAAAAATGTGCAGGCCATGGAGAAGGGCAAAAGGCCAGATCCTGCTACATACTTACCTCAATCATACATCGATGCACATTTGCAGAAGTTTGAAGGAGGTGCGTCATATTTGGTGCCAGAAAATATTTTGAATCGTTTTGGAAGAGAAATCCTGGGGTGCCCTGATAACTCGCAATTTGTAATGAGTAAGGTTGAAATGGATGACCTGCTCAAAAGAGCAGGTGGTGATGTGAGTTATATTGAAAAAGAGTTGGGCATTCCGTCTGGCTCATGGTCGGGTCAAACATTAAAGCGAATTGATATATCTGACCCAAATAGTCTTAACCTCCGTTTTCCTAATGGTAATGAGTGGGGGGCTAACGACGAATGGTTAGCCGGAGGCAAATTGCCAACAGGTTATTCAGAAGCAGTTGTTGATAAGATTCCTAAAGGGTCTTATACAGAAGGTGGGATTAAGTAATGATCAAAAAAATTAAAGAAGAGCCTTGGAGCTTTTCTCTTTATGAAGATGATGGTGGTTTGATCTTATCTGTTTTATGTGGTACTAGCGCCATGTATGAAACTGTAATCAGACTCAATGAAGATGAATCCAACCAAGTTGAAAGTGGGAAATTAAATGCTCTTGTGGAGTCAATTAGAAATCATCCTGGTAAATTTAAGGAGCGCAGAATTCAGGGTTTGAATCTTTAAAATTCTTGCTCAGAAAAAATTGATTTATTTTTTGCTCAATATCGGCTAAGCCTGATTGGTAGGCGTCATGGAATTGGTCAATGGCCAAAAAGAGTTGACCACTACACCTTGCATGTCATGACCGCTTGGTCTAATTGAGTTCTAATGTACCATCCCCAAAAGCCAATCCAATAACAACCAAGGCGAGGGAAAACCATGCGTACAGCAGACCAGTGGTTCAGCGAATACGGCGAGAGCCACCAGAATTCCACCAACAAGGCCATCCACTGGGTGGCGGTTCCTTTGATTTACCTCACGGTAGTGGGGCTTTTCTGGTCCATTCCCCAGCCGGAGTGGATGGCTTCCTTGCCCTGGCTGAACTGGGCAGTTGTTACGCTGATCCCGGCGCTACTTTTCTATATGGCAATGTCCTTCCCTCTGGGGCTGGGTATGCTGGCACTGTCCCTGCTTTGTCTCGGTGCTTGCAGCGCGATGGAGCGAGCTGGCATGAGCGTGCTCTGGTGGTCTGTGGGGCTGTTTGTGGTGATGTGGGTATTCCAGTTTGTGGGGCACCATATTGAGGGCAAGAAGCCTTCTTTCTTCAAGGATCTCCAGTTTCTGCTGATCGGCCCGGCCTGGGTGATCGGCTTCCTGTACCGCAAGCTCGGAATCAAATACTGATATTATCTCTGGGTACTCTTCAGGAGCCTGCAAGCGGGCTCCGATTCCTACCTAAAGGGGAATCTTTTACCGGTTGTAGTGCACCGGTACTTCCAGCGTCTCTTTCACCTGCTCCATCACCACATAGCTGGTGCACTCCTGCACTTCCGGCAGGGTCAGTAATGTTTCCCCATAGAACCTTCGATAGGCGCTCATGTCGGCCACCCGCGCCTTGATCAGGTAGTCAAAGCTGCCCGACACCAGATAGCACTCCTGTACTTCCGGTAACTCCGACACCGCGCTGCGGAAGGCCTCAAAGGCATCCTGGGCGGAGCGGTTCAGGCGGATCTGTACGAAGACCACCAGCGCGGCGTCCAGGTACTCCGGATTGATCAGGGTGGTGTAGCCCTGGATAACCCCGTCACTTTCCATCTTCTTGACTCGCTCCACACAGGGCGTGGCGGTCAGACCTACCTGACGGGCCAGTTCTGCATAGCTGGTGCGGCCGTTTTTCTGCAGTACTCGCAGGATATTGCGGTCAATGGTGCTGAGTTCACTGGCACGTCGTTTCATGGTTTTCCTTTTGGTTTTTCTGTGCGCTTTCTCGGGGCTTGACTTGGCTGTAACGCGCGGCTGGGTTCTGTCTGGCTAAAAAACGGTCTTTGCGCCATGTGGCCAGTGGATTCCACTAATAGTATTGGAAAATCTACAGAAATCCACTCTAAAGAGACGCCTATACTGCGGGAATCCAACAAAAGAAGAGCGCAGCTAATGGCGCTTACAGGGTAATTGAGGAGAAACGTTATGTTGATCGGTGTCCCGAAAGAGATTAAGAACCACGAGTACCGTATTGGCCTGACTCCGGCGAGCGTGCGCGAGCTGATCGGTCACGGTCACGAGGTGATCGTGCAGAAAGACGGCGGTGCATCCATCGGTTTCACCGATGAAATGTACCAGCAGGCTGGCGCCAAGATTATCGACACGCCGGAAGAGATTTTCGCCACTGCGGATATGATCGTGAAGGTGAAAGAGCCGCAGCCCCACGAGTGCGAAATGCTGCGCCCGGGTCAGTTGCTGTACACCTATCTTCACCTGGCGCCGGACCCCAAGCAGACCGAGCTGCTGGTGAAATCCGGTGCGACCTGTATTGCCTATGAAACCGTAACCGACCGTTTTGGCGGCCTGCCGCTGCTGGCGCCGATGTCTGAAGTTGCCGGCCGTATGTCCGTGCAGTGCGGCGCGCACCACCTGGAAAAAGCCCAGGGTGGTCTGGGTGTTCTGCTGGGTGGTGTACCCGGTGTTGCCCCGGCCAAGGTGCTGATTATTGGTGGCGGTGTGGTTGGTACCAACGCGGCCAAAATGGCCCTGGGTATGGGTGCCGACGTGACCATTCTGGATCGCTCCCTGCCGCGTCTGCGTCAGCTGGACGATATCTTCGGTGGCGCAGTGCGCACCGAATACTCCACCAATGATGCGATCGAATCCCACTCGCTGGAGGCCGATCTGGTTGTGGGTGCGGTACTGATCCCGGGCGCTGCAGCACCGAAACTGCTGACCCGCGACATCATCAGCCGCATGAAGAAAGGCGCGGTAGTTGTGGATGTGGCGATTGACCAGGGCGGTTGTTTCGAAACCTCCAAGGCAACTACTCACCAAGAGCCTACCTACGTGGTCGACGGCGTGGTGCACTACTGTGTTGCCAACATGCCGGGCGGTGTAGCGCGTACCTCTACCATGGCCCTGAACAATGCCACCCTGCCGTTTGCGGTAGCGCTGGCTAACAAAGGTGCCAAGCAGGCGCTGCTGGACGACGCCAACCTGCTGGAAGGTCTGAACGTACACGCTGGTATGGTGACCTACAAAGCCGTAGCCGATGTACTGGGTTACGAATACGTGGATCCCAAACTGGCTCTGCAGAAATCCGCTGTGGAATCGGATGTTGCTGCCTGAGGCTTTTGCTTTCAGGTGGTACAGAACTGAATTTTATCAGTTCTCTTCTGGGGCGCCCCCACGCCCCACTCTGTGAGACCCGGCAGTGTCTGACTGCCATTGCAGCCGCGCTTTTTAGCGCGGCTTTTTTCGTTGTGGCGGGGGGGTATTTTGTGAAGACGTTCTAAATCGGTTTTGAAGAGATTTATCTGGCAGGGAAGAGTCGACTGAGCAATACGGGGAGGGCGGTTTCCACACGTAAAATGCGCGGCCCGAGATGTACTGACTGGAAGCCGATTTCCTGCAGCTTTTCCACTTCGTAGGGAATAAAGCCACCTTCCGGCCCGACCGCCAAGGTAGTCTGCTGCTGGATATCCACAGGGCAGGGTACGTCGGTTACCGGGTGTGCCACCAGTTTGAGGGATTCTTCTGCAATGGACGGCAGCTCGTCTTCCACAAACGGCTTGAAACGTTTGCGCAGCTCGATCTGTGGCATAACCGTGTCCACCGCCTGCTCAAGGCCGAGTATGCATTGCTCGCGCAACTTTTCGTCCTCAAGCCACGGGCTTTGCCAGAAGGACTTTTCCACCCGGTAGGCGTTGATCAGGTAGAGCTTTTTAACCCCGAGCGCAGTGGCGTGCTGGATGGTGCGCTTGAGCATTTTCGGGCGGGGCAACGCCAGGATCATGGTCAGCGGCAGGGGGGCGGGCGCATCCCGTTGCAGGGTGACGGACATGGCGATGTGATCTTCGCCGCGGCCGGTGATTTCGCCCTCGCCAATCTGTCCATTGATGACACCCACTTTCATGCGGTCGCCAATCTCTGCGCGGTGCACTTCCGCCATATGCTGAAAGCGGCGGCCGCGCAGGAGCACTTCGGTAGAGGCCTCTGTGGAGGACTGAAAATCCTCCGGCGCAAGCAAAATCAGGTTCATTGATTACCGCCTGGCGCTGGCCACGGCACCTTTGCCGATGCCTTCATAGGCGCGCACGGTAATGTCCTTACCGGAATTTTCTTTGGCCAGCTCGTCCGCAATATATTGGGCGAGCTGTTCGACGGTGGTGTCGCAGCCGAGAATTTCACAGCGGCTGGCAGGCATGCTCAGGGTGAACGCGCCCTGCTGGGCCTGGTAGGCGAAGTGCAGATGCGTATCCTGACCTTCGCCGGATTCCTTGATGAGATCTTCCCGGGTGCCCAGATAGATATCTTCCCAGCGTCCTGCCCAAAGGGTTTCGAGCTCTGGACTACGTTGCCCATCCACATCGATACGAATACGGGAGCGGTGGCCGTGGGCGATACGTTGGCAGTTGCCATCGTGCTTTTTGAGGCCGTGACTGTAGTGATAGAAAGGTGTGTCGATTTGTTCGTTGCTGAAGCCGAGGGTGAGCTGATCCACGCTGGTGGGGAAAACACCGTCCAGCTGGGTGACGCACCAGCGCGCCACGGATTCCGCCGTGATGGACTCCGCTTCCACCAGAGCAAAGGCTTGCGCGGGGCCACCGACGGTGATGGTTTTGCCGTCGGCCAGTGTCCATTCCAGATTCAGCTGCTCGCCTACATGCTGGATGGCGATATGCGGCGACTGAGTCGGCACCAGAAGGCGATGATCCAGCTCATCGTCCAGCCAGTTGCGCAGGGTTTTTTTCACGATGCCGAAATCGCATACCATCCCCTGATGATCCAGAGCGCCGTCCAGCGCGGCGTTGGCCAGCCAGGTTTCACCCACAATTCCCCGGGCGTGGTGGAGATAACTGAAATCCACATTGGTGAGGCTGTCGACGAATAGGTGCATATGTGGCTCGGTTAAATCGAAGGGCTCGGTAAGGTCGCAGAAAGCGGGCCCAGATCGGGCGCGGCACAGTATAGCTTTTTTGCCCTGGCAATTTGAGCGGCGCGGGTGAAAATCCGCGGAGGATTGAATAGGGGGAAATAGGGGCTGGAACCTGGCGCCAGGAGTCTCTATAATCGCGCCCTCTTCGAGTGCAGCGGTACCTGATATTGCATTTTCTGCAGTAAACAGCCTGGTACCAGCGTCAGTGCTATTCTGTGTGCTCGAGCGTTGTGGCGGCCCTTCCGGTCTCCTCGCAATGATCAGCTGTGAACCCCGCCAGGCCCGGAAGGGAGCAACGGTAGCAGTGACATCATGTGCCGGGGGTGTGCTGGTTGGGCTGCCTCCAATTTCCCTCTCCAGTCTTTTTCCATCGCTTTTATTTCGCCTTGAGCCTGCGCGGTTTTTGGGCAGTTCCAGTGTGCGTCGCGACTGTTCGCGAAATATTTCTCCAGTACAGTGGCTTTACGGGGAATTTTGTGCCGAAGTCCTCTGAGGAACTGTGTCAACGTCTCGGCACGGGCGAAGCCTGTGCTATAAAACCGCGACAGACTTTTTTCTTGTTGCCGCCCACTCAGCCCGGGCTAGGCCCCAAATAACGTCAAATAATGACTCATGATCAGAGGACGCCGATGAAAAAGCTCGCGTTGGTAATCGCCGCTGCCACCTTCACCCTGGCGGGGTGTGACCGAGAATCCCCGGATGCCGGAGCGCCAGTACCCGCGGCACAATCCAAGGCCGCTTACGGCGCGGATACCACCGATGCGGGCACCGTTGCCAGGGATCAGGGTCGGGACGGTAATGGTGACCAGCTGGATGCCGAGGCTGCCAAGGCGTTTCTGGATAATGCCCAAGAGCGATTGGCCAAGATGTCGGAAGAGGCGAGTCATGCCAGCTGGTTGGCGTCCACTTACATCAATGTGGACTCTCAGTACACCGAAGCACTGGCCATGGAGCGCTTCACCTCCATGGCAGTGGAGCTGGCCCAGGAAGCGGCAAAGTTTGACGACGTCGAACTGGACGCGGAAACCCGCCGCATGCTCACCATGCTCAAACAGGGACTGGTTTTTCCTGCACCCAATGACCCCAAGCTGACCGCAGAACTGGCTCAGATCGGCTCGAAAATGCAGGGCATGTACGGGGCGGGTAAGTATTGTCCGGATAACAAGCTCGGTGACGAAAAGCCTGCTGCCAGCGACGACGGCGAAAACAAGTGCTACACCCTGACCGAAATGGGCCAGATGATGGCCAATAGCCGCGACCCGAAATTGCTCAAAGAGCTGTGGGTGGGTTGGCGCAAGGTGTCGCCGCCGATGAAGCCTTTGTACGAACGCCAGGTAGAAATTGGCAACGCCGGTGCCAAGGAGCTGGGTTACGACAACCTCAGTGTCATGTGGCGCTCCAAATACGATATGCCCGCGGATGCCTTCGCCGCGGATATGGACAATCAGTGGAACAAAGTGAAACCCCTGTACGAAGCACTCCACTGTCATGTGCGCGCGCGACTGAATGAACATTATGGCGATGATGTTGCGCCGGCCACCGGCAAAATTCCGGCGCACCTGCTGGGCAATATGTGGGCTCAGGAGTGGGGCAATATCTACGACGTCGTGAAAGATGACGACATGGAAGCACCCTATGATCTGACCCAGCTGGTCGTGGATTCCGGCATGAGCGAAAAGGATATGGTGAAGGCCGGGGAGAAATTCTTTACTTCACTGGGCTTCAAACCGCTGCCGGAAACTTTCTGGGAGCGCTCTCAGTTCGTACAGCCGCGGGACCGCGACGTGGTGTGTCACGCGAGCGCCTGGAACCTGGATGGCCAGGACGATATCCGCATCAAGATGTGTATCAATAAAACCGGGGAAGACCTGATTACCGTGCACCACGAGCTGGGGCACAACTTCTATCAGCGCATCTACAACAAACAGCCGTTCCTTTACAAAGAGGGCGCGAACGATGGTTTCCACGAAGCCGTGGGTGACACCATTGCTCTGTCCATCACGCCGAAGTATCTGAAAGAAATCGGCCTGATGGATGAAATTCCCGGTGAAGACAAAGATATCGGGTACCTGATGCAGCAGGCGCTGGACAAGATTGCGTTCCTGCCGTTTGGCCTGTTGGTGGACAAGTGGCGCTGGCAGGTGTTCAACGGCGAAGTGCAGCCGGGCGACTACAACAAGGCGTGGTGGAAGCTGCGAGAGGATTATCAGGGCATTCAGGCGCCGGTTGAGCGCAGCGAGGCCAATTTTGATCCCGGTGCCAAATACCACATTCCCGGTAACACCCCTTACGCCCGTTACTTCCTGGCGCGTATCCAGCAGTTCCAGTTCCACCGCGCCCTGTGCGAGGCCGCCGGTGAAACCGGCCCGCTGCACCGTTGTTCCATCTTCAAAAACAAGGCGGCCGGTGAGAAGTTGCGCAATATGCTGGCCATGGGAGCGAGCAAACCCTGGCCCGACGCTATGGAAGCGCTCACCGGTCAGCGTGAGCTGGATGCCTCTGCCATAGTGGATTACTTCCAGCCGCTGATGGAGTACCTGCAAGAGCAGAATAAAGATCGCGAGTGCGGGTGGGAATAATCCGGCAGCGTGAGAAATTCAATTGGCTGGCACTATTGACCATATATTCACAGTCAATGGGGCCTGGGGTTTGAATGCCAGATTATGACCATAGTATTAGCTATGTCCTGATTTTATGGATTGAACTCGAACCACAAGAAGAGGTTGCTAATGAGCAATATTGATATCGGTATCAATGAGAAGGATCGCGAACAGGTTGCAGAGGGATTGAAGCGCTTGCTGGCCGATTCTTACACCCTGTACCTGCAGACTCACAATTTCCATTGGAATGTGACCGGCCGTCTGTTCAGGGAGCTGCATCTGATGTTCGAGGAGCATTACACCGAACTGGCGACCGCGGTGGACGACATTGCCGAGCGCATCCGCACCCTGGATGTGGTTGCACCGGGTACTTACAAAGCGTTTGCCGGGTTGAGCTCGATTAAAGAGGTTGAGGACGTGCCCGCAGCGGAAGAAATGGTACGGATCCTCACCCAGGGCCACGAGCAGGTGGTAAAAACCTGTCGCGAAGTGCTGAAGGCGGCACAGGATGCGGATGACGAATCTACCGCAGCACTGGTGGGCGACCGTATGCGGGTGCATGAGAAGACTGCCTGGATGTTGCGGGCGACCGCGCAGTAAGTAGATCTCCCCCCCCCCTTTCGAAAAACCGGCCTCTGGCCGGTTTTTTTGTGCCCGTAACTTTTCTTCCGCGGTTCCAATCTGCGATTGCCACTTGCGCTTTATTACTGTGTGGTGCACAGTAATTACTGTGTGATGCACAGTATGGACTGAAACGGGATGACAGAAGCGCCGGAAAAACTCCAGCGGATGGTGATGGAAGTACGCCGTGGGGCGCTGACCCTTGCGGTATTGCTCGCGCTGGGAGAGCCGCACTACGGCTACTCCCTGCGCAAGAAGCTGGCACAGCAAGGGCTGGAGATTGACGAAGGCACCCTCTACCCGCTGCTGCGCCGGCTGGAAGACCAGGGGCTGCTCTCCAGCGACTGGCGGCAGGAAGAGGGCCGCAAGCGACGCTTTTATCAGATCGATGACACTGGCGAGATCGCACTCGCAGCCATGCGCAGTGAGTGGCAGAGCCTGAACGACGTGATTGGCCAGCTGGCGGACAAAATGGAAAGTATGGAAAGTGGAGACGGAATGAATGGCGACACACACTGATTGGTTGCAGCGTTACGTGGATAACGTACGTACCTATTTGCCGGCACGCTTGCGCGAAGATGTGGGCAATGAGCTGCTGTCGGATCTACAGGATCAGCGGGATGATCTGGAAGAGTCCCTGGCGCGTGCGCCCAGCGAGCAGGAAATTCTCGACCTGTTAAAGCAGAGGGGACACCCCATGTCGGTGGCGGCGGCCTATCAGCCGCGCCGTGCACTGGTCAGTGAACCGCTATTTCCGCTGTACCTGCAGGTGCTGAAGTGGACCTTTCTGATTATCGCGGTGGTGACGGCGATTGATGTGGTCGGCTCCCTGTATTTTACCGAAAATCCCAATCTCCTTTCTGCCGCGATTGGCTGGTTTAGCGGCCTCTACGAAAGTGGTGTGCATTCTTTTGTTGCAGTCACACTGGTGTTTTATCTCATCGGGGAGGGGTTGAATAACCGTCAGGTATTTGCCAACTGGAATCCCCGCTCCATGCCGAACGTGGTGGACAGCGGCCGGCGCATCAAGCGCTTTGATTCCTCGGTGGAATTTGTCGTAACCCTGTTGGCAATGGCGTGGCTGAACGATCTCTGGCTGCTGCCGGCGAGTAGCGGAAGTAACGCACTGGTCCTCTCGCCGGAGATGATGGCGTTGCTGCCATGGCTCAATATTGCACTGGGCGCCAGCGTGTTGCTGTCGCTGTACAAATTGATTTCCCCGTTCTGGACACGTGTCCGTTTGCTGATGGATGGGGCGCTGAATATTTACTGGCTGATACTGCTGGCATTTTTACTGGGCCTGCAGGCGCCTTTTTCCATTCAGTGGCAAGGCGGTGACCTCTGGCAACCGAGCCAGGGTAATTGGCAGGTGGCCATCGGCGTGGTGGTGGCGATCACTGCGTGGGACCTGTTTCAAAATATCCGCCGGCTGGTGCGCTCACCATCAGGAGTGCGTGTTTGACACCAGGGCTAGAAATGCCTGGGCTGGCGCTGAAAGGGCGCCGGCTTCCCGCGCGAGAATTCCTACCGCATGGGTTACCACTGGTTCCGCCAGAGGTTTGCACACCAACCCATACGCGCGCATTTGCTCCTCACATAAGCTAGGCACCGCGCTAACCCCCAGGCCACTCTGTACCAGCCGGCCGATGGTGCTGAGCTGGTTTGCTTCACACAATAACCGCGGGAGCACTTCCCCAAACGCGGCGTCTGTCCAGCGGCGCACCGCAGAGCCCCGGTTCATGGCGATAAATGGCGCCTGCGCCAGGTCCCGCCAGCGCACCAGTTTTTTCCGCTGTAGCTTGTGTCCCTCCGGTAGTACCGCGATAAAGCGGTCTTCGCCGATGGGGGTGAAGCTCAGATTGCCCAGATCGTCCGGACGAAAACTGAAACCCAATTCCGCGCGCCCCTCCTGCACCGCATTCACCACCCGCTCCATCACGATATCTTCCAGCACGATATTGATATCCGGGTGTTGCCGGTGAAATTGCTTCAGCAATTCCGGCAGCTGGTTCAGGGCAAAGGCGGGGATGGCGGCGATGGACAGTTGCCCCTGCTGCAGGCGGAAACGCTGCTGCACCGCATCCAGAGTGTTGTCCCAGTTGTGCAGCAGTTGCTGGGCGCGCTCCACAAAAGCGGTGCCCTCCGGTGTCAGTACCAGTTGCCGACCTTCGCGGCTGAACAGGTCGCCACCCAGAGATTCCTCCAGGGTGCGAATGGCGATGGAGATGGCCGGTTGCGACACATGCAGCTGTGCGCTCGCTTCCGCCAGGCTGCGGGTTCTGGCCACGGCCACAAAGGCGCGCAGCTGTTTGATGGTGGTGCTCATACTGGAGTTTTGCGTCGTGTAGGCCCTGATTATCTGTTAAGTAAAACTTATTAAATAATAATAAGTTTAAATTAGTCTTAAGTGTTAGACCAAGGCATGATTGTTCACATGGCGAGACGGCCAATAATGGTCAACCATTCAGACAGAATGCCGACACAGAAAAATGAGAGAGCCCGCTGACATGAGCAATCCAGTGCAACCCCTTTGGCAGCCCACGGAAGAGGCCATTGCCGCGACCCAGATGGACCGGTTTCGCCGCCAGGTAAATGAGCTGCATCAGCAAACCCTGCCGGATTACCACGCCCTGCACCAGTGGTCTGTGGATAACCGCGAGGCATTCTGGAGCCAGTTGTGGGATTTCGGCGAAGTCATTGCCAGCGAGCGCGGCGAGCGGGTACTGGGGAAAGACACCATGCCCGGCGCCGAGTGGTTCCCGGACGCGCGGTTGAACTTTGCCGAAAACCTGCTGCGTTTTCGCGACGACAAGCCGGCGCTGATCGAGCGCCTGGAAAACGGCAGCCGCCGCGAATTGAGCTACCGCCAGCTGTTTGAGCGGGTAGAGCGGCTGGCCGCAGCGCTCGCCAATGCCGGAGTGGAGAAGGGCGACCGGGTAGCGGGTTTTATGCCCAATATCATCGACACTGTGGTGGCCATGCTCGCCACCACCAGCCTCGGCGCCATCTGGACCTCCTGTTCCCCGGACTTCGGTATCAATGGCGTTCTAGATCGTTTCGGCCAGGTCGCGCCGAAAGTCTTGTTCGCCTGTGAAGGCTACTTCTACAACGGCAAAACTATCGACTCCCTGCCGCGTCTGGAGCAGATCGTCGATCAGATCGATTCGATCCAGCAGCTGGTGGTGGTGCCAGTGGCGCGCTCATCGGAGCAGACCGAATCGGATATCGACGGCCTGGATCGCGCCGTAAGCCTCGGCGCTTTTGTGGGAACTGCGCCCGCGCGCCCACTGACGTTTGAGCAAACCGAATTCAATCACCCGCTGTACATCATGTACTCCTCCGGCACCACCGGCGTGCCCAAGTGCATCGTGCACGGCGTGGGCGGCACCTTGCTGCAGCACATTAAGGAACACCGCCTGCACACGGATATCTCCCGCGACGACACCCTGTTTTACTTCACCACCTGCGGCTGGATGATGTGGAACTGGCTGGTAAGCGGGCTCGCCTGCGGCGCTACCTTGGTGCTCTACGATGGCTCGCCGTTCTACCCGGCAGCGCAGTGCCTGTGGGATATGGCGGACGAGGAAAGCATTAGCGTATTCGGTACCAGTGCCAAGTACATCGCCGCGCTGGAAAAGGCCGGCTGCAAGCCGCGCGAGAGCCACAAGCTGGAGCGCCTGCGCGCGGTACTCTCCACCGGTTCGCCGCTCGCCCACGAGGGGTTCCGTTACGTGTATCGGGACATCAAGGCGGATCTATGCCTGAGCTCCATCTCTGGTGGCACCGACATTGTCTCCTGCTTTGCCCTGGGCAACCCGACCCTGCCGGTGTATCCCGGTGAGCTGCAATGCCGCGGTCTGGGTATGGCGGTGCAGGTGTGGAGCGACGATGGCAAGCCGGTGGAGCAGGAGAAGGGTGAACTGGTGTGCGCCACGTCTTTCCCCTGTATGCCCATCGGCTTCTGGAATGATGAGGACGGCAGCAAGTATCACAGCGCCTATTTCGAAAACTGGCCCGGCGTCTGGGCCCACGGCGACTATGCGGAAATTACCGAGCACGGTGGCGTGATCATTTACGGCCGCTCCGACGCGGTGTTGAACCCGGGTGGCGTGCGCATTGGTACCGCAGAAATCTACCGGCAGGTGGAAAAAGTCGAAGAGGTGCTGGACAGCATCTGTATCGGCCAGGAGTGGCGCGATGATGTGCGTGTAGTGCTGTTTGTGGTGCTGCGGGAAGGGCTGACCCTGGGCGACGACCTCATCCAGAAAATCCGCACCACCATTCGCGCCAATACCACCCCGCGCCATGTGCCGGCGAAAGTAATCCAGGTGGCGGATATCCCTCGTACCATCAGTGGCAAGATTGTGGAGCTTGCCGTGCGGAATGTCGTGCATGGCAAACCGGTGAAAAATCAGGAGGCGTTGGCGAATCCGGAAGCATTGAAGCTGTTTGAGAATTTGTCAGAGCTCGCCGGAGAGTAATCTCCTCTTAAAGGCGATATCAGGACGGGCGGTGATGAAAAAGGCCGGGCCAAGTGCGAACTTGCCCGGCGAACAGTCGGGGTAGATGGATCGATCCCGTGCAAAAAATACGCACCGGGGAGAGCCTCTGTATCAGTTGGCTGCCGGCTGAGCCAATTCTTCATTCATTTTGCGTAGCGCCATCCGGGTGATATATCCGCCCATCAGGCAAACAAATCCAATGATTCCCAAGCTCAGCAGGCCAGAAAAGCTGGTGAAGAGATCAATCATTGCGTCCATTTTCGTACTCCTGAGCGATAGAGGAAGTGATATAAACGTGGACTGCATGCTCTAACGGGGTGTTGCGCTGTAGTCCTCTCAACTGGCTCCAGTCTAGGGTGTGGTGCTGTGCCGCACTTGATCTGGATCAACTGAGCGGCCGATTCAGCCCTCCCGGGGGTACCCCCACTCTTGCTATCTGTTGGCGCAGTGTTCAGCTGCGCGGCAGGTGAGGTTAGCAGTGACTTCTGTGGCCCGGGACCCCGGTTTCCCCTTGCCCTTGGCATGTCCTATCCGCCAAACTGCGCTACCCTGTGGGGTAGTGATTCCACCTGTATAAACCGAATAAATTCACGGAAGATCCGCATGATTACCTACTTGTACTGGGCCGCTGTTATCGCCCTCGTGGTGCTCAGCCTGTTTGCCGGCAGCCGATTTGGCAGTCTGGGGAAAGGGGCGATCGTTGCCGCAATTATTTTTCTCGCTGGTTGGCTGGCCTACTACTTCCATTTTGAGCAAGTATTTGTAAAGCGCTTCGGTGGCGTGATGTACATCAGTGTGCCTGACGGTCAGCGTCACCTGGGGTCCACCTGGAAAGACGACAACCTTTGGGTGGAAAACTACGACCCAAAATCCAATCAATGCATCTTCTCTGAATACTCCAAGGGCAACCTGCTGGAGGGGCGTGTAGTGATTAAAAACTGCAACCCGCTGCTGGAACCTGCCGACAGGCCTGCACGAAGCGGTCAATAAGCCTGGGTAGAAGCAACTTTTTGGGTCTCCCGGCGTCGCAGTAGGGATGGTTGGCAAACGGATTTTTGTCTTGCGCGATTCTTTGCCCGCTCGTGGAGCGGATTTCATACATATTGCTATCGGAATTCTGATATCGGCGCTGCTGCTCTTGCCGCAGCCCGGTGTTGCGCTTCCGTTTTTCGACAGTTTGCCCAAGTTCAAAGTGCGCGTGCTCGAAAACAGCGAGCTGCAGGATTGGCTGAAAGATCAGTTGAATGAACAGCGCAAGTCCAGCAGTGTACTCAAGTCCTATGAGGACCCTCATGACGTCGCGCGCTATGAGCGTGGCACCCTTGAAAAACTGCTGCGCTCGCGCGGCTACTACGATGGCCGGGTGCGCCAGTCGGTCACCGGTGGGGAGATTCTGTATCGCGTGGTGCCGGGGCGGCAGTTCCGCATCAAATCCCTCGAGATTGATATGCCTGCGCGACTGCAGGCAGGTTTTCCCGGTGTCGGCCTGCAAGTGGGGGATCCCCTGGAAGCGGTCAAGGTTGCCGAGGGGGTCAAAAAGATCGAATCCTACCTGGCTGAGAATGCCTGCCTGTTGAATGTCGATGTGGACTACAAGGCGACGGTTATCCACAGCGAGCACGCGGCGCGGCTTGTGTACCGGGTAGCGCCGAGTCCGGAAGTGCACATTGGCGAGTTGAGTATCGCCGGTGCCACCAGTGTCAATGAAGACTACCTGCGCAAGCGGCTGAAACTCTCCCCCGGTGACTGCTTTAATCGAGCCAAACTCGACGCTGCCAAATTGCGTTTGCTGCGCACGAACCTTATTGCCGGTGCCAATGACGAGGTATCCGAGCCTCACGACGGAGTGGTTGATGTCACCTTTCTGGTGATCGAGCGAAAACATCGCACCATTCGCCTGGGGGTGGGGTACGCCTCCGATGAGGGAGCCGGCGTGTCTGCAGGCTGGGAGCACCGCAATATTCTCGGGCGCGGGGAAAAGATTGAAGTCGAGACCCGAGTCAGCGAAATCACGCAGTCCCTCAAGGGAGAGCTGCTGGTGCCGCGCTTTTTCCGCGATGACCAGGACCTGGCGGCGACCGCTGAGGCCTCCAATGAAGATCGGGAGTCCTATCAGGCAGAAGCCGTCACCATCGGCGGAACGATTTCCCGCCGGCACACCAAACACCGAACCTTCAGTGTGGGCAGCGAGCTGAAGTTCAGTAAGGTGCAGGAAGAGGGCGAAGAGAGCGAAAATTACAACCTGCTTTCGTTCCCCCTGGGGGTCAAGATCGACACCACCGACAACCTGCTGGATGCACGTCGCGGTGCCACCGTGGCTCTGGAGGTCAGTCCCTACTTTGACCTCAAGGGAAGCAGTACACGTTTCTTAAAAAACACCCTGGTCGGCACTGGGTATCTTACCGGCGATGATATCCGCTTTGATCCCACACTGGCGGTGCGTATCAAGGCCGGTGTGATCAGTGGAATCGATAATCTGGATATTCCTGCGGATGAACGCTTCTATTCCGGCGGCGGTGGTTCAGTGCGCGGATACGCTTATCAGGCCCTGGGGCCGCGCCGACTGATTCCGTCAACCGTTCCCGGTGAGCCGCCCACGCTGTCTGACCCCATCGGCGGCCGCGGCCTCAGTGAAATTTCCGTGGAAGGCCGCTTCCGGTTTACCGAAACCTGGGGCGGCGTGTTGTTTGTGGATGGGGGTAATGCCTACGCCGACCCGCAGCCCAGTTTTGACGACCTCTATTGGGGGGTTGGTATCGGCGTTCGCTATATGACGTCTTTTGCACCGCTGCGTTTTGACATCGCCTTTCCACTGGATCGCCGGGAAGACCTGGACGATAGCGCTTATCAGATCTACGTCAGTTTGGGGCAGGCGTTCTGAACATGACGGATTCCCGCCCTGCCAAAACCGCCCGTTCTCCCCGGCGCAGATTCTGGTCGAACCGGCCGCGTCTGACCTTGTTTGCGGCCATGTTACTGGTACCGCTGATTCTCAGCCTCTTTTTGCTCGGCTCAGAAAGCGGTCGCGAACTGCTTACCCGTGGTGGGCTTTCGGTGGCACGTCACTTTTTACCGGATCTGGAAATCCGTGAGCAAGGTCTGCGAAGCCCGCAATGGGGCAAATGGAGCTTTGAGCTGCTGCAGGTGCGCTACAAAGAGCGCACCATGTTGGAAGCGCAAAATATCACTGTACACATCGCGTTGCGCCCGCTGCTGCGCAATCAAATCCATATTCCGGAAGTCAGCGCGCGGTCGCTCCTGTTCGACAATCTGGTGCTGGGTGAATACCTGCAGGACCACGTCAGTGAAGAGGAGGTTGAGGACGCTGCGGAAGAGATGGACGACCCGACCATGCCGGCACTCTGGCTGGAGCGACTTGCCGTCGACCGTCTGACTCTGATCGATAGTAATCTGAAAGACTTTCCCGTTGTGGCGGTGAATGGGCGCGGCAGCTACCAGTGGCCGGGCAAGCCGTCAGAGCTGATGCTGGATATTGCCGAACACGAAGGCCATAAGCTCCACGTGCGTCTCGATGGGCAGATGCAGTCGAAAGAGCTGTATCAGCTCACTCTGTCAGCGGACGAACTGGCTGGCGGCTTTCTCGGTCGCACCTTGCAGCTGCCGGAGGGAAACGGGCTGGATGCCAACGGCAAATTCCTGCTGCGCCTGAGCGGAGAAAGCCGGCTGGAGGTGACCATTGAGCGCTTCTCTGTACCATTGGTGCGTCACCGCTTTGGGTTGAGTGGCAAAAGCGACCTGGTGCTGTCGCCGTGGTCTGTTTCCACCGAAGATCTCAGCCTGACCGTCGACGATACCCGCCACACGGTTCGAGGGCGGGTAAGCAGCGAGTCCATGGATCTGCGCATTAATGTGGACCGGTTGCCAGTAGCGATCTCCCAGCCATTTCAGGACTATTTGAAAGGTGGTTGGCTATCGGCGGATCTTGTGGTTAAGGGTCCACTGACCCTGCCAAATGCCGATGGCTCTGTTGAGTTGCGCACAAGCTACCAGGATCAACCGGTCCACCTGACCGCGGAAGTGGAAACCGTGAAAGACGATATCCAAATCCGCGGCGCGCGTCTGTCACTGGCTGACGCGGAAGTGGAGGCATCTGGGCTGGTGGATATCAAGGGAGAGTCAATCGACCTGAAGGCGAAGCTCGAGCAGCTTCCGCTGGCAAAAATTCGCAGTATTCTCGCGGCACTGGAGGAGACTCGCGACGTCGAGATTCCCCCGGAACTGGATGGCACTGTGGAGCGCTTGCAGGTTTCTGCAAAAGGAGCCTGGGCCAACCCCGAATTGGCGGTAGAGCTATCGAGTGCGCTGCAATATCAGGAATTTGCCGCCCGGGTACAGGGGCATGTTACCGGCAATCCGAAGAAATTTTCGGTGCAGGACCTGCTGTTGGAGGGCGAGGGGCTGAGGGCCAGCGGTAGTGGTGAAGTCAATGTGGAAGCCAAGGCCCTGCAGGCACAACTGGATGTGGCTGCGCGAGGCCTGCAGCCGGCGGAGCAGTTTGGATTGCCGGTGGACCCAGGAACCCTGGTCGACCTGGATGCCGTGGTGTCGGTGAGCGGGCCCTGGGAAAACCCGAAAATGTCCGCACAGCTCTCCTCGGATGGAGATTACCGGGAATACCGGTATCGCCTGCGCGGCGGTGCTGCAGGCAATACAGAGGCCATCACATTCGACCGGTTGCGTCTGGATCTGTATCGCGGCTACGCCGCTGCCGGACAACCTGCGCATTCGCGGCAGCAGTCTCTGCGCCCGGACGACACGGTCGAGCCGCAGGAAGACTACCCCTTGAATCAGCCTGCGCCGGATACTCCGGGCCAGTCGCGGGAGCGGGTTGTGGGAGCGGCGGCGTTGGCGCAGGACGCAGAACAGGCGCGCCAGCGCGGTAGTGCCTGGCTGGAACTGAACGGTGTTGTCGAGCCGAAGGCGCAGCGTGCAAACGGCAGTGTTGCCGGCCGCAATATCCCATTGGGGCTGGCGGAGCTTGCCGGCGTAAAGCTGCCGTCTTCCCTTCGTGGTGAGCTCAGTCTCGACGGCAACTTCACCGGCCCGTTCAAATCGCCGGAAGCCAGTGTGAATATTCTCGGCCTGGGAGAATTTCAGGGGGAGCCGTGGCATGTACAGGGGGATGTGAGCTATGGCCAGGCGGCGATCACTCTGTCAGAGGTGAAACTGCTATGGGCGGGCCGCAACCAGTTGACCGCCGATGGCACCCTGAGTGAGCAGGCTCTGGATCTGGAGCTGCAGGCGCAGGCTGTGCTGGCGGATTTTGAGGAGTGGCTGAGCGCGGATATTACCGAAAATGGTGAACTTTCCCTGCGCGCAACCGCGTCCGGTACCCCCCGTGAGCCCGACCTTGCTGGTGAGCTTCGGGTAACCGGCCGCGCGCCGGCGCTGCGGGATGATGCGCTGGTCCAGTCTCCCCTGGTGTTGTCATTGACCTGGGAAACCGTGGCGGAAGATCTGCAGATGCAGTTGGAAGCCAGCCACGGTAGCCGCCAGGCCGCCGATGCACGCGCAAGTCTCGCGATCGCCCCGATTCTGGAACAGTTGTTTCGCGATAAGCCCCCGGGGGAGTCACCGCCACTGCCCATCGATTTCGATGCGAGGGGGGAGGCCGACCTGGCGGCGCTGGGTGCCCTGTTCGACCCGGAAATTCACACCATGCGCGGCACTCTGGATTTCAACCTGTCCGCAGATGGTAACAGCGGTGCCCCGAACGCCCGCGGCAACATCAATTTACGCAATGGTTACTACGAGCACCGTCCGAGTAATACCCGGTTGCGCCAAATTATGTTCGCGGCGGAGCTTGCGCCGGATGCCTGGCGTATCGTAGAGGCCAGCGCTCGCGATGCGGACCGCGGGCGCGTAAATCTGGAGGGCGCAGTGCGTTTTAACGGGCCAGAGCCCGCCACGCTGGATTTTTCACTGGCGGCCCGCAATGCGCACTTGCTGAATATGCCGGGTGCCAAGGGGGCGATCAGTGGCGACCTGCGGTTGTCTGGTGACACAAAAGACGCGAGCTTGGCGGGCACACTCAATTTGCGGCCGCTTGCCATACAGGTGGAGCACTTTATTGGCAGCAGCGTGCCGGAAATTGACGTGATTGAGGTCGAAGTGGATGGGGCTACCGAAGAGGCGAGTGGTCCACCGCTGATGGAAAACATCGACCTGGCCATACAGGTAGTGCTGGACCAGCAGTCTTATGTACGTGGCCTGGGGCTTGATTCCGAGCTGAAGGGTAAAGTGGATATCGCCGGGACTGCGGCCAATCCCCAGGTCGCGGGTACTATCAGTATTGTGCGTGGCAAATTTGATCTGCTGGGCAAGAAGTTTGAACTGCAGGAAGGGCAGGTGCAGTTTGAAAACAATGTCGCGGCAATTTATGTAAAGGGGGTACACACCTACGCGGAGGGCGAAATTACCGCCGAGATCTCCGGGACGACCGACGATCCGAAGATTGAGTTCAGCTCAGACCCCGCAGCGGCGCAGGATGAGATCTTTGCCCAGCTGCTGTTCGGGAAATCGCTGACGGATATTTCGCCCCTTCAGGCGGTGCGCTTGGTTGGCGTGGTACGCACCCTGCAGACCGGTGGCACCGGTTTCGACCCGCTTGCCAGTACCCGCGACCTGGTGGGGCTGGATACCCTCGACTTCGAGTCTGAAGCAACCGAAAGTGGTGAGGATCAGTACTCCCTGAGCCTTGGCAAATACATAACCAGCCGTATCTACCTGGAGTTGCAGCGCAGTACCGACCCGTTGAACCCCTGGCGCGCGGAGATGCAGATTGAGTTGCGCAAGAACCTGCGCCTGGATTTCAAGTCATCGGATAACAACGAAAGTGGTGCCGGAAGTGTGGAGCTGCAGTGGAAGAAGGATTACTGAGCAGCTATATAAATTGAACACCAAAAAATGCGATGAGAGAAAACAAAATGGAATATTCAGTCGCGGTTTTAGCCGCCGGTTACTCCCATCGATTCGGTAGCGACAAGCGCCTCGCCAGTATTCACGGCGAACCCATGTTACTGCGGACATTACAAACAGCCATGGAGGCGGCCGGTGCGTTTGAGGATGCGTCGGTACAGGTGGTATTGCGCGCCCGCGATCCCGTGATAGCCAATGGCCTGAGAAAATTACCGGTTCAGGTGTTACATGCGCCCGTGTGGCCGGTTGGAATTGGCGCCAGCCTTGCGCATATCGTGGAGCAGCTGCAGCGATCCGGCGCCAACCCCAAAGCGGTACTTGTTTGCCTGGGGGATATGCCGTTTGTGGAGCCGGATACTTTCGTCCGCCTGCTGGAAGCTTCCTGCGAGGATAGTATCTGTGTGCCGGTGTGTGCAGGCACTCGCGGATACCCCATTGCCATTGGCCGTAAATACCTGTCTGCACTCGCACGCATGCGCAATACGGGGATGGAAAAGGTCTTACGTATCTTTGCCGACGGTGTTGTCGATGTGGAAGTCGCTGATCCAGCGATCAATTGCGATATCAACCGCCCGGACGACTTCCACGCAGCAATGCGGCAGGATCTGTTCGGAAAAATTTTTGCATCTCGCGATACAGTGACGGATGCGCCGCTTCCATTGCTGTCGGAATGATAAAAAACGCCTCGGTGGCGACGGCGAAGAACTCCGCGGGAGATTGGGCGCCGTAAGTATCGAGCACCGAAGGCTTATCTGAAAAGCCCTTGGAGGTTCCATCTGCCGTCAGTTCGGCTTCGCCGTGTAGGGCTTGCAGCCGCTGACGCAATTCTGCAAAAGCTTCCCGCATCACCGGTGCCCAGGTTTTTCCATCGGCGCTCTTCTCAAAAGGCGGGCGACCGTCCACATAGCCATCTTCTTCATCCAGTTTGTGAGCAAACTCGTGGATAGCCACATTGTGTCCTTGCTGCGGTTCCGTCAGTCCTCGTTGTAAATCCCCCCATGACAATACCACCGGGCCGCGGTAGTGGGCTTCGCCAGCGCGAGCGCTCATATGAGAGGACTGTATATGCCCATGATGGTGTGTTTCCTGCGCGACATAGGAGTCCGGATACACCAGAACTGTCTTCAGATCGGGGTAGCAGTTGTTGGGGCGATCCAGCAACAGCAGGCAGGCATGTGCTGCAATGGTAATGCGGATTTCCTCGGTAATTTCCTGGCCATCACAGCCGACAAACTCCTTATCCCGCAAAAACAGGCTGATGTTCTCCTTCAGTTCTTGCTGACGTGCTGCTGGAAGGTGAGGAAATAGTGCCAGGCTACTGGCAAGAAAATGTTCCTGCTGTGCCGTCAGGGGGCGTGAGCGCAGATAGCCGCGTCGCCAGCGTTGCCACATTATCGGCAGTACCCAAACCAGTACCGCAAGCACGATGACCAATAAAAAGCCGTTCACACTGTATTTCCCTGCTTGGAGGCTCTCCGGTTGGAAGATTGACCTCCGGTAAAATTCTGCGACCATGTGGGCCGCGCCAGACGTGGCGTAAATAAAACAAATGCGCTTAGGGAAATGATTGGGGCATGGATACGGGTATTCAATTCGCGGGGCAGGGGATTGCCAGGGATAGATTGTCAGGATTGGGAGTCACTGGTTCTGCGGCAGTCAACGACAGTGATCGATTCAGGATTGTCCCCCACGGTTACACCCAGGGAAGTGGTGGACTGATCTGGATTGGGGATTTTACCGAAGATTATACAGCGGGCTCTTCCGCACGTTTCTGGTTACGGGTAGAGCCCGAAGGTGCGCCAGCGGCCGTCGCCACAGAGTCCAGTTGCCGGGAAATACCCGTAGCGTTCGATCGGACAGCCGAAGGATTGCGCTACACCCGAATAAATCTCGCGTTACAGCCGGGGTTGCGCTACCAGCTATCCCTTTGGCGGTGCGGTGCACAAACTGCACTTGCCCGCGCGGAGTGTCAGGGCAGGCCTGTGGACCTCTCGCAGGGGTTCAATGTCTGGTATGGCACCTGCTTTTACCGCCCTGCAGATAATCAGGCTCTGGCAGAATCCATTACTGCACTGCCTGCGCAGTATCGCCCCCAGGTTTCGTTTCTGGGTGGAGACCAGGTATACCTGGATACGGCCTATTCCAATACCGGATTGAGTGTTGTTCCCGGCTTCAGTACTCGTAACTTCTCACCGTTGTTGCTGCGATCACGTGCGGCCATTCGCCGCAAGCTCAATCGTGTTTTTTCATCCGAGTACCGGGAAAACTGGCGCAGTGGCATGGGTGCGAAGTTACGCTCTGGGTTTCACTACTTTCTCGCCGGTGACCACGAATTCTGGAATGATTACCCAAACCCCCCCGGTTTTCTTCCGGTTCTGTGGTCACGCAAAGTGCGCGAGGTTTGGGAGCAGTGTGCCCGACGCCTCTTCGATGCCTACCAGGCGCCCGCGGGACCTACATCCAGTCAATTTAGCATTGGTGAATCACTGCGTTTTTTCGTGCTGGATACCCGCTTGCAGCGCGCACCCGGTCGTGACGGGCGATTTACCGACGAGGCGACCTTCGCGCGAGTGACCCGTTGGCTTCGGGAACTGGACTGTCCTGGCGTACTGGTTTTGCCAGCTCCGTTACTGACACCGTGGCAATTCCGCAAGAAAGAATGGCGAAATTCTCTGCGTGTCCGGCTGGGGCTCGGCGATCATTCCCTGGCGGATACCGGGCAATATCAGGAGCTGGTGCGTGCCTTGCGCGATTGTCCACAGGATGTATTGATTCTGGCAGGGGATGTGCACTTTAGCCGCTTTGCCCATTTTAATCTGGGCGGTAAACAGGTGGTGGAGGTGGTTTCTTCGCCGCTGGCCTGTCTCCCGAGCGCCGCCGCAACCCGGGAGCTGACGCCGGATATTTTTCCGGATCGCCCCACCGACGATATCCAGGCCCCTGTGCACTATTTGCGGCCCGAGGATGGCAAGCCGACTGCTCGTGAACAGGCGGCAGGTAACAACAATTTCGTGACCCTGGGATTTACGCCCGGCACTACTGAAAATGAAATCTCGGTGCAAGTAATTTGCTGGAATATCAGTCGCCGTGATGCCTTTGGTGTACCGAAGGTCGACTGGCAGGTGCCAGGCCTGGTACTCCGCAAGCGTGTGCTTGCAGATTGCGCGGACGCGAGTATGTCTGAGTCGGAGCCAGTAGCTGCGGAAGCCGGTTGATCGCCGGCTGGCAATTTCCGGGTACGAAAAATAAGACAAGAAATGAGAATCGCCATGTCGAGAACGCTGTTTATCCTCTTGGGACCGCTACTGTCGGCAGGTTTTTACCTGCTACTTTCCTCGCTGGGGATGGCGTATTTACCTGCGGTTACGGCGGCCATCACGCTGCTGACTGTGATCTGGTGGGTGACGGAAGCGCTCCCGATCCCCGCTACCTCCATAGTGCCATTCGTGTTGCTGCCGCTATTCGGCGTGGCAGACCATAAACTGGTGGCATCCTCGTTCGGCAGTCATGTGATTCTTTTGCTGATGGGCGCGTTTATGTTGTCCAAGGCACTGGAGAAAAGTGGCGCCCATGAGCGATTGGCCCTGTATATGTTGCGTGTTGTGGGTATTTCCAGCGGGCGTCGACTCGTGCTGGGCTTTATGCTTGCGGCGGGGCTGCTCAGTATGTGGATCTCGAATACCGCCACCACACTGATGATGTTGCCCATCGCCCTCGCCATTCTTTCTCGTGCGGATAATCATCGCCTTACCGTCGCGCTTATCCTGGGAATCGCCTACGCGGCGAGCCTCGGCGGAGTTGGCAGTCCTCTTGGGACGCCACCGAATGTCATCTTTATGGGGATCTATGAAGAGGTCACCGGCCGTGAATTCAGCTTTGCCAGCTGGATGAAAATAGGTTTGCCGGTGGTTTTGATCACTCTCCCATTAATGGCTTTGTGGTTAACCCGCGGGATTGAACTGCACAAATCTCTGGAGACACCAAAAGTAGGGGACTGGCGCCCTGAAGAAGTGCGCACTCTTGCGGTATTTGGTGTAGCGATTCTGTTCTGGGTAACCCGCAACGAACCGTTCGGGGGCTGGAGTGAACTGTTGGGTGTGCCCGATGCGGGCGACAGTACCGTGGCGCTGGCGGCGGTGGTATTGATGTTTCTGGTACCCAACGGCAAAGGGGGCCGGCTGTTGGACTGGCAGACAGCGGAAAGTATCCCCTGGGGCATGCTGCTGCTGTTTGCCGGCGGTATTGCCATCGCCAAGGGCTTTGCTGCATCGGGACTTAGCGACATGATGGGGCAGGGGCTAACCTTCCTGACTGCCATGCCGCTGTGGTTGATGCTTGTTCTGCTGTGCCTGTCGGTGACATTCCTGACCGAAATTACCAGTAATACCGCCACGGCGACGTTGCTTATGCCAATTCTCGCGGTGGTTGCCACAAGTGCCGGCTTCGATCCGATGGTGTTGATGATCCCCGCAGCCATGTGTGCCAGTTGTGCGTTTATGTTACCGGTGGCCACCGCCCCCAATGCGATTGCCTATGGCACTGGCAAAATTCGCATCCAGGAAATGGTACGGGAAGGGGCCATGCTCAGTGTGCTGGCCTCCCTGATTATTGCCGGGGTGTGCTGGTTGATGCTGACTTAGGAAATATCGCAGACAATTAATCTTTAAGCTTGGCTTTTTCCGGGTTTTAATTCTTCATTGGGGTGAATTTCTTGCCGAATATGTGGGCTGTGGGCCGGTGGATTCAATACCTTGATCTGCTGGCGCGAATTGGGTTTCCTAGACGGCTTACCTATGTTCCTGTTAACGACCGGAAGGAGTCCCGAACGTGAAAAAAATAACTATCCTGGCGGTGGCCGGTGTACTGGCGGCCTGCGCGGGGGAATCCCCGGATGCGAGTAAAAAAGAGACGTCCATGAGTGAAGTTGAGACTGCGAGTGCGGCTTCTACCGTCGCATCTGCACTGTCCTATCCGCAGACCCGCAAGGATGACGTGGTGGATACCTATTTCGGTACTCAGGTGGTGGATCCCTACCGCTGGCTGGAAGATGACCGCAGTGAAGAGACTGAAAACTGGGTCAAGGCGCAGAACAAAGTCACCTTCGGCTACCTGGATCAGATTTCTTACCGCGATAGCCTGAAGCAGCGCCTGGAAGCGCTGTGGAACTACGAGAAAGTGGGTTCCCCATTCACTGAGGGTGACTACACCTACTTCTATCGCAACGATGGCCTGCAAAATCAGTACGTGGTGTGGCGCAAGAAGGGCGATGGCGAAGCGGAAATCTTCCTCGATCCGAATACTTTCAGTGAAGACGGAACCACGTCACTGTCGACCCTGAAATTCTCCAAAGACGGCTCCATCGCGGCGTATTCCGTATCCGAAGGCGGCAGCGACTGGCGCAAAATCTACATCATCGATGCGGAGTCCAAGAAGGTGCTCGAAGAGCCGCTGGTGGACGTGAAGTTCTCCGGTATTTCCTGGAAAGGCAACGAAGGTTTCTACTACTCCAGCTACGACAAGCCGGAAGGCAGCGAACTGTCGGCGAAAACCGACCAGCACAAGCTGTACTACCACAAACTCGGCCAGCCTCAGTCCAAGGACGCTCTGGTATTTGGTGGTAGCGAGGAAGAGAAGCGCCGCTACGTTTCCGGTTATGTCACTGAAGATGACCGCTTCCTGGTGATTTCCGGGGCGACGTCAACCTCAGGCAATGACCTGTTTATCCAGGATCTGTCCAAGGCCGATGCGCCGCTGGTGCCGGTGCTGACCGATTTCGATTCCGATACCTACGTGCTCGATAACCAGGGCAGCAAACTGTTCCTGGTCACCAACCGCGAAGCGCCCAACAAGAAGATCGTCACCGTCGATGCGGCAGATCCGGCTCCGGCAAACTGGCAGGACTTTATCGGTGAAACCGAAAACGTACTGACCGCCTCAACCGGTGGTGGTTATCTGTTCGCAGAATACATGGTGGACGCCCTGTCCAAGGTGTATCAGTACGATTACAACGGCAAGCAGGTACGTGAAATTGCCTTGCCGGGTCCCGGTAGCGCCTCTTCCCTGGGCGGCAAGTACGAAGACGAGACCCTCTACTACTCCTTCACCAACTACAAAACCCCGTCCACCATTTTCGCGTTCGACGTGAAGAAGGGGGAGTCCAGTGTGTACCGCGAGTCCGGTGCACAGTTTGACCCGGCGGGCTACGAGTCCAGGCAGGTGTTCTACACCTCCAAGGATGGCACCAAGGTGCCGATGATGATTACCCACAAGAAAGGCCTGAAGCTCGACGGCAAGAACCCGACCATCCTGTATGGCTACGGCGGTTTCAATATCAGCCTGACCCCGTCGTTCAGCATCGCTAATGCGGTGTGGCTGGAACTGGGTGGCGTCTACGCGGTGCCCAACCTGCGCGGTGGCGGTGAATACGGCAAACGCTGGCACGACGCCGGTACCAAGCTGCAGAAGCAGAATGTATTCGATGACTTTATCGCGGCGGGCGAATACCTGATTGAGCAGGGCTACACTTCCAGCGACTATCTGGCGATTCGTGGTGGCTCCAACGGCGGCCTGCTGGTTGGCGCAGTAATGACCCAGCGCCCGGACCTGGTGAAAGTGGCACTGCCTGCGGTGGGCGTGATGGACATGCTGCGTTACCACACCTTCACCGCTGGTGCCGGCTGGGCCTACGACTACGGCACTGCGGAGCAGAGTGAAGAAATGTTCCAGTACCTGAAAGGCTATTCGCCGGTACACAACGTGCAGGCCGATACCAGCTATCCTGCGACTCTGGTGACGACGGCGGATCACGATGACCGCGTTGTACCGGCACACTCGTTCAAGTTTGCCGCAGAATTGCAGAGCAAGCAGGCGGGTGCTGCGCCTACACTGATTCGGATCGAAACCAACGCAGGCCACGGTGCCGGAACCCCGGTTTCCAAGACCATCGAACAGTACGCGGATATTTTCGGCTTTACCCTGTTCAATATGGGGGTCACCGAACTGCCGGAAAGTTGATCCTGCAACCTTCTGTCATCGTTTCGGCATGAATCGGGGGCAAGATAATGGCTTGACAGGATGATATGACTGATTGGTCTATCGCTCTGTCGCGAGGTATCATTTGGAGCCAATAGATTTATGCCGAGACTTAACGCTGTGCCCAAGGCAACCGACCGGTCTTCACCCCTGCAGATTGAGCTGAGCGCCTGCCCGGCCATACTTCCTCTGTATTTCCGCGCTTTGACGGCTCGCAAAAAGGGGGCTTCGGCCGCCCAGGGGCCAGCAGTTCTGGCCAGTGTCAGCCTGCGCGGGCAGAGAGTCGATGCCGAGCGTGTGCGCGCCTATCGCGAGGTATGTGGCTTTAACGCTGGTAGCCAGCTGCCGGCCACTTATCCGTTTGTTCTGGCTATGCCACTGCATCTGAAATTACTGGTTTCCGATGCATTTCACTTCCCCATTCTCGGTCTGGTCCACCTGCGTAACCAGATAACCCAACACCGCCCTGTCGAATCCTGCGAAGCGCTGGATATTCGCTGTGATCTGCTGTCACCGGTGGCGGTCAAACGCGGTTATGAGTTCGCGCTGGTTACCCGGGTCAGTGTCGCGGGCGACCTTGTGTGGGAGTGCGAAAGCGTGATGTTGAGCCGTGCGCGTCACGGCGGTAAAGACAAGCCCCTGCAGTCCGGGTTTGCTGCCTTCCCGGGAGTCATGCCCGATATGGCGGCTGGCAGTGCAGAGGCGTGGGCTATTCCGGAGGCTGCTGGCCGCAGCTACGCGCGGGTATCCGGTGACTGGAATCCCATTCACCTGTTCGCGTCTTCGGCGCGGCTGTTTGGCTTTTCCAGTGCCATTGTGCATGGTATGTGGACCAAAGCAGCCTGCCTTGCCTCGTTGGAGAAAGGCGCGGGGCTGCCGCAGCAGTTCCGGTTGAGTGTGGAGTACAAACGCCCGGTACTTCTGCCTTCGTCCGTGCGCTTCCAGTGTGTCACCGGGGAGCTGGCAACCGGTTTCCGGGTTGCGGACGACAGCGGTAAAACCCAGTATCTGAATGGTCTGCTCGAGCCGTTGCGGTAGGGCTGGCAGAAGTGTGTCTGTGAGGCGGAACAGAAGTTTATGGCGAATAGCGACACGGATCCGCGAATGGCGTTAGCGGCAGAACTCGGCGAAGAGCTGGTCCGGCTTGGCTGGAAAGTGACCACTGCCGAGTCCTGCACTGGTGGCGCCATTGCCGCAGCGATAACTTCCGTTGCCGGTTCGTCGGTCTGGTTTGATGGCGCAGTTGTATCCTATGCAGACCGAATCAAGCGCAGCTTTCTCGGCGTCGATCAGCGAGACCTTGATACCGCCGGCGCGGTCAGCGAGCCGGTGGTTCGGCAGATGGCGGTGGGGGCACTCAATCGCCTGGATGCCAATCTGGCCGTGGCGGTGAGCGGTATCGCTGGTCCGGATGGCGGCAGTGAAGATAAGCCGGTAGGTACTGTGTGGATTGCCTGGGCACACGGGGAGGGGCAGGAACCTCTGTCCGTCGAGGCCCGGCAAATGCACTTCACCGGCAACCGCGCTGCCATTCAGTTGCAAACCGTAGACGAAGCCCTGCAGGGCTTGCTGGCCATTACCCGCAGTCACCCAGCCTGACCCTCATTCCCGTTTGTCCGGTACTGCTGTGCCAGGTTTTCTATCCTGGCCCGTCGAATACCCGCCATTCCCGATTACTGGTTGCTTATACAGTAATTTTTCTCTAAGCTCCCTTTCCATAGCAGTCATTACTCACCAAATTTCAGGTACATATGGGAAAGGTCATGGATTCCAACAAAGACAAGGCTTTACAGGCAGCGCTCTCTCAGATCGAGCGCCAGTTCGGCAAGGGCACCGTCATGCGTATGGGAGACAAGGAGCGGCAACGCATCCCGGCGATCTCCACCGGCTCTCTTGGTCTGGACGTGGCACTGGGTATTGGCGGCCTGCCGCGCGGTCGTATTGTCGAGATCTACGGTCCTGAATCCTCTGGTAAAACGACCCTGACCCTGCAGGTGATCGCCGAAGCCCAGCGCAAAGGTGGCACCTGTGCCTTCGTGGATGCGGAGCACGCACTGGACCCGATCTACGCCGAGAAGCTGGGCGTGAACGTAGACGAGCTGATCGTTTCCCAGCCGGATACCGGTGAGCAGGCCCTGGAAGTGGCGGATATGCTGGTGCGCTCCGGTGCCGTAGATGTACTGGTGGTCGACTCCGTAGCGGCGCTGACGCCGCGCGCGGAAATTGAAGGCGAAATGGGCGATTCCCACGTAGGCCTGCAGGCCCGCCTGATGTCCCAGGCCCTGCGCAAGCTGACCGGTAACATCAAAAACACCAACACCCTGTGCGTGTTCATCAACCAGATTCGTATGAAGATCGGTGTGATGTTCGGCTCCCCGGAAACCACCACCGGCGGTAACGCGCTCAAGTTCTACTCTTCTGTGCGCCTCGACATCCGTCGTATCGGTTCCGTGAAGGAAGGCGATGAGGTGGTGGGTAACGAGACCCGGGTCAAGGTCGTGAAGAACAAGGTGGCACCGCCGTTCAAGCAGACCGAGTTCCAGATCATGTACGGGCAGGGCATCAACCTGTTGGGCGAGATTATCGATTACGGCGTGAAAATGGGCCTGGTCGACAAGGCCGGCGCCTGGTACAGCTACAAGGGTGACAAGATCGGCCAGGGCAAGGCCAATGCGGTGAAGTTCCTCAAAGAGAACGAAGATATCCGCAACGAGATCGAATCCGGGCTGCGCGCCCAGTTGCTCGGTGACGTGACTCCGGCTCCGGCCGAAGAAGTGGAAGCTGCGGAAGACTGATCTTGTCTTTCTTTCGCAATCCCAATGGCGACGGGGGCAGTGCAGACTGCGACTTCCCGTCGCCAGACTTCTCCTCAGGCCCCTCTTCAGACGCCTCGCCCTCATCGCCTGCCCCTCAGCCCCATAAAACACCTGCCGATGCTTTCCAGGCGCTGTTCAATCACGCGCTGGATCTACTTGCCCGCCGCGAGCACTCCTGCGAAGAGCTGCGCCAGAAGCTCGCGCGAAAGCACCCCGATGCAGATTTTGACGGCGTGCTGCAGCGGCTGCAGGAGCTGAACTACCAGTGTGACCGGCGTTTTGCCGAGACCTTCTGCCGCTCCCGGGTAAACCGTGGGCAGGGGCCGCTGCGAATCCGGCAGGAATTGCAGATCCGTGGAATTCGCGGGGTGCTGGCCCTGGAGGCGATGGACAAGCTGCAGGAGGAAATGGACTGGTTCGAGCTTGCCCTGGAGCAATTGCAGCGCAAGTTTCGCCGCCCCGTCGACGACTCGCTGCCGCGGGAGCAATTGTTGAAGGAGCGCGCGCGGCGCCAGCGGTATCTGGCCTACCGCGGTTTCTATGGCGATGCGATCCAGTACGCCATTGAAGAGCTGAACCGGCCGCAAGACTGAGTCGACTTGTCGCGTCGTATATACTGGCACTAGTTCAGCCGGAGTCCACTAGGCCTAGTGGGGCTGTTGTTTTGTGAATAACCATCCATAAACAGAACGACCCCGGATCTGGCGCGCTTTCATGATTCTCTCCATCGACCAGGGTACTACCGGTACCACCGCCTTTATCTTCGATACCAATGGCAAGCTGCGCGGCCGCAGTTATTCGGAATTTTCCCAGTATTACCCCGAGCCCGGTTGGGTACAGCACGATGCCAGTGAGATCTGGCAGGTGACCCTGAAGGTGTGCGCGGCGGCGATGCAGCGGGCGGGCATTGAGGCGTCCGAGCTGAGTGCGCTGGGGATTACCAATCAGCGCGAGACTACAGTGCTGTGGGATCGAGCGACCGGCGAGCCAGTGCATCCCGCCATCGTTTGGCAGTGCCGGCGCTCGGCCGGAATCTGCAATGAATTGCGCAGGGCAGGGGCCGAGCCCATGGTGCGCGCCAAAACCGGTCTGTTGCTGGATGCCTATTTCTCCGCCAGCAAGCTGCGCTGGATCTTTCGCGAGTCGCCGGAGCTACATCGCCGAGCCGAGGCCGGGGATCTCTGTTTCGGCACCATCGACAGTTGGCTGATCTGGTGCTTCACCGGTGGACGCCAGCACCTCACTGATCATACCAACGCCAGCCGAACCCTGCTGTACGACCTGGATCGCCACCAGTGGGACAGCGAGTTACTGGAACTGTTCGATTGCCCCGCTTCCATACTGCCGGAAATCCGCCCGTCCGCCGGTGACTTTGGCACTACCGATCCCACCGCTTTCTTCGGTGCCCGGGTGCCCATCGCTGGGGTCGCGGGCGATCAGCAGGCGGCGCTATACGGGCAGGGCTGTTTTGCGCCGGGTAGTATGAAAAATACCTACGGCACCGGCTGTTTTATGTTGGCCAGTGCCGGCAAGCGCCGCCCGCTGGTGCCGGATGGCATGCTCACCACCATTGCCTGTGGTGCAGACGGTCAGCCGCAATTTGCGATTGAAGGGTCGGTATTCAATGCCGGTGCGGCGGTACAGTGGTTGCGGGATGACCTGGGGGTTATTCAGCAGGCGGCAGATTCTGAGCAGCTGGCCCAGTCCATCCCGCACACCCGAGGTGTGTATATGGTGCCCGCCTTCAGCGGTTTGGGGGCGCCACACTGGGATGCCGATGCCCGCGGTGCCATGTTCGGTCTCACCCGGGGTGCAGGGCGGGCAGAGATTGTCCGCGCCACGCTCGAAGCCATTGCCTTTCAGAGTCACGAGTTGGCAGAGCTGATGGCCCAGGCCCTGGGGGTCGAGTTGCAGTGCCTGCGAGTGGATGGCGGCGCCAGCGCGAATAATTTCCTGATGCAGTTCCAGGCGGATATTTCCAACCTGCGTGTGGAGCGGCCCCGGCAGATAGAATCGACCGCCGTTGGCGCCGCCTTGCTCGCGGGTGTCGGTGCCGGCCTGTGGGAGAGCGATGCGCTTCCCGAGTGCCTGCAGGACATCGAGCAGGACTTTCTGCCACAGATGTCCGCCCAGACTCGCCAGTCTCATCTCGATGGCTGGCGCAAGGCGGTATCCGCCTGCCGCAGCTTCTAGCTATCCCGTTGCCAGGCGCCTAGGGAAACTCTGATCAAGTCCGTAATGCCTCAGCGTGACCTGAAGGCAGTAGCTGTTAGGCGCAGCTCGCAGTGAATGGCTGGCCCTTTACAAGAGCTGCAACGCAGCAGATGCTGTCTTCAGGTCGCGCCCTACGGGGCTTTCAGAGCGATTCATACTCTGCGTTGTGACTTCTTGAAAGGTCTAGACATTCCTGCGAAGCCACGCCTTGATTGTGAATCGCTCTGAAAGCCTGAGGCATCACGGACTTGATCAGAGGTTCCCTAGCCCTTCCTGCCCGCGGTCAAACCAGTGGCCGCGGAATTCTCCCGTCATTCGTGAAAAGCCCGAAAAAGCGTTGTACCATACGCGGTCATTTTTGCCCGCCAAGCCCCGGGGCATCCCGTTTTCAGGGCGGCGGGCGTCATCTGAGTGAAACACCGAGATCGACATGGACAAGAAATTACTGAGTTTACTGGTCTGCCCAGTCAGCAAGGCCCCTCTCGAGTATCACGAAGAGGCGCAGGAGCTGGTGTGTAAGGCCAGCGGTTTGGCGTATCCGGTACGCGACGGCATCCCGGTGATGCTGGAGTCTGAAGCGCGCCAGCTGACCGTGGACGAAAAGCTGGACAAGTAATCGTTAGCGGTATTTGTGGGCATTGGGGAAAGGCATGGAAGAAGTCAGTGTATTCAGCCGCATTATTGCCGGGGAAATTCCTGCCCCGCGGTTGTATGAAGACGATCACTGTATCGTCATCAAGGATCGTGCTCCCCAGGCGCCCACCCACCTGCTGATTATTCCCCGCAAGCCACTGGTTAGCGTGGCGGATGCCCGCGAAGAAGATGTGCCGCTGCTCGGCCATTTGATGTGGGTGGCTTCAAAAATGGCGGCGCGTCTCCAACTGGAAGACGGCTTCCGCCTGGTGATCAACAATGGCCGCGGAGCTGGCCAGACGGTGTTTCACCTGCACATACATTTGCTGGCGCAGCGCGAGCTGCCAGAAGCGGGCCTTGTTGAAGACCTGCAAGACTGAAACGTTGGCCTGGGGATACCCGGGGCCGACAGGAATTTACCGACGATGTGGACACAGCCCGAATGAAGAGCGCACAGATACGCGAAGCATTTCTCAACTATTTCGCCGAGCAGGAGCACACTCGTGTTCCATCCAGCTCCCTGGTGCCGGGCAATGACCCGACGCTGCTGTTTACCAATGCCGGTATGGTGCAGTTCAAGGATACCTTCCTCGGCCAGGAGTCCCGGCCCTATGTTCGCGCCGCCAGCTCTCAGCGCTGCGTGCGGGCCGGCGGTAAGCACAACGACCTGGAAAACGTCGGTTACACCGCCCGTCACCACACTTTTTTCGAAATGCTGGGTAACTTCAGCTTCGGCGATTACTTCAAACGCGAAGCCATCCAGTTTGCCTGGCAGTTTCTGACCAAAGAGTTGAACCTGCCGGAAGAGCGCCTGTGGGTAACCGTTCACATCAGTGATGACGAGGCCGCCGATATCTGGCTGAAAGAAGTGGGCGTTAGTGCCGACCGCTTCTCCCGTCTGGATGAAGACAACTTCTGGCAGATGGGCGATACCGGCCCCTGCGGTCCCAGCTCCGAGATTTTCTATGATCACGGCGCCGACGTGCCCGGCGGTCCTCCCGGCTCCGAAAACGACGATCTCGATCGCTATATCGAAATCTGGAACCTCGTATTCATGCAGTTCGAGCGTTCCGCCGATGGCGAGCTGCACCCGCTGCCCAAGCCGTCTGTGGATACCGGTATGGGGCTGGAGCGTATCGCTGCGGTTATGCAGGGTGTGCACTCCAATTATGAAATCGACCTGTTCCAGGCGCTGCTCAATGCCGCCGGGGAAGTCGTTGGTTGTGGCGATACCGAAGAGAAGTCTCTGCGGGTAATTGCGGACCATATCCGCTCCTGTTCTTTCCTGATCGCCGACGGTGTCATGCCGTCCAATGAGGGCCGCGGATTCGTGCTGCGCCGCATTATTCGTCGCGCGGTTCGCCACGGGCACAAGCTTGGGCACAAGGATATTTTCTTCTACAAGCTGGTAGCCGCTCTGGTCGCGGAGATGGGCGAAGCCTATCCGGAGCTGAAAGAGAAGCAGGCGCTGATCGAAAAGGCGCTGCGCAAAGAAGAAGAGCAGTTTGCGAAGACCCTGGATAAAGGTCTTGCATTGCTGGATGAGGCGCTGGCGTCACTCGATGGCTCCGAAGTGCCCGGTGAGCTGGTCTTTACCCTGCACGATACTTACGGCTTCCCCACGGATCTTACCCAGGATATCGCCCGCGAACGCGGCTTGACCCTGGATATGGCTGGTTACGAAAAAGCCATGAACGCCCAGCGCGAACGCGCCCGTGCGGCGGGCAAATTCAAGCAGGATTACACCGACAATCTGGATCTTGAAGGCGCTACCGAGTTTCTCGGTTATGACCGCGTTAGCGAACAGGGCAAGGTGGTTGCCATCATTAAAGATGGCGAGCTGGTCGACAGCATTGAAGAGGGCGAGTCTGCAGATATCGTCCTGGACCGCACACCTTTCTATGCCGAATCCGGCGGTCAGGTTGGCGACAGCGGATATCTGCAGTCCGATTCCGGCCGTTTTGAAGTGGGCGACTGTATCAAGCACGGCGCGCACCATCTGCACCAGGGCAAACTGCTGTCCGGCAATCTGGCGGTTGGTGATCAGGTTACTGCGGAAGTTGCCGGTGATGTGCGTCAGTCCACCGCGCTCAACCACTCAGCCACGCACCTGCTGCACGCGGCACTGCGCAAAGTTCTCGGCGATCACGTCACCCAGAAAGGCTCCCTGGTGGATTCCGAGCGCCTGCGCTTCGACTTCTCCCACCCGGAAGCGGTTACCAGTAAGCAGTTGCGTGCGATCGAAGCGCTGGTAAATAGTCAGATCCGCGCGAACACCGCGGTGGAGACCGAAGAAACCGATATTGAAACCGCCAAGGCCAAAGGTGCCATGGCATTGTTCGGTGAGAAGTACGGTGATTCCGTACGTGTTCTGACCATGGGGGAGCGCAACGATAGCGGTGCATTCTCCGTGGAACTGTGTGGCGGTACCCACGTAGAGCGCACTGGTGATATCGGTCTGCTACGTATTGTGGCGGAAAGTGGTATTGCCTCGGGCCAGCGTCGAATCGAAGCTGTAACCGGTGCCCACGCTCTGGCCTTGTTTGATCAGGCCCAGCAGCGTCTGGATCACACGGCGGCACTGCTCAAGGCGCGTCCGGAAAATCTGGCGGAGAAGGTGGAGCAGTTACTCGCCAATAACCGCAAGCTGGAAAAAGACCTGGCCACCCTGAAGACCCGGCTTGCCAGTGGTGCTGGTGGAGACCTCTCCAGTCAGGCTGTGGAGGTGGCTGGTATCAAGTTGCTCGCCGCATCGATTGATGGCGCGGACGCCAAATCCCTGCGTGACCTGGCTGACCAGATGAAAAACAAACTGGGTAGCGGTGCAGTGTTGTTGGCGGCGCCAGGCGACGACAAGGTAGCGCTGGTTGCCGCGGTTACCAAGGATCTCACTGGTCGACTGGCAGCGGGTGACCTGATGCGGTATGCCGCCGGTGAGCTCGGAGGGAAGGGCGGCGGTCGCCCGGATATGGCGCAGGGTGGTGGCACCGACGTGGCGGCGTTGCCAGCGCTGTTCAAAGCCATTCCCCAGTGGGTGGAAAGCAATATCAAGTGAAACCAGGCGCCGAATATTTCGGCGCCGGGCAATCAGATGAAGTTTATTGGCTACAACTCGCAATTTTTCAGTTGATTTGCCCGAAGATTGGTGATTTAGTGCGCGGCTCCTGCGGATCTGGTACCGCGCACTCAGGTAGATAGTCAGGTAGTAAGGAAACACTAGAGCGATGAGTTTGTTCGTGCAGAAATACGGCGGCACTTCGGTAGGCTCCATCGAGCGTATTGAGGCTGTGGCCGACAAAGTGGCGGGCTTCAAGGCCCAGGGCCACGATATGGTCGTCGTGCTGTCCGCCATGAGCGGAGAAACCAACCGTCTTATCGGCCTGGCGAGCCAGATCCAGGAAAACCCGGACCCCCGGGAGATGGATGTACTGGTTTCCACCGGCGAACAGGTCACCATTGCACTGCTGAGCATGGCGCTGAAAAAGCGCGGGTACGATGCCTGTTCTTACACCGGTGGTCAGGTCAAGATTCTCACGGATAACGCACATACCAAGGCCCGTATTCAGCGCATCGACGTGGAGCGCATGCGACGGGATCTGGACTCTGGGAAAGTGGTCGTTGTTGCGGGCTTCCAGGGGGTCGACGACGAAGGCAATATCACAACCCTCGGTCGCGGTGGTTCCGATACCACCGGTGTTGCCCTTGCCGCTGCCCTCGATGCCACCGAGTGCCAGATTTACACCGATGTTGATGGTGTTTACACCACTGACCCACGAGTTGTAGACAGTGCTCGCCGTCTCGACCGCATTACCTTCGAGGAAATGCTGGAAATGGCGAGCCTGGGTTCGAAGGTATTGCAGATCCGCGCGGTTGAATTTGCGGGTAAATACAAAGTCCCCCTGCGTGTCCTTTCCACATTTGAGGACGGCAACGGCACACTGATTAGTCTGGATGAGGAAGAGAGCGATATGGAACAGCCTGTAGTCTCCGGCATAGCGTTCAACCGCGATGAGGCAAAACTGACAATCCGCGGTGTGCCAGATACCCCCGGGGTGGCTTGCCGCATCCTGGCGCCGGTGGGTGCTGAAAATATCGAAGTCGATGTGATTGTGCAGAATATCAGCGCGATCGACGGCACCACCGATTTCACCTTTACCGTACACCGCAATGACCTGGGCAAAGCCCGCAAGGTTCTGGAGCGGGTGGCGGGTGAGCTTGGTGCTCGAGAGGTGGTGTCTGACGACAAGATTGCCAAGGTGTCCATTGTCGGTGTTGGTATGCGTTCGCATGCCAATGTTGCCTCGCGCATGTTTGAGGCGCTGGGTGAAGACAACATCAACATCCAAATGATTACCACGTCCGAAATCAAGATTTCGGTCATCATCGATGAGCGCTACCTTGAGCTCGCAGTGCGTGCGCTCCACAGCGCATTTGAACTCTCGGAACCCAAGGCCTCTGCGTAACTATAACCAGAGTGATGGATACCGCCGGCGACCATAGCAATTCGGTTGTTTGGCGCACGGTACGACGTGTTGAGATTTTCTGCGTCTGGGCAATACTGAATAAAGTGACGGACAAGATTCTCGGTTTGCAGCAATCTCGGGTTATTATGGCCCAAGGTGCGGGCCAGGGATAACCGGTCGTACCAAATCACAGGATGATCAAGGAGAAGTAGGTAATGTTAATTTTAACCCGCCGTATCGGTGAAACACTGATGGTTGGTGACAATGTGACGGTTACCGTATTGGGTGTGAAAGGCAACCAGGTACGTATCGGAGTCAATGCGCCGAAAGAAGTAGCGGTTCACCGTGAAGAGATCTATCAGCGCATTCAGCGTGAAAAGCAGTCCTCCAGTGAGGGCAGTGCCGACTGAGAAGTGTCTTGAATGACAGTTTTCGTCGATGAGAAAGAGGCCGCAGAGCGGCCTTTTTTGTGCCTGTATGATTTGTGAACGCCGGTGAAGAAATCCCAAAAAGTTATTGATTCCCCATTGATTTTTGCTTCGCCGTTGGTATGATGCCGCTCACTTTCAGCAGCCAAGATCAATTGTTCGAAGTTGCTGTGGCCCTGCTAAAGCAGGGCGGAAAGTTATACGGTGAGGTGGCCGAGTGGCTGAAGGCGCGCCCCTGCTAAGGGCGTATGGGGTTAAACTCATCGAGGGTTCGAATCCCTCCCTCACCGCCATACAAAAAAGGCTCCATGCGAAAGCATGGGGCCTTTTTTGTATGGCGGTGAGGGAGGGTGAGAAGCCTCGCGGGTTCGATCAACTCGCGCAAGCGAGTTGAGACCGAAGCGCAGCCGAGCCCGTAGGGTTGAGACGCGCCTAAGCGTGTTTCAAGTCCATCCCGCCCGGAGGCGGCTTCCTCGGCTTAAGTTATTTACAAAAGGACGAAGCCGATTTTGGGTTTGCCGTTGAGTTGGGCATCAGCTTTCTACGGGTAGCGAACTGACCCAGGCGAACCCCACAAAAGCTTCATTCCTGGCACCCAAAACCTCCAACCAAAAAAACTTCACAAAACCTCTTGCGTGCCCTCCGCCACCCCCGTATAGTTCGCGCCCTCGCTGCTTGAGCGGCAACGCAAACAGCGGCGAGGTGGCAAGATAAGCTTTTGATTTTCTGAGAGTTTTACTCCGAAAAGAATTTCAAAAAGCGCTTGCCAAGGTCGAGGAGGTCGCTATAATGCGCGCCACTTCAGCGGTCACCCAGGGCGGTGGTCGAGAGGCCAGAAAGCGTTGATTTATAACGGTTTCGCGCTTCAAAGAAGTCTGCAAAAAGCGCTTGCTTCAGCAGATTGGATGTGTAAAATGCGCATCCCACAGTGAGGGCCGAGCGCCACGCTGAGTTGTTTAAAAATTCGATCAAGCAATA